>JAJPHA010000011.1 GCA_021325475.1 Rhodanobacteraceae bacterium | reverse complement strand
GTCCCACCCGATCCCATCCCGAACTCGGCAGTGAAACGCGCCCGCGCCGATGGTAGTGTGGCTCAAGCCATGCAAGAGTAGGTCACCGCTGGGCGCTCCTCCCCAAACCCCCGGTTCATCCCCGGGGGTTTTTTGTTGCGCGGCGTTCACGCCGGAGGCGGCGCCTCGTCGCCGGACTTGCGCGCGAAGGTGATGACCAGCACGTCACGATACGCCGGCCGTGCCGGATCCAGCGCATGCACCGGCGTCACTCCGTGGAATACGCGCGCATCGTCGACCAGCGCAGCGTCGAACGTTTCGGTCAAGGTGAAACTGCCGAGCAGGCGACGATCCGCCGCGTGGATCGTGGTCGTGCCGCTGGCGACGTTGTGGCGCGCGATCAGCAGCACCAGCACGTAATCGACGCCGTCGCGATGCACGCCCTCCGGCGTCGGCTGACCCGGCATGTCGGCGCGCGCTTCGATGCGGAACTGATGGGCTTCCACGCGCCAGACGCGCACGCTCGGCGCCAGCGATCCGAACAACCGCGCGCCGAACTGCAAGAGACAGCGCAGGCTCGCGCCGAGCGCGAGCGCGGACTCGATCGGCTCGAACCAGCGCTCGATGCCGCCTTGCAACGGGTTGTAGACTGGACTCTGGTAGTGGGGTTGATGCGGCTGGTGCACGACCGTACCGTCGGCATGCACGCTGAACACCGCATGCCGCCGTCGACGATAGCGCCCGGTGCGCGCCAGATAGGTGTCTTCCGCCAGACGATCCCAACTCGCGGCGAGCGCGTCCCAGTCGGACAGCGCGGCGGTGCGTTCGAGCAAGGCGCGCATCGCGACGGCCGGCACGAAGGCGTAGCCCTCCCGCCGCACCTGCGCCGCCCATTGCGCTTGCATGGTCGCCGTCGCGTCCGCCACGTGCGGCACCATAGCAGAGGCGCGGGGCGGGTCCAGGGCCACTTCGCGGCGGATCGCGAAGGCCGCGTCCCCGTCCCGGCGGGCGCGCGCGACGCGCGGACCGGCGAGGAATTCCCACGCCGACGGTGCCCGGCTACACTCTGCGGCGACGTCGTCGGGGGTGTGCATGAGCATCGAAGCCAGCGATCTTGCCCGGTTCTATCCGCTCGACAAGTTGCGCGCGGAAAATCTGGAACAGTTGGCGCGTGAAGCGCAGGTCGAGGAAGTGGCGCGCGGCACGGTGCTGTTCCGCGCCGGCGACAGCGACGAACACACCATCTTCCTGCTGAGCGGGCGGGTGCGTGGCGACTACCCGGACGGCAAGACCAAGGAAAGCGACGCCAGCACCCTGCAGGGACGCTACGCGCTCGGCGATCTGCAGCCGCGGCGCTTCACCGCGACCGTGACCTCGTTCACCGCGACGATCGTCAAGCTCGATCGCCGTTATCTGGAGAAGATCCAGACCTGGGATCAGCTCTCGCGCGCGGAGAACTTCCGCCACTTCGACCCCGCCCCCGACGCCAACCGCTGGGTGTTCCGCCTGCTGCAGTCGCGCGCGCTGCACAAGCTGCCGACCGGCAATATCGAGCGCATGTTCCAGCGCTTCGAGGAGATCGCGGTCGCGAGCGGTGATGTGATCATCCGTGAGGGCGAGGAGGCCGACTACTTCTACGTGATCAAAGAGGGCGCAGCTTCGGTGTCGAAGAGTCTGGAGACCGGCAACGCGATCGTCGCCTATCTCGTGCGCGGCGATACCTTCGGCGAGGACGCGTTGCTCGCCAACACCGTGCGCAACGCCACCGTCACCATGATCAAGGACGGCAAACTCATGCGCCTGTCGAAGAAGGCGTTCGACGAAGTGATGAAACCGCCGGTGGTGGAGTGGCTGACGCCCGGCATGGCCTCGATCCTGGCGCGCCAGGGCGCCGTGGTGCTCGACGTGCGCATGCCCGAGGAGCACGCCGAACGCGCGATCAAGGGCGCGCAAAATGTGCCATTATATACTCTGCGCGAGAGCGTCGCCGATTTCGACCGCAGCAAGAAGTACATCGTCTACTGCAACACCGGCGAGCGCAGCGCGGCGGCCGCGTTCGTCCTGAGCAAGCTCGGCTTCCAGGTGTTCGCGCTGCACGGCGGGCTGTCGGGCATGATCCGCCAGCTCGAAAAGCAGGGCTAGCCGCGTCGGCGCTAGGTCATCTCGCGATCGCCGATCAGCACGACGTCGGCGGGTCGCCGGGCGAACAGGCCGACACAGACCACGCCGGCGATCTGGTTCAGTTCCGTCTCCAGCGCGACCGGATCGTCGATGCGCCAGCCGTGCACGTCGAGGATCACGTTGCCGTTGTCGGTGACGAAGCCGTCGCGCCACACCGGCGTGCCGCCGCGGTGGACCAGTTCGCGGGCGACGTAACCGCGCGCCATCGGGATCACCTCGATCGGCAGCGGAAAGCGGCCGAGCACGTCCACGCGTTTGGCGGCGTCGATCATGCAGACGAAGGTCCGCGACGCCGCGGCGAGGATCTTCTCGCGGGTCAGCGCACCGCCGCCGCCCTTGATCAGACGCTTGTGCGGATCGCACTCGTCGGCGCCGTCCACGTACAGATTGAGCGCGCCGACGCTGTTCAGATCGACCACACGGATGCCGCGTTCGCGCAGCCGCGCGGTGCTCTGTTCGGAGCTCGACACCGCCGCCTCGATGCGGCCGCGATGCCGGCCGAGCGCGTCGATGAAATAGGCGACCGTCGAGCCGGTGCCGACGCCGATGATGCTGCCGGGCTCGACCCGCTCGAGCGCGCGCTCGGCGGCTTGACGTTTCTGTTCTTCGCGCTCGGCGGACGTCGCCATCGGCTCACTCCAGACGGAGAATGCAATCCCAGTGCGCCTTGCTCACCGGCAGCACCGACAGCCGGTTGCCGGGTCGGAGCAAAGCGAGGCCGCGCAATTCCTTGCGACTCTTGAGCTCGCGCAGCGGGATCGTGCGGCGGAGCTTGCGGGTGAATTTCACCTCGACCAGCGACCAGCGCGGTTCCTCACGCCGGCTCGCGGCGTCGAAATAGTCGCTGCGCGGGTCGAATTGGGTCGGATCGGGATAGGGTTCGCTCGCCACTTCGGCGAGGCCGACCACGCCGGGCTCCGCGCAGCTCGAATGGTAGAACAACACGCGATCGCCCGGGCGCATCGCGCGCAGGTAGTTGCGCGCCTGGTAATTGCGCACGCCGCTCCACGGCTCGCGGCCGCGCCGGGCGAGATCGTCGATCGAGAATTCGTCCGGTTCGGATTTCATCAACCAGTGGTTCATGGCCTGGCGCCGGCAGCGGAGCGGGCGGAATTGTCGCAGACCGCGGTCGCGGGATGCACGCGGCGACGCGACTGCGGCATCCGGTTCAGCGGTCGGCGGGGTGGCAGGCGATCAGTTCGCGGTCGGTGGCGACGAAGTCGAGCGGCACGTCCCACGGCTGCGGCGGCAATTCCGGCACTTCCTGGAACTGGTAGCCGATGCCGACCAGCAGCGGCAGCGTCGGGCGCGTGCGTCCGCGCAGGAATGCGAAGCTGCGATCGTAGTAGCCGGCGCCCGAGCCCAGCCGATGGCCGCGGCGGTCGAAGGCGACGAGCGGCACCAGCACGAGTTCGAGCTCGCGGGGGTGGAGCAGCGTATGCGCATCCGCCGCCGGCTCCGGAATGCCGTAGCGGTTCGCGCGCATCGGCACGTCGGGGCGCCAGGCCGCGAAGCGCAGGGTGCCGTCGTCGGCGAGCACCGGCAAGTGATAGCGCTGCCCGCGTGCGTGCAGCCGCGCGCAGACCAGATGCAACGGCAGCTCGCCCTTGACCGCCCAGTAGCCGGCCACGCGCGCATCGACGAGGAACTCGGGCAAGCGCTCCAGCACGCCGACCAGCGCCTGTCCCGCAGCGATGCGCGCGGCGGCGGGCAGGCGCGCGCGCGCCGCGCGCATTCGCCGGCGCAGTTCGGTCGGATCGGGAGCGACGCTCACGCGCCGCAGCGCGAAAGAAACATGGCGCCCTCCGCAGTGCCGATGCGCACCGAACGACCTTGATCCCGAGGATCAGGTGGGAAGGCTCGTCGGTCGTCAGGCTTTCCGCTCGCGGCGGACTTGCACACGGACTCAAACACTGCCATCCCGGGGTCGTATATAGGAACAAGGCAATATGTTTGGATGCGCTGTCGCGCACCGCAGGGGACGCGCGCTCATTTTAGCGGCGCGGCGAGTGCACCATCAAGCTTCGCGCGCAGCATTTGCAGATGTTGTGCCAAGGCGCGCGACTCCGCCTCGCTGCGCTCCTTGTATTGGAGAAATTCGTGGGCGATGTTGAGCGCGCTCAGGACGGCGATGCGATCGATGCCCTGGGCGCGCGACGCCGCGCGCACTTCGCGCATCTTGCCGTCGAGGTAGCTCGCCGCCGCGATCAGCCCGGGCCGCTCCTCCGGCGAACAACCGATCAGGAATTCGCGGTCGAGGATGCTGACCGCGACCGTCTGCGTGCTCATGCGTTGTTCTCCAGCGCGCGCAATCGCGCGATCATGGCTTCCACGCGCGAGCGCGCCTGTTCGTTCTTCGCGAGCAGGTTGGAGCGTTCCGCCGCCAGTTGCTCCTGGCTGGCGCGCAGGCTGCGATTCTCCTCGGCCAGGCGCTGGCACAGCTCGAGCAGGCGATCCAGGCGCTGGCTGATGTCGTTGAGCTCGGCTAGTGTCGGATTCGATTCGGCCATCTCGAGAGACCCCTCACGCCGTCGCGGCGGCGGCAATCGCGATGCAAGACTCGCTCCAAACGTTCCGCACTATAGGCGGCCGGCCGGAGGCGGTCAACGCACCGTCCGGCGCGTGTGCAGCGGCACGCGGCTGCGCTGGAACTCGCGGATGAAGGTGAGGCAGGCGGTGGCGACCAGCGGCGGCGACAGCCAGTTGCCCTGGATCACGTCGCAGCCGTGTTCGTGCAGGTATTCCAGTTGTTCGAGCGTCTCGACGCCCTCGGCGACCACGTCGAGACCGAGCGAATGGGCCATGGAGATGATGGTCTTGGTGATCGCCTCGTCGTCCGGATCGGTGGTGATGTCGCCGACGAAGCTGCGATCGATCTTCAACGTGTCGATCGGCAGGCGCTTGAGGTAGCTGAGCGAGGAATAGCCGGTGCCGAAGTCGTCGATGGCGATGCGCACGCCGAGCGCGTGCAGGCGATCGAGGGTGTGGATCGCCAGTTCGGGATTGGCCATCAGCACGCTCTCGGTGAGTTCGAGCTCGAGCTGCTGCGGGGTCAGATTGAGCTCGGCCAGCACCTCGCACAGGCGCTGGGTGAGCTCGTGGCGCAGCAGTTGCAGCGCGGAGAGATTCACCGACATGGTGATGCCGGGCAGGCCGCTTTCCTCCCATTCGAGCAGTTGCGCGCAGGCGTGATACAGCACGAACTCGCCGATGCGCTCGATCAGGCCGGCTTCCTCGGCGAGCGGGATGAACACGGCCGGCGGCACGTCGCCGAATTCGGGATTGCGCCAGCGCAGCAGCGCCTCGACGCCGGTGATGCGTCCGGCGTCGAGATCCAGCATCGGCTGATACACCAGGCTGAGCTCGTTGCGCTCCAGCGCCAGGCGCAGCGCGCTCAGCATGCCGGCGCGCTGGCGCGCGGCGGCGTCCATCGCCGGCGTGTACACCATGTACATGTTGCGCCCGGCCTCCTTGGCCTGATACATCGCCGTGTCGGCGAACTTGACGAGGTCGGTCGGCACCTGGGCGTGGTCCGGGTACAGGCTGATGCCGATCGACGGCGAGATCACCACTTGTTGGCCGCTCTCGAGCTCGAGCGGCTGCGAGAACACCTCGAGCAGCTCGCCGGCGATGCGCTCGGGTTCGTCGGCGTGCAGGATGTCCTCGAGCACCACGGTGAATTCGTCGCCGCCGAGGCGCGCCACCGTCGCGCCTTCGCGCACGTTCGCGCGCAGACGCTCGCCGACCGCCTTGAGCACGCGATCGCCGATGGCGTGGCCCATCGAATCGTTGACGTGCTTGAAGCGGTCCATGTCGAGGAACAGCACCGCCACCCGCCGCCCGGTGCGGCGCGCGCGGATCACCGCATGCGCCAGGCGTTCGCCGAGCAGGGCGCGGTTCGGCAGGCCGGTGAGCGTGTCGTAGTTGGCGAGATAACGCAGCTCCTGCTCGGCGCGCTTGCGTTCGGTGATGTCGTTGGTGACGCTGACGAAGTGCGTGCGGCGGCCGGCGGCGTCCTTGACCTCGCTCACTTCCACCCAGCTCAGGAATTCCTCGCCGTTCTTGCGGCGCTGCCAAAGCTCGCCGTGCCAGTGGCCGGTGGACAGGAACGCCTCGCGCATGGCGAGATAGTGCCGCGGCGGATGCTGCGCGGAGTTGAGGATCGTCACCGGCTGGCCGAGCACCTCGGTTTCGCTGTAGCCGAACATGCGGGTGAAGGCGCGGTTGACCGAGACGAAGCAGAACTCGAGGTCGGTCACGCTCACCGCCTCGCTCATACTGTCGATCACCTCGCTGGCGATGCGCCGATCGGCCTCGGCCAGACGTGCCGCGGTGACGTCGCGCGCGGTGCCGCACACGCGCACGGCGTTGCCGTCGGCGTCGCGCTCGGCGACCTTGCCGCGCGCCAGCACCCAGCTCCAGTCGCCGCGCTCGTTGCGTTGGCGGTATTCGGCCTCGAAGTGATCGCGCTGGCCGTCGATGTGCTCGCGCAGCAGCGTTTCCACGCGCGCCTGATCCTCCGGGTGCACCACGCGCTGTCGCCACTCCGCGAGTGCCAGGGTTTCCGTGCGTTGCCCGCCCTGCGCCGAATCGGCGACGATGCGATGGATGCGACCGCCCGGCACGTCCCAGTCCCAGAATTCGTCGCCCGAGCCCCACAGCGCCAGACGCAGGCGGTCTTCGCGTTCGCGCAACTCGCGGTGATGGTGCAATTCGCGTTGCCGCCGCCGCCGGTAGCCGATCCACAGCGCCGCCAGCAGCGCGAGCACCAACGCGCCGTACAGCGTCTGCATCGGCCCGCGCAGCCACCACGGCGCGCGCACGGTGAGCGCGACCGCGGTCGCCTCGGGATTCCACACGCCATCGGCATTGCTGCCGCGCACCTCGAAGCGATACGTGCCCGCCGGCAGATTGGTGTACGTCGCGGTATGCCGCGTGCCGGCATCGATCCAGTCGGGATCGAATCCCTGCAGCCGATAGGCGAAGCGGTTGCGCTGCGGCGCGGCGAAGTCGAGCGCGGCGAAGTCGAACCGGACGACGCGCTGTTCCTGCGCCACGGTCAGCGCCTGTTCGGGCGGCATCGCGAACGCATGGTCGCCCACGGTCACGCCGGTGATGACGACCGGCGGCAGGTAGGTGTTGTGGGCCACCGCGTCGGGTTGGAACAGGTTGATGCCGTGCAGACCGCCGAACACCAGCTCGCCGTTGGCGCGACGAAACGCGGCGCCGGCGTTGAATTCGGCGCCCTGCAAGCCGTCCTTGAGGGCGAACGACAGGAACGCGCCGAGCGCGCGATTGTACGTGGCCACGCCGGCGTTGGTGCTGATCCACAGATTGTGGTGCGCGTCCTCCAGGATGCCGAGCACGGTGCCGCCGGGCAGGCCGTTGCGGGTGGCGTAGTGGCGGAAGCGGATCGTGTCGGCGCCGGACACGTCGACGCGATCGAGGCCGCTCTGGGTGCCGATCCACAATGCGCCGTCGCCGCTCTGGTACAGCGACCGCACCAGGTTGTCGGTGAGCGAATCCGGGTTGGCGTCGTCGTGGCGGAACGTGCGCAGTGCGCGCCGCGCCGGGTCGTAGACGGACAGGCCGTCGGCGGTGCCGATCCAGATGCGGCCGCCGTCGTCCTCGCACAGCGCGAGCACGCGATCGTGCGCCAGACTGTCGGCGCGGCCGGCCTGGTGGCGGAAGGTTTCCCAACGCCCGGCCGCGGCACCGGCGCCGGGCTGCCAGCGGGCCAGGCCGCGATCGTAGGTGCCGAACCAGACGCTGCCGTCGCGCGCGCCGAGCACGCTGCGCACGTACGCCTGCGGCAGACCGTTGCCGTGTTCGGCGTCCACCGGCACGGCGCTGGCCTTGCGACTGGCCGGATCGAACAGGAACGCGCCATGATTGCTGGCCACCCAGAGCTTGTCGCCGCCGGCATCCGCGAACGCGAACACGTGCCAGGTCGGCAACGGCTCCCCGGCCGCGGCGACGGCGGGAAAAATCTCGTCGAAGTACTCGAAGCTGTCGCGCGCCGGATCGTAGCGTTTCAGACCGTCGCCGTCGGTGCCGAGCATGAGCCGTCCCTTGCCGTCCTCGGCGATGGCGCGGATGTCGTTGCTCATGCCGTTGCGCAGCGGCGACGGATCGGTCACGTAGCGGAATTGCGCGCCCGCCGGCGCGGTGACGGCGAGCCCGCCGATGTCGCCGCCGACCCACAGCAGGCCGGAGCGATCGAGCAGCAGGCGGGCGATGAAATCGTCCGGCAGCGCGCCCGGCATCAGCGGATCGCGATGCAGCGTCTGCACCGTGCCGTCGCCCGGTTGATAGATGGCGAGACCGGCGCCGAACAATGCCAGCCACAGGCGTCCCTGCCGATCCTCGACCAGCGCGCGCACCGGCACCGGCCGCGCGCCCGGCGCCGACCACAGCCGTTGCGCCCGATTGTGCGCGAGGTCGATCCGGTACAGACCGTCGTTGCCGCCGGCGTAGACTTCGCCATTGCTGCGGGCGAGCACGGCCAACGCGAGCGGCAGATCGTGCGCCGCCACTGCTTGCGCCGAGTCCGCGCCCGGTGCGATGCGCCACAGGCCGTTGCCGGCGGCGATCCAGACGCTGCCGTCGGCGGCGAGGTCGAGATCGAACGTCGCGTTGCTGGGGTCCGCGCGCCAGTGCAGCAGCTCGCGGCGCGCACCGCTGGCGAGATCCATCAGCTCGACGCCGGCGCCGGTGCCGATCCACAGCCCGCGGCGCGGATCGAGCCGCAGCGCGCCGATCGCATCGCGCGGCGAACTCTGCGCGCCGCCGATCTGCGAGCGGGCGACCACGCGACCGCTGGCCGGATCGAGCGCCGCCAGCCCGCGCGTGGCGCTGCCGATCCAGATCCGGCCGCGGCCATCCTCCGCCAGCGCGGTGACGAAGCTTTCCGGCAGCGAGGCGCTTTCCCCGGCGACGTGCTCGAACCGCCGGAAGCGGTAGCCGTCGTATCGATCCAGACCGCCCTGCGTGCCGATCCAGAGATAGCCGACGTGATCCTGCAGCAGGGCGTTGATCGTGTGCGAGGCCAGCGCGTGGTCGCGATCGACGACGTCGAAGTAATAGCGGCGCTCGCTCGCCGGCGCCGCGCTCGCCAGGAGCGCGAGCAGCCACAGTCCACGCGCGGCCCACCGGTTTGCCATCGAAGCGCGACCCCCGCTGCGAAACGCCCGCGCCACCGCCAGTCGCGGCGGCGCCGGGCCCGCCGTTGCCGGCACGGTTCCGCGTCGCGCCTGCCGCCGGCGGGCGCCGCGCCGTCCCGTGGCGGAAAGTCGATGATAGGCGCGGGCGCGGATGGCAGGCAATGGGCACGTGGTCGAGCCGGCACCGCGCCTTCCGTGCCGTCCGCTGGTAAAATGCGGCCGCCTGCAGATCGCTCATGCCGTCATGTCGCGCAGCCCGTTTTCCGGCCTCACCCACGCCGAGCTCGGCGAGATGCTGAGCCGTCTGCGTTTCGGCGTGGGCGCGAGCGACCTGCACGGTTCGCTCACCGGCTATCTGTGCGGCGGCGGCAGCGCGGATGCGCAGTCCTGGCTTGCGGCGCTGAAGCTGGAGAGCGATCCGACGCTCGAACCGCTGTACCCGGATCTCGCCCGCGTGTACGAGGACTGCGCCGCCGCGCTCCGCGATCCGGAATGCCGTTTCGAGCCGCTGCTGCCCGGCGCGGACAGCGCCTTGAACGCGCGCGCTGACGCCCTGGTGGAATGGTGCCGCGGATTCCTCGGCGGGCTCGGGCTCGCCGGCATCGGCCCGCGGCGCGGCCTGTCGGCGGACGCGACCGAGATCCTGCGCGATTTCGGCACGATCGCCGCCACGCGCTTCGAATACGCCGACGCCGAGGAGGACGAAACCGCGCTCGCGGAGGTGATCGAATTCGTGCGCGTGGGTGTGCTCCTGCTGCACACCGAGTTCAGCGCCGGCGCGCGGGCGACGCTGCATTGATTCCGGCGACGGCCAGCGGCGACGAGCACGGCGCGCCGGCGCGCCGGCGGCTGTGCGGCCGGCCCGTGCCATCCGCGACCTCACTTGAACCTATCTCAAAATCTGCTGCGCTCGACGGCTCGCGCGCCGGCGGTGCTCGGAATCCTCGTTTACTACCAGTAAACTCCGGTTCCTGCGCTCCGGCGGCGCGCAATCCGTCTTCGCTCGCGACGATTTTGAGACAGGTTCTCGTCTTTTGCCCATGATCGAACGCAAGGAATTCGCGCGCCGCCGCAAGCAACTGATGCGGCAGATCGGCGACGAGGGTATCTGCATCGTGCCGGCGGCGCCGGAGCGCGTGCGCAACAACGACAGCCCCTATCCGTACCGGCAGGACAGCGATTTCCATTATCTCACCGGGTTTCCCGAACCCGACGCGGTACTGGCGCTGATCCCCGGACGCGAGCACGGCGAGGCGATCCTGTTCTGCCGCGAACGCGACCCGGAGCGCGAAGCCTGGGACGGCGCGCGCGCCGGCCCCGAGGGCGCGGTCCGCGACTACGGCATGGACGACGCCTTCCCGATCAGCGACATCGACGACATCCTGCCGGGCCTGATCGAGGGGCGCTCGCGGGTCTACTACCACTTCGGCCGCGACACCGAGTTCGACATCAAGCTGATCGGTTGGGTCAACCGCGTGCGCGGCCAGATCAGGCGCGGCGCGCGCGCGCCGCACGAGTTCGTCTCGCTCGGCCACGTGCTGCACGACATGCGCCTGTACAAGACCCGCAACGAGCTGCGCCTGATGCGCCGCGCGGCGAAGATCGCGGCGGCGGCGCATCTGCGCGCGATGCGCGCGGTGCGGCCGGGCATGAACGAGCACGAGATCGAGGCCGAACTGCTGCACGAGTTCCGCCGCCACGGCGCGGTGCCGAGCTATCCGCCGATCGTCGGCGGCGGCGCCAACGCCTGCGTGCTGCACTACCGCGCCAACGACGCCCCGCTCAACGACGGCGAGCTCTTGCTGATCGACGCCGGCGCCGAGTACCAGTGCTACGCGTCCGACATCACGCGCACGTTCCCGGTCAACGGCCGCTTCAGCGCCGAACAGCGGGCGCTGTACGACGTCGTGCTCGCGGCGCAACACGCCGCGATCGCCGAAGTCCGCGCCGGACGGCCGTTCGGGGCCTATCACGACGCCGCCGTGCGCGCGATCACCGCGGGGCTGATCCGGCTCGGTCTGCTCAAGGGCAGCGTCGCGCGCAACCTGCGCGAGCAGAGCTACCGCCGGTTCTACATGCACAAGACCGGGCACTGGCTCGGCCTCGACGTCCACGACGTCGGCGATTACCGCATCGACGGCGAATTCCGCGAGCTCGAGCCCGGCATGGTGGTGACGGTCGAACCCGGCCTGTACATCGCGCCGGACGCCAGGGGCGTGGCGGCGAAATGGCGCGGTATCGGCATCCGCATCGAGGACGACGTGGTCGTCACCCGCGGCGAGCCTGAGATCCTCACCCTTGGCGTGCCGCGCGATCCGGACGAGATCGAGGCGTTGATGGCCGACGCGCGGCGCGCGCGGAACGCCGCCACGAACCGCACGACGAGGTCGAAGGACGCGCAGCGCGCATGAGTCCGGCCCTGGTTCGCGCGCTGGGCGTCCTGCTGGGCTCGCTCGTGGTTCCGACGTGGATCGGCGGCTTCGCCGAGGCCGCCACCGTGCCGGTGCGCTTCGGCCTGTTCGGCGAGGTCCATGTCGGCGTGCCGGCGGGCGAGCCCGCCCGCGCCGCGGTGCTGATCTCGGATCGCGACGGCTGGGATGAGCGCGCCGAGGCGCTGGCCGAGGCCCTGCGCGACACGGGCACGTTCGTCATCGGCGTCGATCTGCCGGCCTACCTCAAGCGCCTGCAGGCGATCGACGAGAAGTGCGCGTTTCCCGGTGGACACTTCGAGGAAATGACGCACTGGATCGAGCGCAACCAGAACCTCAGGAGCTACCTCTATCCGGTGCTGATCGGCGACGGTGCCGGCGCCACGTTCGCCTATGCGCTCGACGCGCATGCGCCGAAGGGCACCTTCGCCGCGCTGGTCACGCTCGGTTTCGACGCGCGCCTGCGGCTCGGCAAGCCGATCTGCGCCGGCGACGCCGGCGCGGTCACCGCGGCCGACGGCAACGGCACGTTCCGCGTGATCGCCGTGCGCCGCTTGCCCAATCCCTGGCGGCCGCTGCCGTTCGCGCCGGGCGCGCGCAACGACAGCCTGCTGCAGTCCCTGCCGGCGCCGCTGAAAAGTATACTCACGCCGGCGCCGCCGCCGGGCGCCGCGCTGGTCGCCGCGGTCGCCGCGGTCACCGCGCCGGCGCGGAGCGCGCCCGCGCTGCCGCCCGCGGTCGCCGACCTGCCGCTGATCGAGGTGCCGGCGCAGGCGCCGGTAGCCCCGCGCATCGGCGTGATCCTCACCGGCGATGGCGGCTGGGCCGGGCTCGACATCGGCGTGGCCGAGCAACTGGCGCGGCGCGGCATCGCCGTGGTCGGGCTGAACTCGCTCAAGTTCTTCTGGCAGACCCGCCGCCCCGAGGAAGCCGCCGACGCGCTGGCGCGCATCATCGGCCACTACGGCGCGGCGCATCCCGACGCCGATTTCGTCGTCATCGGCTATTCCTTCGGCGCCGCACTCGCGCCGGTGGCGATCAACCGGCTGCCGCAGGAGGCGCGCGCGCGCATCGCCGCGCAGGTGCTGATCTCGCCGGATCCCGAGGCCGTGTTCGAGATCCACGTCGGCGACTGGTTCGGCTCGACCCACCACGAGGGCGCGCTGCCGATCGCGCCCGAGATCGCGCGGACCGCGGTGCCGGTGATCTGCGTGCACGGCAGCGAGGAGGACGACAGTTACTGCTTCAAACTCGTCGGCCGGCCGAACGTGCGCGAACTCGTGCTGCCCGGCGGGCATCACTACAACGGCGACTACGCGCGGCTCGGCGCGGGCATCGCCGCGGCGCTGCCGGCGGCGCGCGGCTGACGCTATCCGCCGACCAGCAACCGCCGGTAGCCGCCCGACACCAGCGCGGCGATGTCGATCAGCAGGCCCGGAACCCACAGTCCGCGCGGATAGGCGAGATAGGCGCCGATCCATTCCGGCTTGAACTTGTCCTTGTACTGACGCACGCCCTGATAGTTGTACAGGCGGTTGCCGTAGCGGAACAGCAGCGCGGCGAGCCGTTCGTTGACGCGCGCGTAGGGGTTGTCGCCGACGCGCGACAGCGGCGCCATGCCCAGGCTGAAGATCGGATAGCCCTGTTCCTTGGCCCACTGCATGACCTTGGCGAACAGGAAGTCCATCGTGCTGCGCGGCGCGTCGGCCACGTGCCGCATCAGATCGACGCTGGCGTGGCCGTTCGGGCCGTAGGGTGGCAGCAGGTTGGCGAACGCGATCAGCTCCTCGTCGCGGTGGACCAGACCGAGCGGACTCCAGGCGAGATAGGCCGGATCGAACCGGCCGAGCGAAAAGCCTTTCTCGTCGCCGCCCTTGTCCGCGAGCCAGGCGTCGGAGACGCGCTCCAGCTCGCCGAGCAGCGCGGTGTCGAACGGCGGCTCGGCGATGCTGAAGCGCAGGCGTTCCTTGTCGGCGCGGTTGCACGCCTGGCGCAGGTCCTCCCAGCGCTTGCCGGCGAGCGAGAACTCGGCGAGCCGGATCAGCGCGAGCTCGCCGAGCTTGAACAGATCGAAGCCGTGGTCGTGGTAGCGCGACAGATCCGGCTCCAGCACCTCGTAGAACACCGGCACGCGGTCCTGGGCGTCGGCGAAATGCCGGAAGTCGAGGATCGCGCGGTCGATGCCGGCATCCGAGCCGCAGGGCGAACCGAGCGCGACCAGACGATCGCGGATGCAACCGTAGGCGATCACCGCCTGATGGTCGGCGGCCCAGAACAGGTGCTTGTCGCCCATGAACGTCAGATGCGCGAACTCGCCGCCGCCATGGCGCAGGTACAGCGCGCGCGCGCGCTCGAGTTCGGCCGGATCCGGCAGCCGCAGGTGCGGGCGCTTGACCGCGAACGCCTGCCAGATCAGATACAGCGCCACGCCGAGCGCGGCGGCGGCCAGGCCGCGGCCGATGCGCGAGGTGTGCTCGCCGTAGCCGAAGTAGAACAGGTCGAAGGAATCGTCGCCCAGCACCTGCGCCACGCCGATGGCGAAGAACACCACCACGCAGACGAGCAGCCCGGCGTACCAGCCGAGCGTGGTCGCCGAGGTGAGCGTCATCGCGCGCCGCACGAACACGCGCTTGCGTGTGCGCAGCAGCGCGGCGACGCTGAGCAGGAACAGCGCCTCGCCGAAGTGCAGGCCCTTGGTCACGGCGAGCGCGGCGCTCAGCACCAGCAGCCACTGCACCACGCGGTAGGCGATGCGCAGGCGGCCGTCGATGCCGCGGGCGAGACCGAGCAGCAGCACGCCGGACAGCACGCTGAACCAGTTCGAGCTTTCCACGGCGAGGATCGGCAGATGCGCGCGCACCACCTCGACGTGCTCGCTGACCGAGGGAATCGCCGCCGAGGCGAGCTGCATGGCGCCGGCGCCGAAGGTGAGCACGGCGAGCAGGCGCGTGCCGAGATCGGCGAGCAGCATCGCCGGCAGGCCGAGCAGGCCGAACAGCGGATGGCCGCCGAGGCGCGCGCGCAGCCGCGTCAGCAGCGGCAGCCGCGCGGTGAGCATCTCCGAGCCGAGATACAGCGCGCCGAGCAGCGGCAGCAGATAGTAGGCGATGCGGAACAACATCAGCGCCGAGACCACCGCCGCCTTGTCGTGGCCGGCCTCGGTGAGCGCGAGCAGGATCAAGCCGTCGAACACGCCGAGCCCGCCCGGCACCTGGCTCACCAGGCCGAGCACGCCGGCGCCGGCGAACGCGCCGAGCAGCAGGCCGGGCTTGACGTGCTCGCCGGACAGATACAGGCAGGCGTACAGCGTCGCCGCCGCGAGCAGCCAGTCGAGGAACGAGACCACGGTGAGCTCGAGCTTCAGGCGCAGCGGCGGCACGCCGGCGTCCGCGGGCAGCCAGCGCATCAACGCGCGCCGGCTGGTCAGATACAGGTACAGCGGCAGATACAGCGCGGCGAGCAGCAGCACCGCCGCCGCGACCCAGCGCTGCACGGTGCCGCTGGTGAGCGGCAGCGAGCTGGTGGCGAGGGTGAGGATCACGAGCAGCGACAGCCCCGACAGCAGCGACAGCGCCTGCATGCCGATCAGCGCCGCGGCGCGCGACAGCGGCACCTTGAGCGAGCTCAAGCCCATCAGGCGGACGCTCGCGCCCATCGCGCCGGACAGATTGAGCGTGTTCGCCAGACCGTTGGCGACGAAGGCGAGGCGGAAATAGTCGCGCGCGTGGAGGCCGAGCTTGAGCCAGCGCGCGATCAGGAAATCGATCGTGCCGGTGAACACGACGCTCGCCAGCGCGAGCAGGGCCACGCCGAGCGCCGGCAGGGTCGGCACCTCGAGCAGGGTGCGCTGGATGTCGGCGAGCGGCAGTTCGCCGATCTCGCGCCACAGCAGCCAGGCGGTCAGGGCGAGGAACGCCGGCGGCAGCAGCCAGCGCAGGCGCGCGTAGCGGCCGGAGGCGGCGGGCGGCGCAGAGGCGGATGCGATGTCGTTCATGGCGGTGCGACGCGGGCTCGGCTCAACGGCCGCGCCCGGCGACGTCCGTCGGGCGGGCGGCGTCGCGCAGCTCGATCAGGCCGGCGCGGTATTGCGGCATCCAGTTGCGCGGCACGCCGAAGCCGTGGCCGACCTTGGGCAGGCTGACCAATTTTCCATTTTTCACTTTTTCCACAAAGGCCATCGTCTCCGGCGGGTGGCAGACCTGGTCGATCTCACCCTGCAGCACGATCCACGGCGCGCCGACCGCCGGCACCGTGTTGAACACGACGCCGTAGGGCGGCCGGGTCTGCTTGCTGGCGGTGAGGCCGGCGCCGGCGCAGAACGGCTTGTGCACGATCAGGTCGGGACAGAAGCCGAGCGTCAGCGCGCCGCCGAAGCGCGCGTCGCCGGCCTGGGCCATGGCGGCGTAGGCGATGGTGGCGCCGGAGGAGTAGCCGATCAGCACCGGCCGGAACGCGGCGCGCAGGTGCAGCGCGGCCTGCACCCGGTCGCCGAGCTCGGCGAGCGCGCCGGCGGCGTCGCTGCACGCGGCGTTGCCGGACTCGATCGTCTTCAGGAACGCCGGCGTGCTGAAGCCGGCCACCCAGTAGCCGAGCTCGGCGGCGGTCTGCGCCATGTCCCACACGCCGAGGTTCCAACCGCCGTCGCCGGAGGCGAACAGCGCGAGCCCGCGCGCCTCGCCCGACGGCGC
>JAJPHA010000083.1 GCA_021325475.1 Rhodanobacteraceae bacterium | reverse complement strand
GAGTCAAGGGGGCGCGCCACCTGCGCAGCAGGTGGCGGGGGGATGTGGCCAATTGCGCGTCGCACCCGAAGCCCGCGCAGTCGGGCTCTACGCGAGCTTGCACTTTCATGAGAGAAGGTCGCGTCATCGCCCTCGCCGGCCTGTTCCAGGCGCTCGCCCTGGTGCGCGCCGTCGCCCTGCGCGGCAGTTGCGATGCCGCCGCCATGCGCACGGCGTTGGCCAGCGTGCTGCGTATCGATGCCGAGACGCCGGCCGCAGTATACGGTGGTGTGGCGAATCTGCGATTGGGGCTCACGACGCTGATCGCGCACCTCGACGCCGAGCGTGGGCGCGATCTCGCCCTCACCCGCATGGCGGTGAGCGTGCTGCGGCTCGAGCGCAGTCTCGCCGCACGGCCGGCCGTGCGCGAAAGTCTGCGACGCGCGCTGGCGGAGGTCGCGCCGCGGCTGGCCGAGGTCGAGGCGGGCACGGTCGATCTCGCCCCGCGCCTGGCGCGGCTGTATTGCGAGAATCTCTCGCCGCTCAAGCCCCGCGTGCTGGTGGAGGGCGATCCGAATTACCTGACCCAGAGCGCACAGGTGGACCGGATTCGCGCCCTGCTGCTGGCCGCGGTGCGTTCCGCCGTGCTTTGGCGCCAGTTGGGCGGCAGTCAATGGCGGCTGCTGTTTCGCCATCGCCAGTACGCAATGCTGGCGCGCGGTCTGCTGGCGCGCTGCACGCTCGACGGCGGCTGAGGCGGTGCCGTTCTTGGTCGGCGCGGCCATCTTAAGCGATAATCGCATTCCGGATTCGTTCGCTGCGATCGCCAGCGGCCGGCCTGCGCTTGCCGCGCGAGTGCGTCGCCCGCTTTCTCTGTTTCCCGCTCGGAGCCTGTCATGATCGATTCGTTCTCGACCCGCGCCTCGCTCGAGGTGGATGGCAAGCGCTACCAGATCGCGAGCCTCGCCAAGCTCGGCGAGCGGTTCAACCTCGCGCGCCTGCCCTATTCGATGAAGATCCTGCTCGAGAATCTGCTGCGCCACGAGGACGGCGTCAACGTGACGGCGAAGGAAATCGAGGCGGTCGCCAACTGGGACGCGGCGAAGGAGCCGGACACCGAAATCGCCTTCATGCCGGCGCGCGTCGTGCTGCAGGACTTCACCGGCGTGCCGTGCATCGTCGATCTCGCCGCGATGCGCGATGCCATCGTGCGGCTCGGCGGCGACGCGCGGCGGATCAACCCGCTGATTCCGTCGGAACTGGTCATCGACCATTCCGTGCAGGTCGATGCCTTCGGCAAGCCGGATGCGCTGGACCTCAACGTCCGCATCGAATTCGAGCGCAACAAGGAGCGCTACGGCTTCCTGCGCTGGGGGCAGAAGGCGTTCAACAACTTCAAGGTCGTGCCGCCGCGCACCGGCATCGTGCATCAGGTGAACCTCGAGTACCTGGCGCGGGTGGTGATGACCGCCGCGCAGGACGGCGCCACCTGGGCGTTTCCCGACACCGTGTTCGGCACGGATTCGCACACCACCATGATCAACGGCATCGGCGTGCTCGGCTGGGGCGTGGGCGGCATCGAGGCCGAGGCGGCGATGCTCGGTCAACCCTCGTCGATGCTGATCCCGCAGGTGGTCGGCTTCAAGCTCACCGGCCAGTTGCCGGAAGGCTCGACCGCGACCGATCTCGTGCTGACCGTGACGCAGATGCTGCGCAAGCACGGCGTGGTCGGCAAGTTCGTCGAGTTCTACGGCGACGGCCTCAAGCACCTCGCGCTCGCCGACCGCGCCACCATCGCCAACATGGCGCCCGAGTACGGCGCCACCTGCGGCATCTTCCCGATCGATGCCGAGGCGCTGAACTACCTGCGCCTGTCGGGCCGCGACGCGGCGCAGATCCGGCTGGTGGAAGCCTACGCCAAGGCCCAGGGTCTGTGGCACGACGACGCCACGCCGCATCCCGAGTTCAGCTCGACGTTGCAATTGAATCTCGCCGAGGTCAAGCCGTCGCTCGCCGGACCGAAGCGGCCGCAGGACCGCGTGCTGCTCGGCGACATGCAGAAGAACTGCCGCGACGCCGTCGCCGCGCTCAGCGCGAACCGCAAGAAGGGCGGCGAGGCGACGGTGCGCCAGGACGGCGCCAGCTTCACCCTGCGCGACGGCGCGGTGGTGATCGCCGCCATCACCTCGTGCACCAACACCTCGAATCCGGCGGTGATGCTCGGCGCCGGCCTGCTCGCGCGCAACGCCGTGGCGAAGGGCCTCAAGGTCAAGCCGTGGGTCAAGACCTCGCTCGCGCCGGGGTCGCTCGTGGTCACGGATTACCTGCGCAAGGCCGGCGTGCTCGACGATCTCGAGCAGCTCGGCTTCTTCCTCGTCGGCTATGGCTGCACCACCTGCATCGGCAATTCCGGGCCGCTGCCCGCGGAGATCAGCAAGGCCATCGCCGAGGGCGATCTGGCGGTGGTGTCGGTGCTGTCCGGCAACCGCAATTTCGAGGGTCGCGTGCACCCCGAGGTGAAGATGAACTACCTCGCCTCGCCGCCGCTGGTGGTCGCGTACGCGCTCGCCGGCACCGCCGACATCGACCTCACGCGCGAGCCGCTTGGCACCGGCACGGACGGCAAACCGGTGTACCTCAAGGACATCTGGCCCTCGAACCGCGAGATCGGCGACGTCATCGCCGCCACGGTGGGCCCGGAACTGTTCCGGCAGAACTACGCCGACGTGTTCAAGGGCGACCAGCGCTGGAACAGCATCCCGGTGCCGGAAGGCGAACGCTATGCCTGGGACGCCAAGTCCACCTACATCAAGAACCCGCCCTACTTCGACGGCATGACCATGCAGGTCGGCCGCATCCGCGACATCCAGGGCGCGCGCTGCCTCGGCCTGTTCGGCGATTCGATCACGACCGACCACATCTCGCCGGCCGGCGACATCAAGGCCACCTCGCCCGCCGGCCAGTTCCTGCAGGCGCGCGGCGTGACCAAGGCAGACTTCAACTCGTATGGTTCGCGGCGCGGCAACGACGACGTCATGGTGCGCGGCACCTTCGCCAACATCCGCCTCAAGAACCTGCTGCTCGGCGGCGAGGAAGGCGGCAACACCCTGCACTTCCCGGATGGCGAAAAGCTGCCGATCTACGACGCGGCGATGAAATACAAGAAGGAAAACGTGCCGCTGATCGTGATCGCCGGCAAGGAATACGGCACCGGCTCGTCGCGCGACTGGGCCGCCAAGGGCACGCTGCTGCTCGGCGTGCGCGCGGTGATCGCCGAGAGCTTCGAACGCATCCATCGTTCCAATCTGGTCGGCATGGGCGTGCTGCCACTGCAATTCCGCGACGGCGAGAGCGCGCGCAGTGTCGGCCTCCGCGGCGACGAGGTGTTCGACATCGTCGGCTTGAACGACGGCGCCGCCCGCGAGGTGGACGTCGTCGCGCGCGGCGCAGGCGGCGACAAGCGGTTCAAGGCACGCGTGCTGCTGCTCACGCCGAAAGAGGTCGAATACTACCGCCACGGCGGCATCCTGCCGTACGTGCTGCGGCAGCTCGCGGCGAACGCGCGCGCGGCGGCGTAACCCCAGCAGTGTCGGCGCGCGTGGCAGGCGCGAAGCCCGGCAGCCGTCCCTGGTGGGCGATCCGCTCGGCCTCCTGCCTCGCCCTCGCGCCGATCGGCCGATGCCGTTCGAGGTATCGCGTCAGCACGCCCGCGACGTGAATCGGCGGAACCGTCCCTGGTGCACGATCCGCTCGGCCTCCTGCCTCGCCCTCGCACCGATCGGCCGATGCCATTCAAGGCATCGGCCGATCGGTGCTCGACCATTTCGCGTTGTAGCAGCGCCAGGTGCCGCGTTCGCGCTTCCAGCCGCTGACGATGGTGTAGACCTCGCCGCGCTCCGGCAGCAGGCCGCCGGAGCCGCCGGTCACGATGGCGACGACGCGCACCGTCGCGCGATCGCCGGCGAGCTCGACGTCGATCGACGGCACCGCCACCGACACGACCTCGTTGCGCAGCACGGCGACGCGCAGCAGGTTGTGCAGTCCCTCGCGATCGACGCTGCCATCGTTGCCGGTGAAGTCGGCGCTGACATGGTCGAGGAAATCGCCCGGGCGCCGCTCCTCGATGGCGTGGCGCATCGCCTCGATCGCGCCGCGGATGCGGGCTTCGTCGGGCGGATGCGCGCAAGCCGTGAGGCAAAGCGCCACAAACGTCAGCGTAGCGGCGAGCGCAGTTCGCATCGCGGCCATGTTGCCCGAGCGCGACGCGCGCCGCAATGCAGCTTGCCGGCGTTTTCGGCGGCGTGTTAAATCGAACCGGATTCCGGGGAGACGGCATGAACACGACCGAGCGCATCTGGCTGAAGAGCTATCCGCCGGGCATACCGGCGGAAATCGACCCCAACGCCTACCGCTCGATCGTCGAGCTGCTCGAATCCGCCTGCGACCGTTTCCGGCATCGGCCCGCATTCGCCAACATGGGCCGCGTGCTCCGCTACGACGACGTCGATCGCCTGAGCCGCCAGTTCGCCTCGTTCCTGGTCAACGAGCTCGGCCTGCGCAAGGGCGAGCGGGTGGCGATCATGCTGCCCAACGTGTTGCAGTACCCGATCGCGCTGTTCGGCGTCCTGCGCGCCGGCCTGACCGTGGTCAACACCAATCCGCTGTACACCGCGCGCGAGTTGCGCCACCAGTTGGGCGACTCCGGGGCGAGCGCGATCGTCGTGCTCGACAACTTCGCCGCCACGCTCGCCGAGGTGCTGCACGAAGTCCCGTGTCGGCATGTCATTACCACCGGCCTCGGCGACCTGCTCGGTCTGCCGAAATCGGCGCTGGTCAATTTCGTCGTGCGTCGGGTGAAGAAACTGGTGCCGCCGTATGCGATCCCCGGCGCGATCCGCTTCAACGCCGCGCTCCGGCTCGGCGCGCGCAAGGCGCTGCCGCGGATCGAACTCGGCCACGACGATCTCGCCTTCCTCCAGTACACCGGCGGCACCACCGGGGTGGCGAAGGGCGCGATGCTCAGCCACGGCAACATGGTGGCGAACATGTTGCAGGCCTCGTGCTGGCTCGGCACCACGCTGCGCGAAGGCGAGGAAGTCATCATCACGGCGATCCCGCTGTATCACATCTTCGCCCTCACCGCGAACTGCCTGGTGTTCATGAAGACCGGCGGTCTCAACGTGCTGATCACCAACCCGCGCGACATGCCGGGATTCGTCAGGGAACTGCGGCGCGTGCGCTTCACCGCGATGACCGGCGTGAACACGCTGTTCAACGGTCTGCTCAACACACCGGGTTTCGACCGGCTCGATTTCTCGCGCTTCAAGTTCACCATGGGCGGCGGCATGGCGGTGCAGCGCGTGGTCGCCGAACGCTGGAAGAAGGTGACCGGCGTGACGCTGGTCGAGGCCTATGGTCTCACCGAAACCTCGCCCGCGGCCTGCGTCAATCCGCTGGATCTGCCCGAATACAACGGCTCGATCGGCCTGCCGCTGCCCTCGACCGAATGCTCGGTCCAGGACGACGACGGCCGCCTCCTCGGCCCCGGCGAAGTCGGCGAGCTGTGCATTCGCGGACCGCAGGTCATGAAAGGCTATTGGCAGCGACCGGAGGAAACCGCC
Source organism: Rhodanobacteraceae bacterium (assembly GCA_021325475.1). Classification (GTDB taxonomy): domain Bacteria; phylum Pseudomonadota; class Gammaproteobacteria; order Xanthomonadales; family Rhodanobacteraceae; genus Rudaea. The sequence continues at coordinate 4,854 of JAJPHA010000083.1, read as the reverse complement.
AAGGTGCTGAGCGCGGACGGCTGGCTGCACACCGGCGACATCGCCCGCATGGACGAGCAGGGCTTCTTCTACATCGTCGATCGCAAGAAGGACATGATCCTGGTGTCCGGCTTCAACGTCTATCCGAACGAGATCGAGGACGTGGTCGCGCAATGTCCCGGCGTGCTCGAAGTGGCGGCCGTCGGTGTGCCGGACGAGAAATCCGGCGAGGCGGTGAAGGTGGTGGTGGTGCGCAAGGACCCGAACCTCACGGAAGAAACCATCCGTGCGCACTGTCGCGCCAACCTGACCGGCTACAAGCAGCCGAAATACATCGAGTTCCGCGATTCGCTGCCGAAGACCAACGTCGGCAAAATCCTGCGTCGCGAGCTGCGCGAGCCGCCGAAGACGGCCGCCTGATTCAGCGCTCCTCGAATTGCTCCAGCCGGTCGGCGTAGCCGCCGAGCAGGCTCCACAGCGGAATTTCCTTTTCCGGTGGAATGCGCGCATAGGCGAAGCCGACATGCTGCGGCGTGACCCGCGCCACGGTCGCCTCGAGGTGGATGTTGAGATCCTCGCCGATCAGCATGTCGAGGTTGTACAGGTCCCCCGGACTGCCCTGCCAATCGGCGGGACGCGCCACCAGCACCCCGGTCGCGGAGATGTCCTCGATCTCGCTGGACCAGGATTCCCCGCCCCGGCTCATCAATACCGCGGAGCGGATCTGCATCCGCGCGTGGCGCCATCGGTTCGGTGCCGCTTGTGTGGTCATGTCATTCGTGATCGGATGTTGCCCCGCATCGCCGGCCGGCGCCCCCCGCGCCGCCGCCGTGATCGAGCTTAGCAAAGTTCCTGCCATCCTGCCGCAGTCCCTTGTATCCTTGCGTTTTTCCGCTTCATGCGGCGCGCTTGGGCCAACGCCGCGAACTAGGTATTCGCACGTAGGGTTTTGGTCGCGATCTGGCTTGCTTCTTGCTCAAATCCGGCTGTCAAAGAATTACACAAGTGTACAAACATGCAGTACGATTGCTCTCCCCCGAACGCTCCGGGCGCCGCGGCATGAACGTCAATCTCATCGAAGGTGTTCATGAGAAGACCGCGGACGGGTTGAAAGCGATCCTGTACGCCCAGGCCAAGGTTCGCCTGCTGGTCGCGATTCCCGTCATCGCCATCAACATCGTGCTGTTCTTCACGATGCACGGCGGCGTGCCGTTCTGGTTCCTCGCTCTGACCGCCGGCTATTGCCTCTATGCGGCGAGTCCGTTTCTGGCGATCCCGCGCGCCTCGTACACCGCGCTCCAATACCTGCTGATCGGCTCGGCGGTGTCCGACCCGATGGTGCTGACCATCTGGATGGCGCTCACCGGAAAATTCGGCAGTGTGATCGTCGGTTTCTACCTGTTCACCATCCTCGGTTTCGGCTTTCGCACCGGCCGGCCGCTCATGCATCTGTGCCAACTGGTGGCGGTGCTCGGTTTCATCCTGATCCTGGTGACCGATGCCTACTGGCAGCAGAATCCGGTGGTGTGGATGGCCCTGATGCTGCCGCTCCTGGTGGTGCCGATGTACGCCGGCGCGCTGATCAAGCATCTGCGCCTCGCCCGCGAGCACGCCGAACAGCAGAGCCGCGCCAAGTCGGAGCTGCTCGCCAAGGTGAGCCACGAGCTGCGCACGCCGCTCACCGGCATCGTCGCCGCGGCGGAGTTGCTGGCCGCCGAGTCGAGCGATCGCGCCGTCGCGCGGCGGACGGAAACCATCCTCACGCTGTCGGAGAACCTGCTCGCCGAGATCAACGATCTGCTCGACGAGGCCAAGTTCGAGGCCGGCGTGCCGGTGCTGAAGAAGGCGCCGGTGGAACTGGCGACGCAATTGCAGCCGTTGTGCGCGACGTTCGAATCGATGGCGGTCAAGAAAGGGCTGGCTTTCCGTGCCACGATCGATCCGGCGATCACCGACGCCGTCGAAACCGACATGCACCTGCTGCGGCGCGTGCTGCTGAATCTGGTCGGCAATGCCATCAAGTTCACCGAGCAGGGCAAGGTCGAGCTCGCCGTCGAATTGGTCGATCAATCTGCGGACAGTTATCGCCTGCGCTTCAGCGTCAGCGACACCGGCATCGGCATCCCCGAGGAGTTCAAGGACAAGCTGTTTCAACCGTTCGCGCAGGTCGAGCAGGGCGCCAGCCGGCGCTACGGCGGCACCGGATTGGGCCTGGCGCTTTCGAAGAAGATCGTCGAGGCGATGGGCGGCGACCTGCGCTGCGAGAGCCGTCTGGGCGCCGGCAGCCGCTTCTGGTTCGAGATCGCGCTCGCCCACGTGAAGCCGGCGGCGAGCGCACCCGCGGCGAAGATGCCGGCCGCGATCGTGCCGGCCAAACGCATCCTGGTCGCCGAGGACAATCTGACCAATCTCGTGCTGCTGCAGGAACTGCTGAAGATCGACCACCACGACGTCACCACCTGCACCAGCGGCATGGCGGCGCTCGATCTGCTCGCCAAGCACGACTTCGATCTGCTGGTGCTCGACTACAATCTCGGCGACATGGATGGCATCCGCGTGCTGCAGACCTACCACTTCGGCCGGCTCAATCCGGCACCTGCGTTGTTCCTGACTGCGGACGCCACCGCCCAGACCACGGCGCAGCTCAAGGCCGCCGGCGCCGCCGGCGTGCTGCACAAACCGGTGAACCTGAGCGCGCTGCGCGCGGGCCTGGCCCGCGTGTTCCTGGCGCCGGCGGAGGGCGAGACCGAGCCGGCCGCGGAACGCGCCGAGGCGGCGAAGAGCGAGCGCCCGGCGTTGAAGGTCGTGCCGATCGATCCGCTCGATCACGACATCATCGAAGAACTCAGGAGCGTCAACAATCAACCGGGTTTCCTAGCCACGCTGCTGCTGCACGCGGAGAACGACATCGCCCGTTCCTGCGAGCTTCTGATCAAGGCCTTGGCCGACCGCAGCTACGCCACGATCCCGAACGTCGCCCATGCCCTGAAGGGCGTCAGCGCGAACGTCGGCGCCATCCGTCTGGCGAAGCTGGCGCATGGCTTGATGAACCTGCCCAGCGAGGAAATCGACGCCGCGCGCGACCGGCTCGCGGCCGATCTGCGCGAGTGGTCGAAAGCGACGATCCAGGCGCTGCGCGAGATCATCGCCCAGGCCAACGCCGCCTCAGCCGGCGATACGGGCTCGCTGCATCTGGATTAGCATGTCCATCACGCGCAGATCCTCCGCGCCGAGATTCATCGCGGTTTCCACCCATTCCTCGACCACGGTGCGCAGCTCCTCGTAGTTGAGCGGCGCGAGCCGGTGCCGCCCGCATTGCAGTTTCAGGCGCGCCTGCTGGTGCCGCTGGTGCGCGGCGATGAACTTTTCCACCGCCAGCACGCCCTGCCCCTTCGGGCAGATCTCGTCGATGACGCCCATCGCATGCAGCTCCCGCGCCGTGTAGATGCGGCCGTTGCTCATCATCCGCTCGGCCTGGCGCGCGCCGATGCGATGCGCCAGCAGACTCATGCCGCCGGTGCACGGGAACAGGCCGAACAGGATCTCCGGAAAGCCGAATTCGCTGTGCTCCTCGGCGATCAGATAATCGGACGCCAGCGCCGCCTCGAAGCCGCCGCCGAGCGCGCGGCCCTGCACCAGTGCGATGCTGGTCGTGCGCTGACTCATCTGCGTGGACCAGTCGTAGATCATGTCGACGCAAAGCATCGAATAGTCGCGCAGTGCGCGACGGTTGCCCTGCTCGATGCAACGCCGGAAATGCGCCAGATCGCCGCCCAGACTGAAGTAGTCGGGGTGCGCCGAACGCAACACGACGTAGTCGATCGGCCGCATCGTGCCGTGGTGCGGCCAAGTGCCCTTGGCGTCCCGAATGCTCTTCTGCAGCGCGCAGAGATCCAGCAGCAGGTCCGTGGAAAAGTTCTGGCTGGCACCGTTCGGCGCCTGCGCCATGGTGATCCACAGCGAATTGTGCTGGTCGGCGTTGAAATTCACCGCTACGCGCGAAGGGCGCAGCGGAGTGACGAGGTCTAACAGGCCCATGGTGATTCCCTCTCTGTCCGCAGCCACGTGCGTGGCGATGGCATTCTACTGTCAGCGCGGCAGAGGGAGAATTGACCGGATCGGCAATTCCGCTTCGGCGGACGCGATCAAAGCAACATTTGTGCCGCCGAATCCGGCGGAAAACGACAAGGCGTGCGCGAGCGGATGATGGAACACGGGAACCTTGGCGACGTGGTTCAGCGCGCACTTCGGGTCGATCTGCTCGAGATGCGCGGTCGCCGGCAGGAAGGACTGATGCACCGCGAGCACCGTGATCGCGAGTTCCAGCGCGCTCGCCGCGCCGAGGAGGTGACCGTGGATCGCCTTGGTCGCGCTCACCGGCACGTCGGTGAAGATCGCGTTGATCGCCGCCGCCTCGATCGGATCGCCGCCCGGAGTGGCGGTGGCGTGCGCGTTGATGTAGCCGATGTCGCCGGCCGCGAGGCCCGCGTCGTCCAGGGCGGCCCGAAGTGCAGCGATCTGCCCGCGCACGTGAGGCGAGCCGATGTGGTAGCCGTCGGAGGCGATGCCGTAGCCGCTCAGCCGGCAATAGCACGACGCGCCGCGGCGCTCGGCGTGTTCGCGCGATTCGAGCACGACGAACACCGCGCCTTCGGATAGCACCAGTCCCGAACGGTCGGCGGAAAACGGCCGGCAACTGCGGCCGACGTCGACCGGATCCGGCTCCGCCAAGGCGCGCAACGCGCCCCACAACGCGACGAAGGTGGGGAACATCGCCGCCTCCGCGCCGCCGGCGACCGCCACGTCGAGGTAGCCGTCGCGGATCGCGCGCAGCGCGTCGCCGATCGCCGAGCCCGACGAGGTGCAGGCGCTGCT
>JAJPHA010000137.1 GCA_021325475.1 Rhodanobacteraceae bacterium | reverse complement strand
GGCATCTGCGACCGCGCCTACATCCTCAACGAAGGCCTCGTCATCGCCGAGGGCGCGCCCGGTCACGTGCTGGAGAACGAAACCGTGCGGCGGGTCTATCTGGGCGAACAATTCAAGCTGTGAGCCCGCCCGCGGCGCGCAAAAAATCCTTGCCGGCACGGGAACGATTTTTGCGATCTTAACCCAACCGGGGTGCCGTCGGGCAAGTACAATGCCAAGCATGGCCAGATCCTCTCTCGCGCCATGACCATGAAACAGTCGCTGGCGCTGCGCACCGGTCTGTCGCTGACCATGACGCCGGCCCTGCAGCAGGCGATCCGGCTGTTGCAGCTTTCCAGCCTCGATCTCCAGACCGAGATTCGTCAGGCGCTGGAATCCAACGTCATGCTGGAACTGTCCGACGACGATGGCGAAGACGAGGGGGTATCGGCCAGCGCCGGAGACGAGGCGGTGGTCGCCGAGCAAGCGGCCGCCGAAACCCTCGCCGAGCTCCCGTCGGAGTCCACGCTGGACTTGGACGAGGCCGCCGACATCCCGGAACAGATGCCGGTGGACGCGGATTGGGGCGACATCTACGACAGCATGCTGCCCTCCGGTGCCGCGTCCGAGGACGAAACCGAGTTGCACGATTACCTGGAGTCCAACCTCCACGGCACCGCCAGCCTGCGCGAACACCTGCTGTGGCAGGCCGGCATCGCGCACCTGGACGAGACCGACGCCGAGATCGCCGAGCACCTGATCGACGCGATCAACGACGACGGCTACCTGGAGGACTGGGACGGCTTGTGCGCACGGTTGACGCAGAAACCCGGCGTGACGCAGGAGCGAGTGGAGCGGGTGCTGCGCACCGTGCAGGACTTCGACCCGCCGGGCGTGGGCGCGCGCGACCTCGCCGAGTGCCTGCGCCTGCAGCTCCTGCAATTTCCCGCCGGCCAGCCGGGCCGCGCCGAGGCCTTGCGCCTGCTGGAGGCGCCGCTGGGGTGGCTCGCGCGCCGCGACGAGGCGCAGCTCGCCCGCGCCACCGGTCTGGAACCCGCGCAGGTGCGCGCGGCCCTGGGCCTGATCCAGACCTTGCAGCCGCACCCGGGTCGTCCCTATCAGCCGCACGAGAGCGACTATGTCGCCCCCGACGTCTTCGTCGCCAAGAAGAACGGCCGCTGGCGCGTCTCGCTCAACCCCGAACACACGCCGCGGCTGCGCATCAACCGCTATTACCAGAGCATGATCCGCCGCGCCGACACCTCGCGCGACCAGCTCACGCTCAAGCAGCACTTGCAGGAGGCGCGTTACTTCATCAACAGCCTGGAGGCGCGCAACGAGACCCTGCTCAAGGTGGCGCAGTGCATCGTCGAGGAACAGCGCGCCTTCCTCGAATACGGTCCGGAAGCGATGCGCCCGCTGGTGCTGCGCGACGTGGCCGACAAGCTCGGCGTGCACGAATCCACCGTGTCGCGCGCCACCGCCAACAAATACATGCTCACGCCGCGCGGCCTCTACGAATTGAAATTTTTCTTCTCCAGCCACGTCCAAACGCTGGAAGGAGGCACCTGTTCGGCCACTGCCATCCAAGCCATGATCAAACGTCTGATCGCGCAGGAAGACCCCGCGCAACCCTGGTCCGACGCCGCGCTCGCCGAGATGCTGCTCAAGGAAGGCATCCAGGTGGCGCGGCGCACCGTGGCCAAGTACCGCGAAGCCCTGCGCATTCCCCCCTCGCACGAGCGCAAAGCCGCAGGTTAGGGCTGGCCGGTCCGGGTTCGATGCTGCGGCCTGCGGTTTCTCTCACGCCACGAGCCGTTCTCCAGGAGTCGACGAATGAATCTGAACATCAGCGGTCACCACCTCGAACTGACCCCGGCACTGCGCAGCTACGTCGCCGACAAGCTCAAGCGGGTGGAGCGGCATTTCGATCATCTGATCGACGCGGCGGTGATCCTCACGGTGGACAAGCTGCACCACAAGGCCGAGGCCACGCTGCACGCGCGCGGCACCACGCTCCACGCCGAGGCCATCGACGGCGACATGTACGCCGCCATCGATCTTTTGATCGACAAGCTCGACGAGCAGACGCGCCGTCACAAGGAGAAGCTGCGCGACCACCACGCGCGCGAGGTCCACAGGAAGACCGTTTAGCCCGGGCGCGCAAACCGCGCTGCCGCGGCTACACTATTCCGAGGCAGGCAGGGCCCGGCGCCGGGCCCTGCCGCGCCCACGGGTCAGTCACGATGACAGCCGGGAGCCCCATGAAACTCGCAGAGATCCTCAGTCCCGCCCGCGTCGCCACCGGCGTGGCCGTGACCAGCAAGAAACGCGCGCTGGAAGAAATCGCCAAGCTCCTGGCGCAAGGGGCGCCGAGCGTGAGCCCCGCCGACATTCTCGGCAGTCTGGCCGGGCGCGAAAAGCTCGGCAGCACCGGCCTGGGCCACGGCGTGGCGATCCCGCACGGCCGCGTGCCGGGCATCAGCGGCAGCGTCGGCGCTTTCATGCGCCTGCGCCACCCGGTGGACTACGAGACTCACGACGGCCAGCCGGTGGACCTGGTGTTCGGTCTGCTGGTGCCGCAGAACGCCACCGGCGAGCATCTCCAGCATCTCGCCGCCATCGCCGAAAAGTTCTCCGACGACGGATTTTGCGCCCAGGTGCGCGCCGCCGCCGACGCCGCCGCGCTGTACGCGCTGTTCGCCCGCTGAAAACTTCGCCCCCATCCAGGACCGCCCGCCGCGCCGCGACCGCAACCGCGACCGGCCACGGCGTGCTGCTGACGGTGGACCGCCTCGGCGTGTTGCTGATCGGCAAGAGCGGTAGCGGCAAGAGCGAGCTGGCCTTGGAACTGGTCGCGCGCGGCCACCGGCTGGTGGCCGACGATGCGGTGGAGTGGCGCCGCGCCGGCGCGGCGGTCATCGGCCGCGCGCCGCCGCCGCTCGCCGGCTTCATCGAGGTGCGCGGGCTGGGCGTGCTCGATCTGCGCGCGCTGTTCGGGCGCCGCGCGCTGGCCCCTGCGGCGCGCCTGCGCCTGGTGATCGAACTGGGCGCGCGCGCGTCGTCGCGCCCCGAAGCCCGTCTCGTCGGCGACCGCGGCGTGTACCAAGTGCTCGGCGTGCGCGTGCCGAAAATCTCCTTGCCGCGCCGGCTGGGGCATAATTCCGCGGTGCTGGTCGAAGCCGCCTGCCGCGACCAGCGCCTGCGTGAAGCGGGCCGGATCGCCCCCCAACGGTTCGCGGCTCGCCTGCGGCGGCGGCTGCAAACTTCATCGCCTTGAGCGCCCTTTTGCCGCCATGCGCCTGGTCATCGTCAGCGGATTGTCGGGTACCGGCAAGACCGTGGCCCTCAAACAGTACGAGGACCTCGGCTACTACTGCATCGACAACATCCCGCTCGACCTCCTGCCGCCGCTGATCGCGCACGCGATCGCGCATCCCGAGCCGCGTTACGCCCAATTCGCCATCGGCGTGGACGCGCGCGGCAGCCGCGCCGAGATCAAGCGTTTCCCGGAGGTGCTCAACGCGCTGCGCGCCCAGGGCGTGGACGCGCGCGTGCTGTTCCTCACCGCCGACGACGCCGTGATCCTGCGCCGCTACCACGAAACGCGCCGGCGCCATCCGCTGGCCGGCGCGGAGCTGACGCTGGACGAGGCCATCGGGCTGGAGCGCAAGCTGCTGGCGCCGATCGCGGCCTTGGCCGACTTCGCGCTCGACACCTCGGCGATGAACCTGCATGAGTTGCGTCAGGCGATCCATCGCCACGAACCCGCCGCCGGCGCCGCGGGCGCGGCGCTGCTGCTGTTGTCGTTCGGCTACAAGAACGGCCTGCCGGATGGCGCCGATTTCGTGTTCGACGTGCGCTGCCTGCCCAATCCGCACTGGGTGCCGGAGCTGCGCGAACTGGACGGGCGCAGCGCCGCGGTGAAGCAATACCTGGAGCGCCAGGCCGAAACGGAGAAGTTGATCGCCGACATCGGCGACTTCCTCGAACGCTGGCTGCCGGCGTTCCTGGCCGCCGACCGCAGCTATCTCACCGTCGGCATCGGCTGCACCGGCGGCCAGCATCGCTCGGTGTATGTCGCCGAGGTCCTGGCCCAGCGGCTGCGCGCTCCTTTCGGAACGGTGATGGTCAAGCACCGCGAGTTGGCGACGTGAGCGTCGGACTGCTGCTGGTCACCCACGGCAAGCTCGGGCATTTCCTGCTCGACACCGTGGCCGAAATGATCGGCCCGCTGCCGCTGCGCGCCGACGTGCTGGAAGTGCGCAAGGTGCAGGCCACCGACGTGCTGCTGCTGCAGGGCCGGCGCATGCTGGAGCGGCTGGACGACGGCGCCGGCGTGCTGATCCTGACCGACGCCTTCGGCTCCACGCCGAGCAACATCGCCAAAGGCCTGGCGGCCGCGCCGAACACCACCGTGGTCGCCGGCATCAACCTGCCGATGCTGGTGAAGATCTTCAACTATCCGCAGCTGCCGCTCGCCGAGCTGGCGCAGGCCGCGGTCGAGGGCGGGCAGCGCGGCGTGATGAT
>JAJPHA010000084.1 GCA_021325475.1 Rhodanobacteraceae bacterium | reverse complement strand
TTTCTTGACTCCGGGCATCCTGCCCTTCGCCGCTGCGCGGCCAGCTCCGCTGTTCGCGCCGCTCCTGCGGCGCAGTGCACGAGCAAAGAAAAGTTACCCGCGCGGCCTGCGGCCGAGCGGAAGCTCTGCTCTGGTGAGCAAAGAGAAGTGACCCGCTCGCCGGACGCGAGCGGAAAATCGCAGGATGCGTCTGAAGAAAAGAACTAGAGCACGAAGCGGATTCGCGCCTGGCCTGGGATGACCAGGCGGAAACTCGTTTCCGGCCGAGGCCGGAACGACGAGCGGATGCGTGCTACTGGAGCCGGTCCTCGGCGATCTCGATCTTGGCGCGCTTGCGTAGGCTGTCGATGTAGCCGCGCACCGCCTCCTCGGCCATGCTCTGGCGCAACTGGTTGCGCGCGGCCTCGCGCGTCTTCGCGTCGAGCTTCGACGGATCACCGTCCTTCACCGCGACGAGCTCGATCAGCGCGTAGGTGTCGTTGCGCAGTTCCGCCTTGCCGACCACCGGCTTGTCCGCCTGCGGCCGCGGCAGCGCGAACACGGCGTCCACCAGCGGCCGCTCGAGATTGACGGCATTGCGACCGACCTCCTTCTGCTCCTGCACCTTGAGCTTGAGCTCGGCGGCGAGCCCGGCCAGCGTCTCGCCCTTGTCCAGGCGCGCGTAGAGCGTTTCGGCGCGTTCGCGCGCCGCCTTCGCCAGTGCCTGGTCGGTGAGCTTGCGCCGGATCTCGTCGCGCACCTCTGCGAGCGGCTTCGCCTCGGGTTTCTCGTGCTGGTCCACGCGCAGGATGACGATGTGATTCGGTCCGAGCTCGATCGGGTCGGAGGCGTTGCCCTCGGCCAGCACCGGTGTCGAGAACGCCGCCTTCACCACCGCCGGGTTCGCGGCGATGCCCTCGCCGCCGGCGCGCGTGAACGGGCCGGCTTTCTGCACCGACAGGCCGAGGTTCCTGGCCGCGGCGGCGAGCGAGGTCGGATCCTGCAGCACCGCGTCGGTGAGCTTGCCCGACAGCTCGGTGTATTCGCGCTCGCGCTCCTCGTCGAGATACTTCTTCGCGAGTTCGCCCTTGACCTCCTCGAACGGCCGCACCTTCTCCGGCCGCACGTCGCGCAACTGGATGACGTGGTAGCCCTCGTCGGAGCGCACCGGGTCGGAAATGTCGCCCTTCTTCAGCGCGAACAGCGCGCTTTCGAAGGCGGGATCGGTGACGCCCTTCTCCAACCAGCCGAGATCGCCACCCTGCGCCTTGGAACCCGAGTCGTCCGACTCGGCTTTCGCCAGCGCGGCGAAATCCTTGCCCGCCTTGGCTTCCTTGGCGATGCGCTCGGCCTTCTCCAGCGCCGCCTTCTGCGCGGCGGCGTCGGCGTTCTTGGCCACCTTGACCAGAATGTGCGAGGCCAGCCGCTGCTCGGGCGTGACGAAGCGTGCCTTCTGCTCGTCATAGCGCTTCTTCAGCGTGGCGTCGTCGACGCTGCTCGGCGCCGCCAGCTTCGCCGCGTCGAGTTCGACGTAGTCGATCGACACCCGCTCCGGCGTCTGGAACTGATCGGTATGCGCACGGTAGTACGCCTCGATCTCGGCGTCGTCGATCTTCGTGTCGATGGCGGGTTTGTCGAGCGTGACGAAACGGAAATCGCGGGTCTGGTCGCGCAGACGCAGATAGCGGTCGACGTCGGCCTCGGTGACGACGCCGGCCGCCTCCAGTTGCATCGCCGTCTGGCGCAGATCCAGATCGCGCCGCACCTCGTCCTCGAACTGCGCCGCGGTGCGGTGCTGCGCATTGAGCAGCAGACGGTACTGATCCGGGTTGAATTTGCCGTCGACCTGGAACGCCGGGTAGCTCATGATCTCGTTGCGGATCGCGGTCGCGGTGACGGCGGTGCCGAGCTTCTCGTTCGCGTCCAGCAGCAACTGCTCGTTGATCATGCGATCGAGCACCTCGCGCTTGCGCTCCGGCGTGTCGAACGCGGCGGCATCGAAGCCCTGACGCAGCATGCGCTGCATCTGCGAGCGGTAGGCATCGTAGCGCTCGCGGAACGCCTGCTGCGAAATCTCGTGGCCGTCGACCATGGCGACGTAGCTGGCGTTGCGCGGACCGTTGATGTATTGCTGAATGCCGAAGAAGCCGCCGAAGGCCACCGTGATCAGGATCAGCACGCCCCAGGCGACCGGGCCGGAAAGCTTGTCGTGTAATGTCTGCAGCATCGGTTGGACCCGAAAAAACAAGGGCGCCGGCGGCGCCCTTGGATGACGTGGCGGAGTGGACGGGACTCGAACCCGCGACCCCCGGCGTGACAGGCCGGTATTCTAACCAGCTGAACTACCACTCCGCTTGTTCTGCCGCACGATCCGGCGTGATCGCCGGACCGTGCGCGGAATGATCCGCTTTGGGGTACTGGTGGGTGCTGAGGGGTTCGAACCCCCGACCCTCGCCTTGTAAGGGCGACGCTCTACCGCTGAGCTAAGCACCCCTACGAACGACCCTCAGGGCAAGCGCGTTAGTTTATGGCATCCTTCAGCGCTTTGCCAGCCTTGAACGACGGATTCTTCGAGGCCTTGATCTTGATCTGCTGACCGGTACGCGGGTTGCGGCCGGTGCGCGCCGCGCGCTTGCGCACCACGAAGGTGCCGAAGCCGACGAGGGCCACCGAATCGCCCTTCTTCAGCGCCTTCTTGATGACCTCGATGACGGCCTCCACCGCCTTGCCGGCCTCGACCTTGGTCATGCCGGCGGCGTCGGCCACTGCGTTGACAAATTCAGCTTTATTCATTCTGTCTCTCCCGATCGGAATCAGCGCCCATTGTTCGTGGCAGTTGTGGGCGAACCGAGTCGCCTGCCGAAGGTCGGCCGCACGTATACTCGTTTCGCTACCCCGCGATCGCCTAGCCTGTGGCGGTCACTCGGATCGCGGCGCAGACTTTATACCAGCCGCTTCGATCCGGCGCAATACAAGGCGTGGCGCGGCCTGGCGCGAATTCCGCAAACGCCGCGCGTGGCGGGAAAAGTCGCGTTTTCGCTTGACAACGTGGTGGGAAATTTGCATGGGCGACGCGCCGCGCGCATCCGTGCGCGCCGTCAATGCGGCCGCGGCGGCACGCCCTCGGCCTCCTCGGCGGCGGCGGGCTCCAGAGTGGATTTTGCATCTTTCTCCACTTTTTCATTCGCCGGCACGAGCGGCCGCTCCAGCGCGATGTCGAGCACTTCGTCGATCCAGCGCACCGGCCTGATCGCCAGCGAGGCGGTGATGTTCTTCGGGATCTCGGCGAGATCCTTCTCGTTCTCCTCGGGAATGACCACGAGCTCGATGCCGCCGCGATGCGCGGCGAGCAGCTTCTCCTTCAGGCCGCCGATCGGCAGCACCCGCCCGCGCAGCGTGATCTCGCCGGTCATCGCCACCTCCGAGCGCACCGGCACCTTGGTCAGCGCCGACACCAGCGCGGTGCACATGGCGATGCCGGCGCTCGGGCCGTCCTTCGGCGTGGCGCCTTCCGGCACGTGAATGTGGATGTCGTGCTTCTGGTGGAAATCGGCGTCGATGCCGAACCGCTCGGCGCGCGCGCGCACCACCGACAACGCCGCCTGGATCGACTCCTGCATGACATCGCCGAGCTGGCCGGTGTGGATCAGCTTGCCCTTGCCGGGCACCACGGTCGCCTCGATGCTGAGCAGGTCGCCGCCGACCTGGGTCCAGGCCAGTCCGGTGACCAGGCCGACCTCGTTCTGCAGCTCGGCGCGGCCGAAGGTGAACTTGCGCACGCCGAGGTAATGCTCGAGGCTGCGCGAGGAGATCGTCGCCCGTGCGCGCCGCGCGGCGCCGGTCCTGGCCTTCTCCTTCGCCAGGGTCAGTTCCTTGACCACCTTGCGGCAGATCTTGGCGATCTCGCGTTCCAGATTGCGCACGCCGGATTCGCGCGTGTAGTAGCGGATGATGTCGCGGATCGCCGGCTCGGCGACCACCAGCTCGTCCTTGCGCAGACCGTTCGCCTTGATCTGCTTCGGCAGCAGATAGCGCCGCGCGATGTTGACCTTCTCGTCCTCGGTGTAGCCGGGAATGCGGATCACCTCCATGCGGTCGAGCAGCGGCGCCGGGATGTTGAGCGAGTTCGCGGTCGCCACGAACATCACTTCCGACAAGTCGAAATCGACCTCGAGATAGTGGTCGTTGAAGGCATGGTTCTGCTCGGGATCGAGCACCTCGAGCAACGCCGAGGACGGGTCGCCGCGGAAGTCCATCGACATCTTGTCGATCTCGTCGAGCATGAACAGCGGATTGCGCGTGCCAACCTTGGCCATGTTCTGGATGATGCGCCCGGGCATCGAACCGATGTAGGTGCGCCGGTGGCCGCGGATCTCCGCCTCGTCGCGCACGCCGCCGAGCGACATGCGCACGAACTTGCGGTTCGTCGCCCGCGCCATCGACTGGCCGAGCGAGGTCTTGCCCACGCCCGGCGGCCCGACCAGACACAGGATCGGACCCTTCATCTTCTTCACCCGCTGCTGCACCGCCAGGTATTCGACGATGCGTTCCTTCACCTTCTCGAGCCCGTAGTGATCGGCGTCGAGCACTTGCTCGGCCGCCTTCAGGTTGCGGCGCACCTTGCTGCGCTTCTGCCACGGCACGCTGACCAGCCAGTCGATGTAGTTGCGCACCACGGTGGCCTCGGCCGACATCGGCGACATCTGCTTGAGCTTGTTGAGCTCGGCACGCGCGCGCGCCTCGATCGGCTTGGGCATGCCGGCCTCGCCGATCTTGCGGCCGAGCTCCTCGACCTCGTTCGGACCCTCCTCGCCCTCGCCGAGCTCCTTCTGGATCGCCTTCATCTGCTCGTTGAGGTAGTACTCGCGCTGGCTCTTCTCCATCTGCGTCTTGACGCGGCCGCGGATGCGCTTCTCGATCTGCTGGATGTCGATTTCGCCTTCGACGAAACCGATCAGCATTTCCAGACGATCGGCGACGTCGGCGGTCTCGAGCACGCGCTGCTTGTCGTGCAGCCGGATCGACAGGTGCGCGGCAATCGTGTCGCCGAGACGGCTGGTGTCCTCGATCCCGGACAGCGTGGTCAGCAGCTCCGGCGGAATCTTGCGGTTGAGCTTGACGAGCTGCTCGAACGTGGAAACCAGCGAGCGCGCGATCACCTCGATTTCGCGCGGATCGCGCGTGTAGGCCGCCTCGAGCACGCGCACGTGGCCACGTGCGACGCCGTCGCGTTCGGTGAACTCGACGACCTCGGCGCGATGGACGCCCTCGACCAGCACCTTGATCGTGCCGTCGGGCAGCTTGAGCAGTTGCAGCACCGTCGCCACGGTGCCGATCGGATAGAGGTCGCTCGATTGCGGATCGTCGATGTCCGGACTGCGCTGCGCCACCAGCAGGATCTGCTTGTCGCCGGCCATGGCCGCATCGAGCGCGCGCACGGATTTCTCGCGGCCGACGAACAGCGGAATCACCATGTGCGGATAGACGACGACGTCGCGCAACGGCAACACCGGCAGTTCCTGCACGGCGGCGCTGCTCACCTGGGATTTGGCGGTCTTTTCCATTCCGGTTCCTGGCAAGAGGGAGTACGGTTCGGCGCGATACGCGCAGCGTGATCGCAACGGGATGGTTCGTCAAGTGACGGCGCTTTGCTGGTTTTCAAGTATCCGCTCGGCGCGGATTCCAATCGGTCGCAGGCCGGGCGGGTCACTTTCGACAGCCAGAGCTTCCGCTGTCCTTCGGCCGGCGGGTTACTTCTTTGCTGACCAGAGCAGAGCTTCCGCTCGGCCGAAGGCCGAGCGGGTCACTTTCGACAGCCAGAGCTTCCGCTGTCCTTCGGACAGCGGGTCACTTCTTTGCTGGTGCAAAGAAGTAACCAAGAAACACCTCGAAAGCAGAGCATCCCCCGGAGGACCTGCACGAGGATTTTGCGAAGGGATCAAGGCTCTGTGTACGACTCGTCCACCGTGGGCCGATACGTCGTTCGCTCCGCTTGCAGATCTTTCATTGCAAGCGAAGCGAAAAACCGGCCCGCCCGGAACGGCCGAGTTTTGCGTGGAATTTTCATCCGTTCGCAACGTTCTTGTGCAGGTCCTCCGAGGGATGCTCTGCTTGAACGTGCTTTCTCTTGGTTACTTCTCTTTGCACGAG
>JAJPHA010000067.1 GCA_021325475.1 Rhodanobacteraceae bacterium | reverse complement strand
TGAGCAAAGAGAAGTGACCCGCTCGCCGGACGCGAGCGGAAACCCGCAGGATGCGCTTGGAACAAAGAACAAGATTACTTCCGTGCCACCCTCACCCGCCGCGCTGCGCGCGTCGGCCTCTGCGGCCAGCGGGAGAGGCGGCAGACTGAATTTCAGCGCTAATCAGGAACTTTCATGTTCCGGTCTTCGGCTGCGGCGCCGCACCTCCACAACCCCTCAAATCCTTGCTGCGCAAGGGTTTGATCGCCCCCTTGACTCAAGGGGGCTGAAACAGCCGGGGCGGCGTCGGTGGCTTGTTCGGGGGATCCTTAGCAGGGTGTTGAAAAACACCCTGCTAAGGCGCGGCACGGAAGTCGCGCGCGCGAATCAATCGCTTAAGCGATTGATTCGGCGGGAGCGAGTCCGGACCTGCGCCGGACTCGCGACTTGAGAAAGTGCCGGAATGCACTTTCTCAACAACCTGTCAGAGCACGAACTTGAGCGCGAACAGGCCGAGCATGGTGAAGCACAGCGCGAGCTTGGCCAGCGCGCCGAACAGCAAGCCGAACCAGGTGCCGACGCCCACCAGCGCGGCCTTGCGCGCCTGGCTGCCGGCCGAAAGCTCGCCCGCCACCGCACCGGCGAACGGCCCGAGCAGCAACCCCGGCAAGCCGAAGAACAAGCCGATCAGCATGCCCAGGCTCGCGCCCCACAGCGCGCGGCCGCTCGCGCCCACACGCCGGGCGCCGAGCAGGCTCGCCAGGAGATCGACGAGCAGCGCGAGCGCCGCCAGCGCGCCGAGGATCGCCAGCGTCCACGGGCCGACGTGCTGGTAGTGGTCGGCGAAGGCGGCGAGCCAGAGGCCGGCGAACACCAGCGGCACGCCGGGCAGCGCCGGCAGCACGGCGCCGGCCAGGCCCGCCAGGATGAGCAGGGCGGAAAGTATAAAAAGCAGCGTCGTGCGCATGCCGGGTCAGCGCGCGCCGCGTCCGTCGGCTTCGCTGTCGATCAGGAAGGCGTCGCGGTATTCGGGCTTGAGCAGGGCGTGGAACACCTTGGCCGGCACTTCCACCTGCTGCTCGCCGTCGGCGTAGGAGGCCACCTGGTAGGGCGGGAAGATCACGGTCAGACCGATCGCCTTGCCGTCGAGGCCGTCGATCAGGAACACGGCGAAGTTGCGCGCGACCGGTTCGGTGCCGCGCGCGACCCAGTCGCGCATGCGCTCGAGCGCGGGCGCGAGCGCCTTGCCCTCGCCGATCTGCTCGCGCAGGTTGGCCTCGAAGCGGCCTTCGAGCTGGCGCCGGCATTCCTCGCTCAGTGCGGCGAGCGCCGCACGGGGGTCGTCGAACAGGTCGCCGAGCTCGACCAGCCGTCCGTCGGCGAGGTGCAGGTTGAAGCTCGCGCTGATCGGCATGCCGTGCGCGCCGCCGGTGAACATGCCGCCGCTGGCGAGCACGCTGACGAAGTCGGCGGTGCGTCGCGCCACGGCGAAGTCGAGATTGAGCCAATACGGCGACGCGCCGGCCGGGCGGCCGTCGTCGGCTTCGACGAAGCCGAGGAATTCGCGCTTGTTCTCGGCGGCGAACCCGTGCAGCGCGCGCGTCAGCGCCGGCCAGCGCGGATCGAGCTCCGGATAGCGGATGCGGAAGGAATAGCCCTCGCCGCGGCCGGCGTCCTCCGCGCCGGCGCTTTCCGCCGCCGCCGCGCTCGCGATCGGCTGCGCCGTGGCGCCATTCGGTTGCCGGCCGCAGCCGGCGCCGGTCGCGGCGACGAGGGCGACGACGAGGACGATACGCGCGCGAGGCGCGAACGGCGCGAACGACATGGACGGCGGCGGGGTGAATCGACGATGCCCGCCAGTGTAGGGCAAGCGCGCATCGCCCGCCACGTCCGTCCCGGCTAGGCGGACGTGCGCTCGGCCGGCAGCCATAGGCGGAAGCGGCTGCCCCTGCCGAGTTCGCTTTCCAGGGTGATGCCGCCGCCCTGCAGTTCGGCGAGGCGGCGGCTCAGGTACAGGCCGAGACCGGTGCCGTCGGCGCGGCCGCGGCCGCCGCGTTCGAGCTGGACGAAGGACTGGAACAGCCGTGCCTGATCCGGCGCGGCGATGCCGATGCCGGTGTCGATCACCTCGAGCGCGAGGCCGTCCGCCGCCGGCGCCAGCACCACCGTCACCGAACCCCGGTCGGTGAACTTGATCGCATTGTTGATCAGGTTGATGAGGATCTGGCGCAACGCGCGGCGGTCGGCGCGGGCGGCGAGCGGCTCGGCCGGCAGGTGCAATGCGAGCGCGAGACCCTTCGCCTCCGCCGCCGGCCGCAGCGTGGCGGCGACCTCCTCGACGAGCGGGGCGACGACCACGCCTTCGACGTGCAGTTCGAGCTTGCCGGATTCGATCTTGGCCACGTCGAGCAGATCGTTGATCAGCGACAGGAGGTGCTTGGCGCTCTGCTGCACGGTCCGGAGCTGCTTCTCCTGTTCGGCGTTGAGCGGGCCGGGCAGCCGCATCAGCAACGTGCCGGTGAAGCCGATGATGGCGTTGAGCGGCGTGCGCAGTTCGTGCGACATCGCCGCCAGGAATTCGGACTTCATGCGGTCGCTGGATTCGGCCTGCTCCTTGGCCCGGCGCAGTTCCGCGGTGCGTATGGCGACGGTGCGTTCGAGCGCGTCCTTCGCCTCGAGCAGGGTCTGCTCGAGGCGCTTGCGCGCGGTGATGTCGAGCGTGAGCACGAACAGGCCCTCGGGGATCGGCAGGATGTTGAACTCGATCCATGCCGTGGTGCCGTCGGGATAGGGGAATTCATACTCGAGGTGATAGTCGGAACGTTCTTCCATGCAGCGCCGCAGGATGCCGAACAACGGCGTCTGCTCGATGCCGGGGAAGCATTCCATGACCGAGCGCCCGATCAGATCCTCGCGGCTGCGCCGCGCCTGCTGGGCGGCGGCTTCGTTGAAGTAGACGTACCGCCAGTCGCGGTCGATGACGTGCGCGCCCTCGAGCATGCGGTCGAGCGTGTCGCGCAGGCGTGCTTTGCTCGCCTCGAGCGCCCGCTCGCGCGACTCGATGCGCGCCAGCATGGCATTGAAGCCGTCGCTCAACTGGCCGATTTCGTCGCCGGTCTGCTTGCGCACGCGCAGCGAGGAATCCTCGCGTTCGGCCACCTCGTGCATCGCCGCGGTGAGCGCGGAGAGCGGCCGCGAGATCCGCCCCTGCAGCACGTGCGCCAGCAGATACGAGGCGACCACGATGCCGGCGAGCAGCAGCGCCATGAGCGACAGCCGATCGCGCAGCCAGCGGTCGATGTCGAGCGATCGGTCGAAGTCGAGATACAGCGTGCCGAGGCGGCCGGCGGGCGTGTCGAGCGGCGCGAAGCCGCTCATGTGGCCGCCGGCGAAGCGGTAGCCCGGCGCGACGCCGGTCGCGGCCGGCAGGTCGGTCGCGGTCGGCGGGTAACGCGCCAGCAGGCGGCCGGCGGCGTCGTACACCGCCGCGGCGCGCAGACGCGGATGCACGGCGAGTCCGGCGAGCGCGTCTTCCGCGCCGCGCGCACCGCCGAAGGCGAGCGCGGCGGCGATGCTGTGCGCGGTCACCTCGGCCACGCGGGTGAGATGCCGGTCGATCAGCTGCTGTTCGTCGACGCCTTCGTACAGGAACAGCACGAGCTGCGGGAGCAGCGCGAGCACGATGCTGGTCAGCATCACGCTCAACATCAGTTTGCGGCGGATCGGTGCGTCGCGCAGCCACATCGGCAATGGTCCTTGCGGGTTCGCGCCGGTGGCTCATGGTAGCAGCGTCCGGCGGCGTGCGCAGACCGGTGCGCCGCGGCGGACCGCGCCGGAGTATGCTTTTGGGGGACGCGGCGCAGGTGGAAAAGTCCACGAAATGGCGCGTATATTGGTGATCGAGGACAACGCGGAGAACCTCGAGCTGATGTGCTATCTGCTCGGAGCGTTCGGGCACTCGACCCTGACGGCTCGCGACGGCGAGCAGGGCATCGGCTTGGCCCGTGCCGAACGGCCGGACCTCGTGCTGTGCGACGTGCATCTGCCCGACCTGGACGGCTACGCCGTGGTGCGGCGGCTGAAGAGCGACGCCGCCCTGGGCGGCATCCCGGTGGTCGCGGTCAGCGCGCTGGCCGCGCCGAGCGATCGCGCACGCGGCCTCAGTGCGGGCTTCGACGGCTACGTCGCCAAGCCGGTGGACCCGGAAACCTTCGTCGCCGAGATCGAGCACTTCCTGCCTTCGCCCAAGCGCGGCAGCGCGCCGGCCGCGGCGGCCGTGGCGGATTGCGCACGGGTGTCGCCGACGCGCGTGCACACCGAGGTTCTGGTGGTCGACGACGTGCCGCTCAATTGCGAGCTGCTGCATCACCTGCTGACGCCGCTCGGCTATCGGGTGCAGCTCGCCTCCGGCGTCGGTGCGGCGCTGGAACTCGTCACCCGCACGCCGTTCGACCTCGTCATTTCCGACTTGCGCATGCCGGACGCCGACGGCATCGAGCTGGTGCGCCGCCTCAAGGCCGACGCGCGCACCGCGCCGATCCCGGTGATCCTCGTCACCTCCTCGGTGTGGGGCGAGGCGGAACGGCACAGCGCGCTCGCGCTCGGCGTGGCACGCTTTCTGCTGCGGCCGATCGAACCCGGCGTGCTGGTCGAGGAGATTGCGGCCTGTCTCGGTGCCGCCAAGGGGAAGGCGGATGGCCACCATCCTGATCGCTGACGACAACCCGATCAACCGCGAATACCTCGAGACCGTGCTGCGCTACGCCGGCCACGAGGTGCTGCACGCCGGCGACGGCGCCGTCGCGCTCGAGCTGGCGCAGAGCCGACGGCCGGATCTCGTCATCACCGACGTGCTGATGCCGGTCATGGGCGGCGTCGAGCTCGCCGATCGGGTGCGCGAGGATCCGCGCATCGCGCGCACGCCGATCATCTTCTACACCGCCACCTACCGCGATCCCGAGGCGCGCGTGCTCGCCGCCTCGTGCGGCGTGGACACGGTGCTGACCAAGCCGGCCGAACCGCAGGCGATCCTCGATGCGGTGGCGCGGGCGCTCGGCGCCGGGCCGGCGCCGCGGCTGGTGCCGGACAACGCGGCAACGTATCCGAGCTTCCTCTCCGCCAAGCTGCCCGAATCGCGCGGCGAGCTCGTCGACTTGCAGAAACGCCTGCGGCGCACGCTCGACCGCGCGGTCGAGCGTGACGATCCGGATGCGGCGGCGCGCCAGGCCGACGATGTCGCCTACTCGTTCCAGTTGTTGAGCCTGCGCCTGACCAAGCTGCTGGAGCTCGATCTGGCGCTGGCGGCCGAACGCAGTTGTCGCAACGTGCTGGAACTGTTCTGCCGGCTCGGCCAGGACATCATGCACAGCACCTATGCGGTGGCCGGCGTCCTGGATCCGAGCGGTCAGCGCCTGGAGCACTTCGCCGCGCACGGCCTCGACGCCGACGTCTGCGCGCGGTTCGAGCAGGCGGATCTGCGCGCCGGCGCCATCGGCCAGGTGCTTGCCAGCGGTGCGCCGTTGCGTGCACACGCCAACGACAGCGCGCCCAGCACGCTCGGCCTGCCCGACGTCCATCCGCCGGTGCGCTCGCTGCTCGTCGTGCCGCTGCTGGTGCGGTCCGCCTGGCCGCGCGCCGGCTGGGTCCATTTCGCCGGGCACAAGGACGGGGTCGCCTACAACAACGAGGACGAGCAGTTCGCCGTGACGCTCGCCGCGCAGCTCGCGCTGGCGCTCGGCAATCTGGCGATGTACGAGGAGATCCAGCGCCACGCCGCCAAGCTCGAAATGGAGGTCGCCGAGCGGCGCCGCGCGCAGGAGGAGCTGGCCTACCGCATGACCCACGACGCCGTCACCGGCTTGCCGCGACTGGCGCTGGTGACGAAGTACCTGGACGGGGCGATCGCGGACGCCGCCGCGGCGCATCGGCGGATCGTGGTGCTGTGCCTGGACCTCGACCGCTTCCATCTGATCAACGAGGCGCGCGGCCGCGAGACCGGCGATTACGTGCTGCGCGTCGTCGCCGCGCGGCTGGGCAAACTGGTCGACGGCGACGGATTCGTCGCCAACGCCGCCGGCGACGAGTTCGTCGTCGTGGTCCCTGAGGACGACGGCCGCCGGCCGTTCGAGATCGCCGAGCAGGCGCGGCGGCTGATCGAGGAGCCGATCGCCCACGAGCAGGGGCAGGTCTTCGTCACCTGCAGCGTCGGCGTGAGCTGCTTCCCGGACAACGGCGACGGCGCGCAGGCCTTGTTGTGGGAATCCGAGGCCGCCATGCGCCGCGCCAAGCGCGAGGGGCGCAACACGGTCAGCGCCTTCACCAACGCCGAGAAGCGCGAGCTGGAGGAACGCCGCGCGCTCGGCGCGCAACTGCGCGAGGCGATCGCGGCGCGCCAGTTCGTGCTGCATTTCCAGCCGCAGATCAGCGCGCAGGACTGGCAGATCGTCGGCTTCGAGGCGCTGGTGCGCTGGCAGCATCCCGAACTCGGTCTGCTCGGCCCGGATCGCTTCATCCCGATCGCCGAGCAGCTCGGTCTGATCGTCGAGATCGGCAACCTGGTCGTCGCTGGCGTGTGCGCGCAGATCCGCGCCTGGCGCGAGGCCGGCGTCAACGATTTCCTGGTCTCGGTCAACGTCTCGACGGCGCAGGTGCAGCGGCCGGGGTTCGTCGCGCAGATCCGCGACGCGCTCGCCGAATACGCCGTGCCGCCGGGCTGCCTGGAGCTGGAACTGACCGAGAGCGCGCTGGCGCAGCGCGTGGAGGAGGTCGCCGGCACGATGCGCGCGCTGCGCGCGCTCGGCACCAAGATCGCGCTCGACGATTTCGGCACCGGCTATTCGAGCTTGCAGTACCTGCGCCATTTCAACGTCGATCGCCTGAAGATCGACCAGAGCTTCGTGCGCGACATCGCCACCGACGCGAGCTCGGCCGGCATCTGCCGCGCGGTGATCACGCTCGGCCACCAGTTCGGCATGAGCGTGATGGCCGAGGGTGTGGAGACCGCGGCCCAGGTCGGTTACCTGCTGCGCAATGGCTGCGACTATTTCCAGGGCTACTACTTCAGCCGGCCGGTGTCCGCCGCGCAGGCGCTGGAACTGCTGCGCCACCGCTACCTCACGCGCGACGCCATCGTGCCGCGCGAGGACCGCCGCACGCTGCTACTGGTCGACGACGAGGAGAACGTGCTGCGCGCGCTCAGCCGCGCGCTGCGCCGCGACGGCTACGAGATCCTCACCGCCACCAACGCCCAGGACGCCTTCGAGCTGCTCGCGCGCAACGACGTGCAGGTGATCATCTCCGATCAGCGCATGCCGGGTGTCAGCGGCACCGAGTTCCTCAGCCGGGTCAAGGAGATGTATCCGCAGACCGTGCGCATGGTGCTGAGCGGCTATACCGATCTCACCGCGGTGACCGAGGCGATCAACCGCGGCGCGATCTACAAATTCCTCACCAAGCCGTGGAACGACAGCGAACTGCGCGCGCAGATCCGCGACGCGTTCCGCATGCGCGAGACGCAGAGCCAGGCGCGCGCGGCCTCGCCGTAGCCGGTCACGCCGGCGGCGCCGGCTCCTGCAACAGCAGTTGCATGCGCACCAGATCGGCGAGCGTGGCCGCGGCCATCTTCTCCATCACGTGGCCGCGGTGGATCTCGATGGTGCGGTGGCTCGCGCCGAGCACGCGCGCGATCTCCTTGCTGGTCTTGCCGGTGACGACCAGCTCGAGCACCTCGCGTTCGCGCGGCGTCAGCGTGCCGATGCGCGCGAGCACGGCGCGGCGCTCCTCCTCGCGCTGGCGGCTGTGGCGGTCGTGGTCGATGGCGTGACGCACGCGCGCCAGCAGGTGCTCGTTGTCGAACGGCTTCTCGATGAAATCCACCGCGCCCTCGCGCATCGCGGTGACCGCGCTCGGAATGTCGGCGTGGCCGGTGAGGAAGATGATCGGCAGCGCCACGCCCCGGCGCTTGAGCGTCGTCTGCACCTCGAGGCCGTTCATGCCCGGCATGCTGATGTCGAGCAGGATGCAGCCGTGGCGGGCAAGATCGGCGCGGGCGAGGAACTCGATGCCGGAGGGAAACGCCTCGACGGCGAGGCCGGCGAGCGTCAGCCGCCGCCGCAGCGCCGCACGCATGCCGTCGTCGTCGTCGACGACGAACACCACAGGTTGGCCGGACTCCCCGGACGCGGCGACGCTGTGCGGCATGATGCGCCGATCTTAGCCACTGCGGCTCGTCTCTGCCAACTGCCGGCGCCGCGCGCCGCGTTCAATCCAGCCGCTTGCGCGTGCGCAGGATCGAGACGCCGAGCAGCACCGCGCCGAACGCGCCGAGTGCGGCCAGTTCCGGCCACAGCTCCGCGAGCGTCGCCGCGCGCAGCAGGATGCCGCGGATCAGACGCACGAAGTGCGTCATCGGAAAGATCTCGGCCAGCCACTGCGCCGGCCGCGGCATGCCGGCGTAGGGGAACATGAAGCCGGACAGCAGGATCTGCGGCAGGAACGTGAAGAACGCCATCTGCATCGCCTGGAACTGGGTGCGCGCGAGCGTGGACAGGAACACGCCGAGCGCGAGCGAGGCGACGATGAACACCAGCGAGGCGAGGTAGACGTCGAGGAGGCTGCCGCGGATCGGCACGCGGAAGATGGCCACGCCGAGCAGCAGCACCACGCTCACCTGGATCAGGCCGATGCCGACGAACGGCAGCACCTTGCCGAGGGTGAGTTCGGCCGGCGACACCGGCGTGGCGATGAGGAATTCGAGATTGCCGCGCTCGCGCTCGCGGACGATGGCCATGGCCGTGAACAGCACCATGGTCATGGTCAGGATCACGCCGATCAGTCCCGGCACGGTGTTGACCGGCGCGCGCCGCTCCGGATTGTAAAAGTTCACAATTTCCACATTTCCCGCGGGCGCCGGCTGCGCCGGGTAGCGCAGCGCCGCGAGCGGCAGCGCGGCGAGCTGGCGTGCGGCCTGCTGCACCACCTGGTCGGAGCCGTCCACCACCAGTTGCAGCGGCGGCCGGTCGCCTTCGGCGAGGCGCCGCTCGAAGTCCGGCGGAATCACCAGCGCGGCGCTGATCGCGCCGGCGCGCAGCAGCGCGGCGAGCTCCTGCGGCGTGCGCGGCGCGTGGCGGAAATCGAGCACGCCGCTTTGCGCCACCGTGACGACGAGCTCGCGCGACTGCGCGGTCCGCGCCTGATCCAGCACCGCGGCGTCGAGGTGGCGCACGTCGAGGTTGATGGCGTAGCCGAACAGCAGCAATTGCATGGTCGGGATGCCGACGATCATGGCGAAGGTGAGCCGGTCGCGGCGCAACTGGCGCAGCTCCTTGACCACGATCGACCACAACCGGCGCAGGTTCACGGCGGCGGCGCCTCGGCGCGCGGGCGCCGGCGGGTGGCGGCGACGAACACGTCCTCGAGGTTCGGCCGCGTCGGCGCGATGCGCGCGGCGATGCCGGCGCGTTGCAGCGCGGCGTCGATGCGCGCGCGCGTCGCGGCGTCGGCGGCGGCGAGCACGCGCAGGCTGGCGCCGATCTGCGCCGTCGCCTCGACGCCGCGTTCGTTGGCCAGCGTCTCCTGCGCGCGGCGCGGATTGTCGCAGTCGATCAGCAGCACCACGCCCGGCAGCGCCTCGGCGAGTTCGCGCGGCGCGCCGTCGGCCACCAGCCGGCCGTGGTCGAGGATCGCCAGGCGATGGCACCGCTCGGCCTCGTCCATGTAGTGGGTGGACACGAGGATCGTGGTGCCGGCATCGACCAGGGCGAACAGCGCATCCCAGAACTCGCGGCGCGATTGCGGATCGACCGCGCTGGTCGGCTCGTCGAGCAGCAGCAGTTCCGGTTCGTGCAGCACCGCGGCGGCGAGCGCGAGCCGCTGCTTCTCGCCGCCCGACAGCGTGCCGGCGAGCTGCGCATGCAGCTCCGCGAGCCGATGGCGGGCGAGCAGCGCCTCGACGCGGCGGCGCGCGTGCGCGGGCGGCAGCTCGTGCACCGCGGCGACGAACTCGAGATTCTCGCGCACGGAAAGATCGTCGTAGAGCGAGAACTTCTGCGTCATGTAGCCGATGCGCCGCTTGAGCGGCTCGGCCTGTTGTGGAATTTTATACCCGAGCACCTCGATCGCGCCGCCGCTCGGCAGCAGCAGGCCGCAGAGCATGCGGATCGTGGTCGATTTGCCGCTGCCGTTCGGGCCGAGGAAGCCATACACCTGGGCACGCGCGACGGTGAGATCGACCGAATCGACCGCGCGCACCGCGCCGAAGCGGCGGCTGAGACCGCGCGCGACGATTGCCGGGGCGGACTCACTTGGCATCGTCGGCGAGCGGCGTGGCCTGGCACGGGACGCCGGCCGGCAGGGCCCGGGCGGCCGCGCCGTCGAGCACGAGTTCGGCGCGATAGACGAGACGGCTGGCGTCGTCGCCGGCGAGCGCATAGTACGGCGTGAAGCTCGCCTCGCTCCGGATGCGCGCGAGGGTGGCGGTGAAGGGTGCCGCGACGCCATCGACGCGCACGCGAAAGCGCGTGCCCGGTTGCAGCGCCGCGCGGTGCGCCTCCGGCACGAATACGCGCGCATATGGCGCCTCGCCGACCAGGAGGCTCACCACGCTCGCACCGGCGGGCGGGCGGTCGCCGAGCTTGAACGGCAGCGCATCGACGCGGCCGGCGCGCGGGGCGCGCACGTCGAGCCGTTCGCGGGTGAGCTGCCACTGCGCGAGGTTCGCCTGCGCCTGTGCCAGCGCCGCCTCGCCCTGGGCGAGGTCTTCCGGGCGGGTGCCGTGGGTGAGCTCGGCGAGACGCGCGCGGGCGGCGTCGGCGTCGGCGTTCGCCTGACGCAGCGCGGTCTCGGCATTGTCGAGCTCGGCCTGGGCGGCCAGGCCCTGCCGGCGCAGATCGGCCGCGCGGTCGCGGCTGCGGCGTGCGTTCGCGGCCAGGGTCTCGGCGCGGGCGAGCGCGGCGCGCGCCGCGTCGATCGTCTCCGCGCGCGCACCGTGGCGCAGTTCCTCGAGCGCGGCGCTCAATCGCTGCACCTCCGCGGTCGCCGCATCCACTTGCGCCTGCGTGCGGCGCGCATCGAGCCGCAGCAGCATCTGGCCCTCCGCCACGCCGTCGCCCTCGCGCACGCCGATCTCGACGATCGGCTCGGACACCTCGGCCGGCACGGCGATGCGGTCCCATTCGAGCGTGCCGAGCAGCGGTTCCGGCGCGTGCTGGCAGGCGGCGAGCAGCAGTGCGGTCGCGCAGCCGGCGAGACGCGCGCGCCGTGCGAAAACCGGGGCCGCCCCCGGGTGCGGTGGTTGCCGACGCATGGTCCGATCTGCCCTCCGGGAGCGTGTTCGTGCGCACGCAGGCGCGCGCCGCGTTCGGCTATGCTACATCGGCTGTGCGCGATGGCGCGCGACGATTTCGGCACGGGTGGCAAGGATCACGATGGGCGGGTTCGCGATCGGTCTCTGGCCGCCGCTGGTGGCGCCGCTGCTCAACGCCGTCGCCGTGCTGCTGGCGCTCGGCTTCCGGCGCAACCGCGCCGTGCTGGTGCTGATCGTGCTGACGCTGGCATCTTGTGCCGTCACCGGCGTGGTGGCGCTGGAGCAGAGCGAACGCGGCACCGAGGCGGCGCGCATGTTCGCGCCGTGGCTGCTGCTGGCCGCGGCGGCGCTGCCGGAGCGCGGCCTGCTGGCGCCGCGCAATCTCGTGTTGTTGCTGCTGCTGTCGATCGCGGTCTGGCTGACCCTCGCCGCGCCGGCGCACGTCTGGCCGAGCCTGCGCGGGGCGCTGCCGCTCGGCCTGCTGCCGTGGAGCGCCGGCGCGGTGGCGGCGGCGCTGACCTTCACCGCCGCGCTGCTGTGCCTGCTGCGCTGGATTCTGATCGGCGCGCCGATGGAAGCCGGTCTCGGCATCGTGCTGGCGGTGGCCGGGCTGGCGCTGTTGCCGACGGTGCGGCCGGACAGCGTGCGGCTGGCCTTCGTGCTGACCGGCCTCGGCGGACTCGTCGCCGTGCTGTATGCCTCCTATCGCATGGCCTTCGTCGATGCCTTGTCCGGTCTGCCGAACCGGCGCGCGCTCGACGAAACCCTCGCGCGCCTCGGCGGCCCCTTCGCGATCGCGATGGTCGACGTCGATCACTTCAAGCAGTTCAACGACAGCCACGGCCACGACGCCGGCGACCGCGTGCTCGCCGCGGTGGCGCAGCAACTGCGGCGCAGCCGTGGCAGCCATGCGTTCCGCTACGGCGGCGAGGAATTCTGCCTGCTGTTCACCGGCGCCCGCTGCCGCGAGGCGCCGCAGGCCTGCGAGGCGCTGCGCCAGCGCGTGGCGGCGCTGCGCGTGCGCATCCGCTCGGCGCCGCCGAAGCGCCGCGGCCAGGCCACGCGCCGCGCCGTGGCGAGCGAGGTGCAGGTCACGGTCAGCATCGGGCTCGCCCTGCGCGACGGCGAGAAACGCAGCGCCGGCGAGGTGCTGAAGGCGGCCGACGAGGCGCTGTACAAGGCCAAGGCGAAGGGCCGCAACCGGGTCGTGGCCGCGCGCTGAGGCGGGTGCGGTGCGGTGTCGCTCCGGCGCGGACGCGGCCGGCGCATACGCTGGCTGCGCCGGCGCGCCGATTTGACGCCGCCGCCGGATGCGTGTAACGTATTAGCACATTAATACGTTATTGTGATGAAACAACGCCCACAACCACTGCCGGAACGCACCATCGAGACCGACCTCGAGCGGCTGGCGCGCGCGTTCGCCGCGCTCGACAAGCCAGCCGAGGTGCGCGCCTTTCTCGAGGATCTGTGCACGCCGGCCGAGCTCGAGGCGCTGAGCGACCGCTGGAAAGTCGTGCCGCTGCTGCGCGCCGGCGTGCCGTACCGCGAGATCCACGAACGCACGCTGGTCAGCGTCACCACCATCGGCCGGGTCGCGCGCACGCTCGAGCGCGGTGCCGGCGGCTACGACGCCGCGCTGCGCCGTCTGCACCGCCGCGTCGCGGCGCATTGAGGAACGCCGCCATGAGCCCGATTGCCGCACCCGCGGCGCGCGACCGTCTGCGCATCGCCATCCAGAAATCCGGCCGCCTGAGCGATCCGGCGCGCGAGCTGCTGCGCGCCTGCGGCCTCGACTGGCGCGAATCGCGCGATCGGCTGTTCTGCTTCGGCGAGACGCTGCCGGTGGACCTGCTGCTGGTGCGCGACGACGACATCCCGGGGCTGATCGCCGAGGGCGTGTGCGATCTCGGCATCGTCGGCCGCAACGTGCTCGCCGAACAGCGCGCCGAGTGCGCGGCGCAAGATCGCGCGCCGCCGTTCCGCGAACTGGTCGCGCTCGGCTTCGGCCAGTGCCGGCTGATGCTGGCGGTGCCGGAGGAGCGCGCCTGGACCGGCGTCGCGAGCCTCGCCGGCCTGCGCATCGCCACTAGCTATCCGCGGCTGCTCGAACGCTGGCTGGCCGAACGCAGCCTCGTGGCGACGATCGTGAATCTGTCGGGCTCGGTCGAGATCGCGCCGCGGCTCGGCCAGGCCGAGGTCGTCTGCGATCTGGTCTCGAGCGGTGCCACGCTGGCGGCGAATCATCTGCGGCCGGTGGAGACGCTGCTCGAATGCGAAGCCGTGCTGGCCGGGCCGGCCGCCGAGTTCCAGGGGCCGCGCGCCGAGCTCGCGGAGCTGCTGCGCCGGCGCATCGACGGGGTGCTGCGCATCCGCGACAGCAAGCTCCTGCTGTGCCAGGCCGCGCGCGCGGCGCTGCCCGGCGTGCTGCGTCTGCTGCCGGACGCCGAGGCGCCCACCCTCACCCCGATCGACGGCAGCGATCAGCTCGCGGTGCAGGCGTTGTGCCACGGCGCGATCACCTGGCAGCGGCTGGAGGAACTCAAGCGCGCCGGCGCCAGCCGTCTGCTGGTGCTGCCGATAGAGCGGATGCTGGCATGACGCGCGTACTCGAACGGTTGGTGTGGTCGCACCTCGACGCGGCGGCGCGCGAGGCGGCGCTGCGGCGGCCGACGGCGGCCGTCGCCGCCGCGGTGCAGGAAACGGTGGCGGCGATCCTGGCGGACGTGCGCGCGCGCGGCGACGCGGCGCTGCGCGAGCTCGCGGCGCGCTTCGACGGCGCCGCCCCGGCGACCTTCGTGGTGAGCGCGGCGGAAATCGCCGGCGCCGCGGAGCGTCTGCCGCGCGCGTTGCGCGAGGCGATCGAGGATGCCGCGGCGCGCATCGAGCGCTATCACCGCGCCGGCATGCTCGCACCCTACGCGATCGACACCGCCGAGGGCGTGCGCTGCGAACGCATCCTGCGGCCGATCGGCCGGGTCGGTCTGTACGTGCCGGCGGGCAGCGCGCCGCTGCCCTCGACGGCGCTGATGCTCGGCGTGCCGGCGCGGCTGGCCGGCTGCCGCGACACGGTGCTGTGCACGCCGCCGCGTGCGGACGGCCGCGCCGACGCGGCGGTGCTGTACGCCGCGCACGTGTGCGGCATCGAGCGCGTGTTCCTGCTCGGCGGTGCACAGGCGATCGCGGCGCTGGCCTACGGCACCGCGAGCGTGCCGAAGTGCGACAAGCTGTTCGGTCCGGGCAACGCCTATGTCACCGAAGCCAAGCGCCAGGTGGCGATGGACCACGCCGGCGCCGCGATCGACCTCGTCGCCGGCCCTTCGGAGGTGCTGGTGATCGCCGATGCGCGCGCCACTCCCGCGTTCGTCGCCGCGGACCTGCTGTCGCAGGCCGAACACGGCGCCGATTCGCAGGTGCTGCTGGTGAGCGATTCGGCCGCGCTGCTCGAGGCGGTGGACGCGGAACTCGCGCGCCAACTCGCTACCCTGCCGCGCGCCGACATCGCCCGGCGCGCGCTCGCCGCCTCGCGCGCGATCGAGGTCGAGACGCTGGAGCAGGCGTTCGCGATCAGCAACACCTACGCGCCGGAGCATCTCATCCTCGCGCTCGAGACGCCGCGCCGCTGGCTCGATCGCGTCGCGGCGGCGGGCTCGGTGTTCCTCGGCGACTTTGCGCCGGAGGCGCTCGGCGATTACGTCAGCGGCACCAATCACGTGCTGCCGACCGGCGGCGCCGCGCGTGCGGCGAGCGGGCTTTCGGTCGCCAGTTTCCAGACCGCGATCAGCGTGCAGGCGGTCGACCGGCGCGGCCTCGCCGCGATCGGCCCCTGCGCGGTGACCCTGGCGCGCGCCGAAGGCTTGGAGGCGCACGCGCGCGCGGTCGCGCTGCGGCTGGCCGCGACATGAACCCGATCGCCGCCCTGATCCGCGAAGACCTGCGCGATTTCGCCGGCTACGCCTCGGCGCGCAGCGTGAGTGCGGTCGGCGAGATCTGGCTCAACGCCAATGAATCGCCCTGGCCGAATGTGGCGGATCCGCGCGCGCTGGCGCGACGCTACCCCGAGCCGCAACCGGCGGCACTGCGCGCGGCGCTGGCGCGACTCTACGGTGTCGCGCCGGAGTGCCTGCTGCTCGGCCGCGGCAGCGACGAGGCGATCGATCTCCTGGTGCGCGCGCTGTGCGCACCGCAGCGCGACGCGGTGCTGGTCGCGCCGCCGGTGTTCGGCATGTACGCGGTGTGTGCGCGCTTGCAGGGTGCGCGGCTCGTCGAAGTGCCGCTGTGCGAGCGCGACGGCGATTTCCGCCTCGATGCCGACGCGGTCGCCGCGTGCGCGCTCGCGGCGGGGGCGAAGCTCGTGTTCCTGTGCGCGCCGGGCAATCCCGCCGGTGGCGTGCCGCCGCGCGCGACCGTGCTCGCGCTGGCGCGCCGGCTCGCCGGCCGCGCCCTGGTGGTGGTCGACGAGGCCTACATCGAATTCGCCGACGCGCCCTCGCTCGCCCCGGACGTCGCCGGCGTGCGCAATCTCGCCGTGTTGCGCACCCTGTCCAAGGCGCATGCGCTCGCCGCCGCGCGCATCGGCTGCGTGATCGCCGACGCCGAACTCGTCGCCGCGCTGCGACGCTGTCAGGCGCCGTACCCGGTGCCGGCGCCGTGCGCCGAGCTCGCGCTCGCCGCGCTCGACGAGCCGGCGCTCGCCGCCACGTGCGAGCGCATCGTCCTGGTCCGGCGCGAACGCGCGCGCCTGGCCGCCGCGCTCGCCGCGCTGCCGGCCGTGCGCCGGGTCTATCCGTCGCAGGGCAATTTCCTGCTGGTGCGCTTCGGCGATGCCGACGCCGCGCTCGCCACGCTCGCCGCGGCCGGCATCGTCGTGCGCGACCAGCGCGCGCAGCCGCAACTCGGCGACGCCCTGCGCATCAGCATCGGCACACCGGCGCAGAACGATCGTGTGCTCGCCGCGCTGACTTCGTTGCAGGCCGCCGCATGACCCCGCTGCTGATCGTCGACCGCGATGGCACGCTGCTCGAGGAGCCGGCGGATTTCCAGATCGACGCCTACGAGAAGCTGCGCTTCGTGCCCGGCGCGCTGCCGGCGCTGCTTAGGCTGCGCGACGCCGGTTACGAGTTCGTGCTGGTGAGCAACCAGGACGGTCTCGGCACGCCGGCGTTCCCGCACGAGGCGTTCCGCGGGCCGCACGAGCTCATGCTGCACGTGTTCGCGAGCCAGGGCGTGACGTTCCGCGACGTGCTGATCGACACCAGCCTGCCAGAAGCGAACGCGCCGACGCGCAAGCCGAACATCGGCCTGCTGCTGCCGTACCTGCGCGATCGCGGCATCGACTGGGCGCGCTCGGCGGTGGTCGGCGACCGCGACAGCGACGTCGCCCTCGCCGCCAACCTCGGCGTGCGCGCGTTCCAGTTGCGCACGCCGCAGTTCGGCGGCGCCTGGACCTGGGACGAGATCGCCCACGCCCTGCTCGATGCGCCGCGCCGGGCCGAAGTGCGGCGGCAGACGCGCGAGACGCGCATCGACGTGACGCTCGATCTCGACCGCGCGGCGCCGCCGGCGATCGCCACCGGCATCGGCTTCTTCGATCACATGCTCGAGCAGCTCGCCGTGCACGGCGGCTTCGCGCTCACCCTCGCCTGCGCCGGCGACACCCACATCGACGAGCACCACAGCGTCGAGGACAGCGCGCTGGCGCTGGGGCAGGCGCTCCGCCAGGCGCTCGGCGACAAGCGCGGCATTGCCCGCTACGGCTTCACCCTGCCGATGGACGAGGCGCTGGCGAGCGCCGCGCTGGATCTGTCCGGGCGGGCGTACTTCGTGTTCGACGGCAGCTTCCGGCGCGAACGCGTCGGCGATCTGCCGACCGAGCTCGTGCCGCATTTCTTCCGCTCGCTGTGCGACGCGGCGGGACTCACCCTGCACCTTCGCGTGCGCGGCGACAACGATCATCACCAGATCGAGGCGTGTTTCAAGGTCGTCGCGCGCGCCCTGCGTCAGGCGATCCGGCGCGAGGGCGATGCGCTGCCGAGCAGCAAGGGGGTGCTGTGAGCGAGGTCGTCATCGTCGATTCCGGCGGCGCCAATCTCGGCTCGGTGCGCAACGCGCTGGCGCGGCTCGGCGTCGCCGCGACGCTCACGCTTGACGCGCAGCGCATCCGCCGCGCCGCGCGCGTGCTGCTGCCGGGCGTGGGGGCGGCGGCGCCGGTCATGCGCCGGCTGCGCGAGGCCGGGCTGGTGGAGGTGCTGCGCACGCTGCAGGCGCCGCTGCTCGGCATCTGCGTCGGCATGCAGGTGCTGTTCGAGCGCTCCGAGGAAGGCGACGTCGCCGGCCTCGGCCTGCTGCCCGGCGCGGTGCGGCGGATGGTCGCGGCGCCGGGTCTGCGGCTGCCGCACATGGGCTGGAACCGATTGCGGCGCGAGCGCGATTCGCCCTTGCTCGACGGCCTCGGCGACGGCACGCGCATGTACTTCGTGCACGGCTACGCCGCCGCGGCGGAGCGCGCGGACTGCGTCGCCAGCGTCGACTACGGCGCGCGCCATTGCGCGCTCGTCGTGCGCGGCAATGTCGCCGGCGTGCAATTCCATCCGGAACGATCGGGCGCGGCCGGCGCGCGGCTGCTCAGCAATTTTCTGGCCTGGCAACCGACATGAGCTTCGTCGTCTATCCCGCGATCGACGTGCGCGGCGGCGGCGCGGTGCGCTTGCGCCAGGGCGACTACGCGCGCGAGACGCGCTATGCCGCCGATCCGCTTGCGCTGGCGCAACGCTACGCCGAGGCCGGCGCGCGGTGGTTGCACCTGGTCGATCTGGACGGCGCGCGCCGCGGCGGCTACGGGCTCGAGGCGCTGCTGCGACGGATCGTCACCGTGAGCGAGCTTACGGTGCAGACCGGCGGCGGCGTGCGCGACGCGGACGATGTCGCGCGCCTGCTCGAGGCCGGCGCCGCGCGGGTGGTGGTGGGCTCGCTCGCGGTGCGTGCGCCGGACCGCGCGCTGGACTGGCTCGCCCGTTTCGGCGCCGAGCGCCTGACGTTCGCGTTCGACACGCGCGCGGTGCAGGGCGTGTGGCGGCTGCCGGTGCACGGCTGGACCGAGGACGCCGCCGCCGAGCTGTTCGACCTGCTGGCACGCTACGCGCAGGCCGGCGCGCGCCACGTGCTGTGCACCGACATCGCCCGCGACGGCATGCGGGCCGGGCCGAATCTCGCGCTGTACGCGGCGCTCCGCGCGCGCCATCCGGCGCTGGCGTTGCAGGCGTCCGGCGGCGTGCGCCACACGGCCGATCTCGCCGCGGTGCGCGCGCTCGGCTGCGCCGGCGCGATCGTCGGCACCAGCCTGCTCGACGGCGCGCTGAGCCTCGCGGAGGCGCTTGCATGCTGAGCCGGCGCATCATTCCCTGCCTCGACGTGCGCGACGGCCGCGTGGTCAAAGGTGTGCGCTTCCGCGATCACGTCGATGCCGGCGCGATCCTCGAGCTCGCCGTGCGCTATCGCGACGACGGCGCCGACGAGCTGGTGTTCTACGACATCGGCGCGAGTCCGGCCGGGCGCACCGTCGAGCGCGCCTGGGTCGAGCGCGTCGCCGCGGTGCTCGATATCCCGTTCTGCGTCGCCGGCGGCATCGCCAGCGTCGAGGACGCACGCCGCGTGCTGGCGAGCGGCGCCGACAAGATCTCGGTGAACACCCCGGCGCTGCTGCGTCCGGCGCTGATCGGCGAACTCGCCGAGGCGTTCGGCGTGCAGTGCGTGGTGGTCGGCATCGACAGCCGGCGCGACGACGACGGCGAGTGGCGGGTGGTGAGTCACAGCGGCGATCCGGCGACGATGCGCGCGCTGCCGCGCCGCACGCTCGACTGGGTGCGCGAGGCGCAGATGCTCGGTGCGGGCGAAATCGTGCTCAACTGCATGGATCGCGACGGCGTGCGCGCCGGCTACGATCTCCCGCAATTGCGCGCCGTGCGCGCGGTGTGCGCGGTGCCGCTGATCGCCTCCGGCGGCGCCGGCGCGATCGAACACTTCGCCGCGGCGTTCCGCGAGGCCGACGTCGATGGCGCGCTCGCCGCCAGCGTGTTCCACACCGGTGCAGTCGCGATCCCGGCCTTGAAGGCCGAGTTGCGTGCGCAGGGGATCGAGGTGCGTGATGTCTGAGTCAATCCCGTCCGTCGCGTTCGCCGTCGAGGCGCTCGCCTGGGACAAGCAAAACGGCTTGTTGCCCGCGGTGGTGCAAGATGCCGACACGCTGCGCGTGCTGATGCTGGGCTACATGGATCGCGCCGCGCTCGCGGCCACGCTCGCCAGCGGCCGGGTGACGTTCTACAGCCGCAGCAAGCAGCGCCTGTGGACCAAGGGCGAGAGCTCCGGTCACGTCCTCGAGCTCGTCGCCATCGTCGCCGATTGCGACGGCGACGCCTTGCTGG
Source organism: Rhodanobacteraceae bacterium (assembly GCA_021325475.1). Lineage (GTDB taxonomy): Bacteria > Pseudomonadota > Gammaproteobacteria > Xanthomonadales > Rhodanobacteraceae > Rudaea. The sequence continues at coordinate 2,022 of JAJPHA010000067.1, read as the reverse complement.
TGCGCGCGCGGCCGCACGGCCCGACCTGCCATCGCGGCACGCCGAGTTGCTTCGACGCGGCGCCGACGAGCGAATTCGCCGAGCTCGACGCCATCGTCGCGCGACGCAGCGCCGAGCGCCCGCCGCAGAGCTACACCACGAAACTGCTCGAAAGCGGCCTCGCCCGCATCGCCCAGAAAGTCGGCGAGGAAGGCGTCGAAGTCGCGCTCGCCGCGGTCACCGGCGAGGCCACCGCGCTCGCCGACGAGGCGGCCGATCTGGTCTACCACCTCGCCGTACTGCTCCATGCACGCGGGCTGTCGCTGCGCGAGGTCGGCGCCGTCCTCGCGGCGCGGCGCGGGGGCGGGGCGTAAGGCGGAACGTCGGTGCCAGAATGGTTCGATGGATCGGCGGAGCGCGACACGGCCGCGCGCCGCTCGCACGAGCATCACGGCTCGAAGCCGTTGGCGAAGAGCCGGTCGGTGATGCCGCAGCGGTAGGCATTGCCGGAGGTGGCATTGTTGCTCTGGGTCCCGACCGTCACGCCGACACCTGCGCTGGCGTCGAGAGTCTGGTACTGCAACACGATCTCGAACGAGGTGTGATACAGCACGGCTTCCATGTTCAGTGTGCCCGGCTTGCCGCGCCGTGCCCAGTTCTGCCACTGGACCACGGTACACGCCTCGCTCGATCCGGATTCGCTCGCGCGCGGGCAGCTCGGGTAGTAATTCTCGTACATGTTGCCACCGTTGGGGCCGCCATCGAGATCGGCGTGGTAGGCGTAGATGCGTGCTTGCGTCGCCATCGGGTTGTCCGCGATCGCCGGCAACGGACAGTCCTGGCTGAAATCGCCGCCGTCTTCGCTGCTCGCATCGGCAGGTAGGGCAAGATAGCCATTGCTCGATGCCACGAGGGAATTCGCGCTCACGCCGTAAAATTCGAATGACGCCGCAAGCGTTACCACGGTGCCTCCGTCGTCGTTGGCCGGCGCCGTGCCGGAGGCGGGAACCAGCACAAGTGCCGTGCCGCCAGTCGCATCGACATAGTTGTAGCTGCACGGCGCGCCCGGCGATTGTGGCGGGTAGCGCGGGTCGAACAGGCAAACCGCCATCCCCGGCGCGAGTGTGCGGCTGCCGTTTCCTATCGAGTCATAGGCTTGATAGCCGTAGACGTCGAACGTGCTCGCGCTGCGCGATTGCGCGGTCGCGCACAACGGTGCGGCGAGCAGGAACGTGATGAAAGCTCGGCGCGCAACCGGGTTCATGGCGTCCTCGCGCTGTAGATTTCGGTGTTGCCGTCGGCGTTCTGCGCCTTGAGGTCGTCGTTCGACAGGAACACCACGGTCGGTACGCCGCTGGCATCCACGCCGACGTCGGCGCCGAGCGACAAGCCCATGCTGGCGCCGAGCTTGAGCGGGGCCGTGGTGCCGTTGAAGTTGCCGGTGCCGATTTCGATTTGGCCGGTCGAGCCATTGATGAACTGGTAGGCGAACAGCGCGCCGCTGCCGTCCGCCGCCTGATTCACGCCGATGTACGTGCCGGTCGATCCGGCATTCGTTACCTGTTTGAGGGTGGAGGTATTGACGTCGTAGCGGTAGATCTCGACCGCGGTATCGTTGGCGATGTTGAAGTAGTTGCCGTCGGAGATGAAATAGAGGTAGCGCCCGGCATTCGCGCCCGTGGCGGCGTCGATCGACGGGCTGAGGTTCAAGGTCGCGGCATTGGTCGCGGTGGTGATGCGCGTCCAGGAATTGCCGGAGATGTTGTAGCGGAAGATGTCGCCGTTGGTCGCCACCGGCGCGGCGCTGGTCAGGTTGCAGTTCGAGCGCAGCGCGATGAAGTTGCCGGTGTCGCCGCGGCTCAGATGCGGCTCGAAACCCTGGCAACTCGCGGCCGGCGTGCCCGCCGACATGAAATTCACCGGCGCCGACCAGGAGGTGGTGAAGTTGCTGTAGACGATCTTCTGCGTCGTGCCCTGACCGGTGTACGTGCTGCAGGTCGTCTCCCAGGCGATGCGATTGCCGTCGCTGCTGATCGTCGGATT
>JAJPHA010000033.1 GCA_021325475.1 Rhodanobacteraceae bacterium | reverse complement strand
CGGCGGGCGAGCGCGTGCGCCTCGGCGAGGACGTGCAGCGATTCCTCGTGGCGCGCCGTGTCGTCGAGCGCCTTGGCCAGCGCGAAACCCATGGCGATGCGGTCGGGTTCGCCGATGCCGGGTTGTTGCAACGCCCGTCGCAGTTGCGCGACATCGGCGTCGGTCAACGGGCGGGTCTTGAGGTCTGCCAGCCCCCACCAGGCCATGCCGGCCGACGGTGCCCGCGCCAGCACGCGGCGATACTCCGTCGCGGCCTCGTCGGTGCGGCCCTGCGCCCGCAGCATGTCGGCGAGCATGATCCGGGCGTCGTCGTGTTGCGGGGACAGGGCGAGCACTTGGCGAAATGCCGCGGCGGACTCGGCGATGCGCAGGCTGCGCATCAGCGCCAGGCCGAGGTTGAACCAGGCGGCGGCGAGCTTGGGATCGAGCTCGCAGGCGCGCCGCAGTTCCGCGATGGCTTCGTCGTAGCGCCCGGCGCCGAGCAGGATCGACCCGAGCGTGTTGACGTACAGCGCGTCGTCGGGGCGCGCCGCGAGCGCGCGTTGCATCGTCGCCGCCGCGGCCGGCGCCTCGCCGCGCAGGTTCTGCAGGCCGGCGAGCAGACGCAGCACCTCGGGGTGTTCCGCGTGCCGCGCGAGCAGGGCGATGATGTGGCGTTCGGCCTCGTCGGCGCGGCCGAGATCGAGCGCCTGCGCCGCTTCGACCACGCTGCGGATGGCATCGGCGGACAGGCTGTGCAGACGCGAATCCGGCGGCAGCGCGAGGGTCCTGGTCATGGCGGAATACTCGGCGTCATGCCGCGGCGGCGCTCAAAAGACGAGATAGGTGGAGACGATGTACTTGTCGTTCGAGCGTGGCGGCAGGCCGGCGTGCTGGAACATCCAGTACGGCGGAAACACCAGCAAGCGCCCGGCGCGTGCCTGGACGCGAATGCCGAGATCGCAGAACTCGGTCTCGCCGCCCTCGGCGACGTCGTTGAGGTACCACAGGAACACCAGGTAGCGATTGCACTTTTCCGAGTGCGAATCATAGTGCGGCTGGAAGTTGTCGCCGCTGCCGACCCGGTAGCGCTTCATCACCAGATTGTCGGTGGTCGGGCGCGCCGGAACCGCGAGGGTCAGCCGCAGCGCGGCGTTGTATCGCGCCAGGTACTTGTCGATTTCGGCGAGAAAGAAGCCGAGGAACGCCTTGTCGGCGAGCGGGGTCAGGTTGAGTTCGAGCCAGGAGCTTTCCTCCAGACCGGCGCGGCGGCCGCGGCCGTTGAGGTTCTGCAGCTCGCGCATGCGTTCGAACGAGTCGATCATCTGCGCGCACATCGGGCGCGGCAACGCATCATCGAACCACTGCACGTAGCTGTGCAGATTCTCCACCGGCAGCCGCGACGGCTCAGACATCGTAGCCCCAGTGTCGCAGGATCGGGTCGAGGATCGGCAGCACCGGCTCGAAGTACGGCCGGTAGCGCTGCCAGCGACCGACGGCCTTCTTGTTCGGCGGCTCGATCACCTGGGTATAGCTCGGCGTGCTGATGAAGCCCTTTTCGCGCGCGTGTTCGTGATAGCGCAACATCGGCGTGGCGTCGTCGAGCTCGAGGAATTCGCCGATCTGGCGAACCTTGCCGGGGAAGTCGTCGAGCAGGTCCTCGTAGCGCGAGTGCATGACCTTCGGCTGCAGCAATGCGGCGTGATGCAGCCAGAACTCCATCGCCGTGACATAGCCGCGCGCCAGCCGCTCGAGGCTCGAGCAAAGCACGGCGAACGCGTTCGAGCGGAAGTGCTGCATGTAGTTGCTGAGCAACACATCGCACGGATGGCGCAGCGCCAGGATGATCGGCGCATTCGGGAACAGGCGGTTGATCAGCGGCAGCCGCAGCATGTTGAGCGGATTCTTGTCCACCAGGCGCTGACCGGGCCGGCGCGGCGCGACGCGATCGGTGAGGCGCCAGTACAGATTCCGCAGCTCTTCACACTGCGTCGCCGACAACTTGCCGAGATCGTACGGATAGAGATAACCGTACGAGCTCATTCGTTCGACGAGGTCCTGCAGGAACGCGCGCTCGTCCATGGCCTGGAGACCGGGGTGCGCGTCGAGCATCTGTTCCAGCATGGTCGTGCCCGAGCGCGGAAAGCCCACGATGAACACGGGCGAATCGCGCGTCGCGGGCGCCGGCAGCTCCGGCCAGGCGGCGCGCGCCTCCGCGGTCACCCACTTGGTCGCCGTGCGCAGCGGCTGGGCACCGGGTTCCAGCAGCTCCGGCAGCGACTGTCGCGCCAGCTCGATCTGGACGGCATGCGCCCGTTCGAGCGCGCGCATGGTCGCGTCGGCGTCGCCCTGGCGATCGCAGGCCTTGGCCAAGGCGAAATACAGATTGTCGTAGCGCCAGGGATTGCTGGCGCGCGCACCCTCGGCGGCATTCGCCTTCTGCTGTTCGTCGATCATGCGCTCCAGCACCTTGCGCGCCTGCGCGGGGTCCTTTTCGCGCAATGCCAGCGTGGCATGGGCGCTGATGATTTCGTGGCGCAGCGTGGGATCGGCGACGGCATCCGGTTGTGGCAGGCGCGCGGCCATGGCGCGCGCCTCGTCGAGCCGGTTCACCCGCTCCAGGGTGATGCACAGATGCGCGATCACGCGG
>JAJPHA010000041.1 GCA_021325475.1 Rhodanobacteraceae bacterium | reverse complement strand
TCGCACCCGGCCATCGCGCAGGCCTGCTGCGCGACCTCGAGCGCGAGCCGCACCGCCTCCGGCGCGCGCCGGCGCTCGGCCGGCGGCAGGATCGCCGGCTGCGGCGGCGGAATTTGTGGATTAGTATTGTTTGCGGCATTTTCCACTCCGCCGACGAGCACGGCCCGCGCCGCGTCCCAGCCGGCGCACTCCGGCGCCCATACGCCGATGCCGGTGACGGCGAATTCGAGCGGCCTCATGCGTCGTCTCCCGCCGCGAACACCAGGCAGCAGTTGTTGCCGCCGAAGCCGAACGAGTTGGACAGCGCCGTGCGCACGCGACGCGCGCGGTTGTCGAGCACGATCTGCGGGCCGCACACCGGATCGAGTGCCTGGCTGTTGCGGGTGCCCGGCACGAAGCCGCGCGCGATCGCGATCAGCGTCGCCACCGCCTCGACGATGCCGGCGGCGCCGAGCGTGTGCCCGGTCCAGCCCTTGGTCGAACTCGCCAGCGTGGTCGGCGGAAAGCGGCGCGCGATGAGCGCGGCCTCGACCGCGTCGTTGTGCCGGCTGGCAGTGCCGTGCAGATTGATATAGTCGATCGCCGCCGGCGCGAGCTTCGCGCGCGCCAGCGCGTCGTCGAGCGCGCGCTCGGCGCCGAGCCCCTGCGGATGCGGCGCCGACAGGTGGTGGGCGTCGGCGGATTCGCCGTAGCCCACCAGGCGCGGCGCGGCCGGCGCGACCGGCACGCGCTCGAGCAGGGCGAAGCCGGCGGCCTCGCCGAGCGACAGCCCGCGGCGCGCGACGTCGAACGGCCGGCACGGCTCGGGCGAAACCAGCTCGAGCGAGGCGAAACCGTACAGCACGCTGCCGCACAGGGTATCGACGCCGCCGACGATGGCGGCGTCGGCCAGGTCCGCGTGCAGCAGGCGTGCGGCATTGGCGAACACCTTGGCGCTGGAGGAACAGGCCGTGGCGATGGTGAGCGCCGGGCCGCGCACGCCGAGCGCCTGCTGCACGAACGCGCCGAGCGCGTGCGGCTGGTGCACCGGCCGGCCGCATTGCGCCGCCGGCAGCCGGCCGGCGGCGTCGCGTTCCCGGTACGCGGCCTCGGTCTCGCCGATGCTGGAAGTCGAGGTGCCGAGCACCAGGGCGACGCGCGCCGCGCCGTAGCGCGCGAGCGCCGCCTGCGCGCGTTCGCGGAAGCCGTCCTGGTTCAGGCCGAGCCAGGCCAGGCGGTGATTGCGCGACTCCCATTCGGCCCACGCCGCCGGCAGCGGCGCAGTCTCCAGACCGGGCACGCGGCCGATCCAGCACGGCAGCGGCTCGGGACCGAGATCATTTTCCACAAGTCCACTTTTGCGCATCGCGAGCGCATCGGCGAACGCCTCGACCCCGCGTCCGGCGGCGCAGGTGACGGTACAGGCGGTGATGGCCAGCGGCGAAAACGGCGACGGCACGGCAGCGGCATGGCAACGCGGGGCGCGGCAGTATAGGTTTGCCGCCGCCGCGCCGCAATGCGGTTTGGGTTACGATGCCGCGATCGCTCCAGGCTTGAGGACCGCGGGCATGACGCAAACCCGGATCGAGGCGGTGGCGGCCTACCTCACCGCGCTGCAGGACCGCCTGTGCGCGGCGCTGGAAGCCGCCGACGGCGGCGCGCGCTTCGTCGAGGATCTGTGGCAGCGCGCCGACGGCGGCGGCGGCCGCACGCGCGTGCTGAAGCAAGGCGGCGTGTTCGAACAGGGCGGGGTGAATTTCTCGCACGTGCACGGCGCGCGCCTGCCGCCGGCAGCCAGCGCGGCGCGTCCGCAGCTCGCCGACGGCGCCTGGACCGCGCTCGGCGTGTCGCTGGTGCTGCATCCGCGCAATCCCTACGTGCCGACCACGCACCTCAACGTGCGCTACTTCGAGACCCGCGCCGCCGACGGCGAGGCGGTGTGGTGGTTCGGCGGCGGCTTCGATCTCACCCCGTACTATCCGTTCGACGAGGACATCGTGCACTGGCACGGCGTGGCGCGCGCGCTGTGCGCGCCGTTCGGCGCCGACGTCTATCCGCGCTGCAAGCGCTGGTGCGACGAATACTTCTATCTGCGCCACCGCGGCGAGACGCGCGGCGTCGGCGGCCTGTTCTTCGACGACCTCGACGCCGGCGGCTTCGAGCGCTGCTTCGCGTTCCAGCGCGCGGTCGGCGACGGTTTCCTCGACGCGTACCTGCCGATTGTGGAAAAACGGAAAAATATACAATTTGGCGAAGCCGAGCGCGAATTCCAGCTCTACCGCCGCGGCCGCTACGTCGAGTTCAACCTGGTCTACGATCGCGGCACGCTGTTCGGCCTGCAATCCGGCGGCCGCGCCGAATCGATCCTGATGTCGCTGCCGCCGCGGGTGCGCTTCGAATACGCCTACGCGCCACCGCCGGGCTCGGCCGAGGCGCGCCTGGCCGAATATTTGCAGCCGCGCGACTGGCTGGCGTCCGCGCCGCGGCAGGAGTAAGTTGCGCAGGCGAGCTCCGCGGCCGGAGGAGTCGATCATGCAATTCGAGGTCAACGGCAAGCGCTACGACGTCGACGCGCCGGCCGACATGCCGCTATTGTGGGTGCTGCGCGATCTGATCGGACTCACCGGCACCAAGTTCGGCTGCGGCATGGCCCAGTGCGGCGCCTGCACCGTGCATCTCGACGGCGCCGCGATCCGCGCCTGCGTCACGCCGGCGGCGGCCGCCAGCGGCAAGCGGATCACCACGATCGAGGGCCTCTCGGCCGATGCCACGCACGCGGTGCAACGCGCCTGGCTCGAGTGCGACGTGGTGCAGTGCGGCTACTGCCAATCGGGCCAGATCATGGCCGCGGCGGCGCTGCTGGCGCGCCAGCCGAAGCCGAGCGATGCCGACATCGATGCGGCGCTCGCCGGCAATCTCTGCCGCTGCGGCACCTATCAGCGCATCCGCGCGGCGGTGCACCGCGCCGCCGAACTGCTCGCGGCCGCGCCGACGGCGGAGGTGGAGCATGTGGTCTGAACCGATCGCCACGCGCGCGCCGAACCGGCGCGAATTCCTCAAGACCGCGCTGTCGGCCGGCCTCGTCGTCGGCTTCTGGATGCCGGCGACCCTGCGCCGCGCCCTGGCGCAGGCGAGCGCGCCCGCGCCGGTGCCGCCGAACGCATTCGTGCGGATCGCGCCGGACAATCGCGTCACCATCCTGCTCAAGCACTCGGAGATGGGCCAGGGCGTGTGGACGTCGCTGCCGATGGTGCTGGCCGAGGAGCTCGACTGCGACTGGTCGCTGGTGAGCGCCGAGCACGCGCCGGCCGCGCCGGCCTACGCGCACACCGCGTTCGGCATGCAGATGACCGGCGGTTCGACCAGCACCTGGGAATCGTTCGAGCAGTTGCGCAAGGCCGGCGCCACCGCCCGCGCCCTGCTGATCCAGGCCGCCACGCAGCGCTGGCACGTCGCGCCGGCCGACTGCCGCACCGAACGCGGCTTCGTCGTCGCCGGCGCGCGCCGCGCGAGCTACGGCGAGCTCGCCGAGGCCGCGGCCAAGCTGCCGGCGCCGAGCGAGGTGACGCTGAAGGATGCCAGGGAGTTCGTCCTGATCGGCAAGCCGACGCGGCGCCTGGACGGCAAGGCCAAGGTGAGCGGCGCGGCTGAATACGGCATCGACGTCCAGCGTCCCGGGCTCCATGTGGCGCTGATCGCGCGCGCGCCGATGTTCGGCGCGAAGCTCGTGTCGTTCGACGCGAGCAAGGCCCGCGCCGTGCCGGGCGTGGTCGACGTGGTGCAGGTGCCGAGCGGCGTGGCCGTGGTGGCCAAGCATTTCTGGGCGGCCAAGCAGGGCCGCGACGCGCTCGCGCTCGACTGGGCCCCGGGCGGCGGTGCGCCGCTGTCGACGCCGGCGCTGCGCGAGCAATACCGCAAGCTCGCGCGCACGCCCGGCGCGGTGGCGAAGAACGTCGGCGACGTCGCGGCGGCGCTGCGCGGCGCCCGGGTGATCGAGGCCGAATACGAGGTGCCGTATCTCGCCCACGCGCCGATGGAGCCGCTCAACTGCACGGTCGAGATCGGCAAGGACGGCTGCGACATCTACACCGGCACCCAGTTCCAGACCATGGATCAGGGCATCGCGGCGAAGATCCTCGAACTGTCGCCGGAAAAGGTGCGCATCCACACCTGCTTCCTCGGCGGCGGTTTCGGCCGGCGCGCCAATCCGCAGTCGGACTTCGTCGCCGAGGCGGTGCACGTCGCCAAGGCGACCGGCCGCACGGTGAAGGTGATCTGGACGCGCGAGGACGACATCCGCGGCGGCTACTACCGGCCGATGTGGCTGTCGCGGCTGCGCGCCGCGCTCGGCAGGGACGGCAAGCCGGTGGCCTGGGCGCACACCCTGGTCGGCCAGTCGATCCTCGCCGGCACGCCGTTCGGCGCGTCGATGATCAAGGACGGCATCGACGGCACCTCGATCGAGGGCGCCGCGGACGCCCCGTACCTCGCCGCCATCCCGAACGTGCGCGTGGAACTGCATTCGCCGGCGAGTCCGGTGCCGGTGCTGTGGTGGCGCTCGGTCGGCCATTCGCACACCGCGTTCGTGGTGCAATCCTTCCTCGACGAACTGGCGCATGCCGCGAAGCAGGATCCGCTCGCCTACCGTCTGGCGTTGCTGCCGGCGGAGGCGCGCGAGCGACGCGCGCTCGAACTCGCCGCGGCGAAATTCGGCTGGGGCAAGCCGCTGCCCAAGGGACATGCCGCCGGGCTCGCGGTGCACGCCTCCTTCGGCAGTCACGTCGCGCAGATCGCCGAGGTCTCGGTCGAGGGCAAGACCATCCGCGTGCATCGCGTGGTCTGCGCCGTCGATTGCGGGCCGGTGGTGAATCCGCTCACGGTCGAGGCGCAGATGCAGTCCGGCATCGCCTTCGGTCTCGGCGCCGCGCTGCACTCGGAGATCACCTTCAAGGACGGCCGCGTGGAACAGGGCAATTTCCACAATTACCAAGTGCTGCGTCTGCCCGAGATGCCGCAGGTCGAGGTGCACATCGTGCCGAGCACCGACAAGATGGGCGGCTGCGGCGAACCCGGCACGCCGCCGATCGCGCCGGCGGTGGCGAACGCCGTGTTCGCGGCCACCGGCAAGCGTCTGCGCCGCCTGCCGCTGCGCCTGGCCTAGCGGCCGGCCTACTCCGACCACACCGCGCGCAGCGGATCGAACTCGGTGTGCACGCGCTCGACGGCGCGCCAGCCGAAACCGCAGATCGCGAGCGGACATTCCTGCATCGGCTCGAGTCCGAGCGTGCGCTCGATGTCGATCTCGTTGATCGCGGAGGTGACAAACGCCCCCAGGCCGAATTCGGTGGCGGAGATCTGCAGCGTCTGCGACAGGTGGCCGACATCGAGCGTCACCGCGCGATACGCCTTGGCGTGATTGCGGTACTTCCAGAAGTTGCGCCGGAACCGCGGGGCGAGCACGACGATCGCATGCGCGTTGGCGAACCAGTCCTGTTGCGCGAGAAAGCGGTTGGCGAGCTCGCGCGCCGCGGGCGTCGTCAAACTCTGCATCGGTTCGAGCGCGTGTTCGCCCGCGTGGTAGTGGTACAGACCGATCGCCACGTCCTCGACGCCCTGCACCAGCAGATAGGCTTCGGTCGGATGCAGCCCGCCGGCCGACGGACTGGTTTTCTTGACGATCGCGGCCTCGGCCGTGACCTCGTGCACCGCCTGCGCACCGAAGGCGCGGTGCAACAGATGCGAAAAAGTGGAAAATGGAACACGGCGCGCGAGATCGTAGTTGCGGCAGGTCGCGCGGCGTCGCAGCAACGTGTCGATGACGCCGGGCGACGGCCGCGTGAGCGCCTGCCGCCGTCCCGCGAGCGCACGCTCACCGAAGTGCGGCGGCGGATTGCCGAGTTTCTCCACCAGATCGGCCACGCTCGTGATGCCGATGCCGCGCAACGGTTCACCGGCGGCAACGCCTTGCCAGCGACTGAAGGCGTGCGCGACCGCGGCAGGTGCATGCCAGTGGGTATCGCGCAAGGCATCGTCGCGCTTGCGAAACTCGCTGTACTCCGAGGTCGCGCCGATCAGCAAGCCCTTGCCGAGCAGAGTTCGCAACACCGTCGCGTCGTGTTCGGCCGCCGCCGCGTCGAATTCCATCCACGAATGAACCGGAATCGCGCCGAGTGGCGTCAGTTCAGCGACACCCAGCGTCACCTCGCCGTCGAGATGCGGCGCGAGCGCGATCCACTCGCGTTCCGCCCGCAGTCCGTCACCACCCTCCAGCAGCGAAGGAAAGTCGAAATCGAGCCGTTCGCGGGGCTCGATCAACAAGATGGCGCAGCGGCGGATGAGCATGATGCGGTCAACTGCCTTCGTTGCTATCGGATCGCCCGTTCGTCCATATCGCAGCGAACAATGGCGCGGAATTTGCTGCGCGAACGATCCGTGCAATTCCAACCAAGCAGGGGAAATTCATGCCTGGCACGAAACTAACACCGGATCTCGTCGACAAGCTCCTCGACAAACTCGGCGGCGACGATGCTTTTCGGGCGCAGTTCCAGAAAGACCCGAAGGCAGCGCTGATGACCCTCGGCGCTCCCGCGAATTTCGAGTGCGGCGCCTGCATGAGCCCGAGGAACTTGGCGCCGAAAGAGCAATTTCAGAACAGTCGAGCGGTGTTCCGCAACGCGTTGCTCGGGGCCGCGGACCATCAGGTCTTCGCCCTTGAGGCCAAATGAAGTACCGCGCGTAGTTGCTGGACGCGCGGCACAAGATTCGGCCCGAGCTCTGTCTCGGGCCACGCCGCAAGGAACTCGGCCAACGACGCCTTGGCGTCCTCGTCGCGCCCAAGGTCGTGTGCGAGCTCTGCCTTGGTCAGCATCGCCACGACGGATTCCGCCACATTGCGAGGCTGCAGCAAGCGAAAACTGTTGCTTTCGAAATACGCACGACCGCGATGCTCGGCCAACCACTCGACTTCCCGCAGCGCATCCTCGGTGCGACCGGCGGCGCGGTAGGCGTCGACCAGCGCCACATGGGTCAGATAGAGTTCCCGGCCGTCGCGGGTCGCTTGCAGCCGCGCGATCGCATCGGCGGAGTGATTGTCGCGCCATGCCAGCTCCGCTTCCACGATGGCGAGCATGTGCTCGAGATTGGGGTAGCCACTGCCTTGCGCCTGCGGGCGCGCAGTCTGCAAGGCGCCCTGTGCCAGCTCGCGATCGTTGCGGCGCGCGGCCAGATAAGCGCCCAACAGCACAGCGAAGACATCGTCCTCGTGATTGGTCAACGCCGGCGCGAACATGGCCCGGTTTGCGATATCGATGAAATCGTGCAACGCCTCACGATATCCGGTCCGTATCGCGGAATATTCATCCAGACTCAAATCGATGGCGCGCGCCGCGCGCCCATGGCGAGGCCCGGCTTGGTCGGCTTGTTTCACCAGCATCGCCACGAGTTCGCGCGCCGCCCCCCAGTTGCCTTGATCGACGGCAATCGCGATTCTCGCCTGCAATGGATATAAATCGTAGCTCGGACTGCCCGATGGTCTTGCCGCACCGAGCAGCTTTTGTGCTTCCTCGAAGCGACGCTGCGCCGCATAGGTGCAGGCGTAAAATACCCCCTGCGCGGAATGCCCGAGCGTCGCCGCGGTGTGAAAAGCGCTGAGCGCTGCATCGAATCGGTTTTCCGCCGCCAGCAACGCCCCCAGCGTGTAATACGCGGTGCCGCGCATCGGGTCGTGTTCGGACAACGCCGGCTGGATCGCGGCGATCGCATCCGCATAGCGATTTTCGCTTTCCCATGCGAACAGTGCCCAATTGTAGTGTGCGGCGTAATAGTCCGGATAGAGTTTTCCCAACAAGCGCCATTTTTCCAGCAATGTCTCGGGCGGGCCGAAGTTGGACAGCCATGCTTCCACATACAAGCGGTCCCTGGGTGGCAAGCGGTCCTTCAACGCGTCGGCTTGGTGGGCATATTTGTACGCATTTGCGTCGTCGCTGTCGCCGGCATACACCCGGGCAATGCCGATGTACGCCAAGGCGAAGTCCGGATCCAGCTTGACGGCGTGCTGGAACAGTTGCATGGCATCCTGTTCCTGGGCGTGTGCATAAGCCTGCAATCCCAGCGCATACGCCCGCAATGCATCGAGATTCGCGGTGGTCACCTGGGGCAGCGGTGCGGTGTCGGCCTGCACCGATGCCAGGGCTTCGCCGAGCCGGACGCGCAACTGGTGGAGAACCTTGTCCAGGGAAGGCAATATGGAACCGAAGCCCATGCCCTCGGCGGTCTCGGTGTAGACCGTGGCCTGGCTGTGCGGATCGATCACCTCGGCGGTGACACGCACGTGTCCGCCGATCTCGGCGATGGTGGGCAGAATGAGGGCGCGTGCACCGTTGCGGATCGCCACCTCGCTGCCGATCGCGCGGTCGACCCGGGTCTTTTCCGGATCACGCCGCATGAGCGCGAGGGTGTCGCGCACCTTGAGGTCGGACAGCACGTTGACGTAGCGCGACTGCTCCAGACCGATGCGGAACGCGGTCTGCAGCGAATCGTCGAGGATCGCCTGACCGGTGCGATTGACCAGATCGCCCACCACCACCCAGTCGCGCTCGGCGAAGGCGATGGCCGGCGGGCTGCGCAGCCACAGCGAAACGATCAGGATGACGATGGCGAGCAGGCACAGCGCGGCACCGGCGAGCGCACGTGGCCGCCGCCACCACGACACGTAGCGGCGCGCCTTGCCGTTGCCGAGCGGCGCGAGGAACGGCGCCACGCCGGGCTCGCCGGCCTCGACGACGTCCAGCGGTTCGGCCACGCCCTTGAACCGGTACCGGCCGTACTGCCGCCACAGCGGCCGATGCTCGGGTTCGAGTTCGTCCTGGGCGCGCGCGGCGAACGCGTGCGCCACACCCGACAGCAGAATCTGCCCCGGCCGCGCAAGCTGCATCAGCCGGGCGGCGACGGGTTTGGCCAGGCCCTCGACCTCGATCGGCTTGGCGCCGTGGACGACATCGTCGCTCGCGTTCTCCCACAGCACGACTTCGCCGACATGGATGCCGATGCGCGCCTGCAGCGGCAGGAATTCGCGCTGGCCGAGCTCGCGCAGCTGGCGCTGGTAGTCGAGCGCGAAGGCGACGGCCTGGATCGGCCGATCGAACAACAACAGGAAACCGTCGGTCTTGTCGATCTCGCGGCCGCCGTGACGGTGCACCAGATCGCGCGCGAGGCGGTCGAGCCGATGGGTGAGCTCGGCCGCCTTGCGGTCGCCGAGCTGTTCGGTGAGCGCCGTGCTGTCGACCAGGTCGCAGATCACCACCGCGCGCAGCAGCGGCGGAGGCAGGCCGTGCGCCTCGGCGGGCATCCGCTCGCTGCTTGGGGTGTCCATCGTGCGACGTGCCGGCGGCGACCTCGTCGGTTCGGAGCGAGCGTGGAATTTTGCGCCAAAATCGCGATATCGCCAATCGGCGGGACGCGGCGGTAGCGGGTTGGAAGCCCGGTTCGCCCCGAGTCCTTCGACAGGCTCAGGACGGGTCTTGGCCCGCACGGCCGAAGTCGAAGGGCGGCTCGCGTTTCGACTCCGCGCTCTGCGCTCAGCCCTCCATGCACCAGACGTTGCCGCCCTCGCCCTTGGCGCGATACAGCGCGGCATCGGCCTGGCTGTACCACAGCGACCACTCGCCGCCGTCGTCGCACAGGTTGGCGCCGACGCTCACCGACATCGTCAGCGCCTCGAGCGGCGCGCCGAACCGCAGCGTGCGCACCGCCTCGACCACGCGCTGCGCGCGCATTTCGAGCTCGGCCCGGTCGGCCACCTGCGCGAGCAGCGCGAATTCGTCGCCGCCCAAGCGGCACGGCAGATCGCACGGCGCGGCGATCGCACTGACTTCCGCCGCGACCGCGCGCAGCGCCTCGTCGCCGGCGAGATGGCCGTGCGCGTCGTTGATGCGCTTGAACTCGTCGAGGTCGATCAGCAGCAGCCCGAGCCGCATGCCGGGCAGGCGGCGTTCGTCCAGTTGCTCGAGGAATTCGTACAGACCGCGGCGATTGGTGAGGCCGGTCAGTTCATCGGTGCGCACCAGACGATGGGCGGTGGAGAGTTCGGTCTGCGCCTGCCGCAGCGTGTCGAGCGTGTGCAGCAGGTCCTCGTTGCGGCGTTTCAGGTTCGCGATCAGTTGCTGCTCGCTGGCGACGAGATAGGCGAACGAGCGGCGCATGAACTGGGCGAGGATGGCGGGCTCGGTCTCGAGCAGATAGTCGAACGCCGGGTACTCGATCAGGCGCAGGCCCGCGGCGGTGTGCGCGACCGCGCTCGCCACGCGCGCGTGATTGCCGATGAACAGGGCGAGCTCGCCGAAATACTCGCGCGGCCCGAGCAGCTTGTGCGGCAGGCCGTCGCCGAATTCGATCCGCACCTGGCCGGTTTCGATCACGTACATGGCGTGACCGATCTCGCCCTTGCGGAACAGGAGCTCGCCGGCGGCCACGCGCTTGAGCGGGCCGGCGCCGCGCAGCAGCGCGAACTCGGCATCGGAAAGCTGGCGCGGCAGGTGCGGTGCCGCCGCCTTCGGCGGCAAGCTCGTGACTTCGACGCGGCCCGCGGCGGCGTCGGACGATACGCTGGACACGATCCTGCATCCCCCTCGGTGCGACCGCTCGCTACATAGTAGCGGATGTCGCCGCGCTCGGCACCGGGGGCGCGGGCGCCGGCCGGCGGGAAAGGCCCCGCCGGCGTTCGCCCGCCGCCTACGCCGCGGTCGCGTGCGCCACCGGCTGGAACTGCTCTTCCTCGGTGGACCCCTTGAGCGCCACCGTCGAGGCGAGATGGCCCTGGATGGTCTGGGTCACCGTGTCGAAATAGCCGGTGCCGACTTCGCGCTGGTGCTTGACCGCGGTGAAGCCGCGGTCGGCGGCGGCGAATTCGGCCTCCTGCAATTCGACGAAGGCGCTCATCTGCCGGCGGGCGTAGCCGTGGGCGAGATGGAACATGGAATAGTTGAGGGCGTGGAAGCCGGCCAGGGTGATGAACTGGAACTTGTAGCCCATCGCCGCCAGTTCGCGCTGGAAGCGGGCGATGGTGGCATCGTCGAGATTCTTCTTCCAGTTGAACGAGGGCGAGCAGTTGTAGGCGAGCCATTTGCCGGGATACCGGCGGTGGATCGCCTCGGCGAACTGGCGCGCGAAGGCGAGATCGGGCTTGCCGGTCTCGCACCAGACGAGATCGGCGTAGGGCGCGTAGGCCAGCCCGCGCGACACCGCCTGGTCGAGGCCCTTGCGGGTCTTGTAGAAGCCCTCCACGGTGCGCTCGCCGGTGCAGAACGGCCGGTCGTTGGGGTCGATGTCGGCGGTAAGCAGATCCGCCGCCTCGGCGTCGGTGCGGGCGACGATCAGCGTCGGCACGCCCATCACGTCCGCGGCCAGGCGCGCGGCGACGAGTTTGTCGATCGCCTCGCGCGTCGGCACCAGCACCTTGCCGCCCATGTGACCGCACTTCTTGACGCTGGCGAGCTGATCCTCGAAATGCACGCCGGCGGCGCCGGCCTCGATCATCGCCTTCATCAGCTCGAAGGCGTTGAGCACCCCGCCGAAGCCGGCCTCGGCATCGGCAACGATCGGTTGCAGATAATCGACGCCGTCGTTGCCCTCGGCGTGCGCGATCTGATCGGCGCGGAGCAAGGTGTTGTTGATGCGCTTGACCACCTGCGGCACCGAGTTGGCCGGATACAGCGACTGATCCGGATACATCTCGCCGGCCAGGTTCGCGTCCGCCGCCACCTGCCAGCCGGAAAGGTAGATCGCCTTGAGTCCCGCCTTGACCTGCTGCATCGCCTGGTTGCCGGTGAGCGCACCGAGCGCATTGACGAACTCCTCGGTGGCGAGATAGCGCCACAGCTTCTCGGCGCCGAGGCGCGCCAGCGAATGTTCGATCGGCACCGTGCCGCGCAACCGCACCACGTCCTCGGGTTGGTAGGGTCGGCTGACGCCGTGCCAGCGCGGGTTGTTCTGCCAGTCGAGGCGAAGCTGGTCGGCGGTGGGGAGCGTGGCTTTCATGGACGGGTTTCCTCCGTTGGCTGAAGTCGCCGCAGTGTCTTGCTGCGTGGCAGCGGACTTAAGCAAAACGCAGTCTGTTTGACAAACCAAATGTTTCAAGCATGATATTTATGAATTTCAATTGTTCTGCAAACGGATGAGTTGCAAGCGTTATGCGAGAGCAACCGCAACCAAATGGCTAACAATGCGACTCCGGGCTCGCGCCGGCGCCGCCGGCGCGGCAAGTCCCGCACGCAACGCGACGCAGCAATCGTCGCCAGCGAACGGCAGTACTACAAGGGCAATCGGCTCAAGCAGTTGCGCGCCTTCAGCTACGTGGTCAAGTTCGGCACGGTGGCGCGCGCGGCCGATGCGCTGTTCCTGTCGCCGCCGTCGGTCAGCCTGCAGTTGTCGGCGCTCGAGCGCGAACTCGGCGCCCGCCTGCTCGAACGCACGCGCCCGCGCCTGGCGCTGACCCGCGAAGGCCAGGTGCTCTACGACCTGGTGCGCCCGCTGGTGGAAGGCATCGAGAATCTCGACCAGCAATTCCGCACCCTGCGCGGCGGACTCGACGCCGGCGAGGTCAACATCGCCGCCGGCGCCTCGACCATCCAGTACCTGCTGCCGCCGCTGGTGCGCGCCTATCGCGAGCGCCATCCCGACGTGCGCCTGCAACTGGCCAACGTCACCGGCAAGGACGGACTCGCCCTGCTCCGTTCCGACCAGGTCGATTTCGCCTTCGGCTCGATGCTCGACGTGCCGCACGATCTGTCCTACGAACCGGTGCACTGGTTCGATCCGATGCTGATCCTGCCGCTCGATCATCCGCTCGCGGCCAAGTCCGAGATCGTGCTTCAGGATCTGTCGCCCTACGGATTGATCCTGCCGCCGCAGCGCCTGACCACCTATCGGCTGGTCGATCTCGTGTTCCAGCAGCGCAAGGTGCCGTACCGCGTCGCCATCGAGGTCGGCGGCTGGGAGGTGATCAAGGAGTACGTCGCGATGGGGCTCGGCATCTCGATCGTGACCGGCATCTGCATCAAGCCCGAGGACCAGCAGCGGCTGGCGGTGCGCAACATGCGCCGCTATTTCCCGCAGCGCAGCTACGGCGTGGTCGCGCGCAAGGGCAAGTACCTGAGCGCGCAGGCGCGCGCCTTCGTCGATCTGATCAAGCCCGGCCTGTTCGCCCGCCGCGACTACTACGAGACCGGCCACTCGGAACGCTGAGCCGCTCGCCTCACTCGACGCTGCGGCGCTTGCCGCGCCAGGGCCGGTAGAACTCGCGCAGCCGCGCGATGTCGGCGGCGCAATCGGCGCTCGGCCGGAACAGCGGCCCGAGGCCGATGGTCCTGTCCGGATAGTGGAAATACACCGGCAGGATCGGCACGTCGGCGGCGCGGGCGATGCGCCAGAATCCACTTTTCCACTTGTGCACACGTCGCCGCGTGCCTTCCGGCGCGATCGCCAGCCAGAAGCGCTCGCGGCGCGCGAACTCGCGGCGCATCTCGCCGACCACGTCGTGTGCCGCGGCGCGGTCGATCGGGATGCCGCCGAGCCGGCGCAGGATCGGCCCGAGCGGCCAGAAGAACGCCTCGCGCTTGCCGATGAAGTGCACGTCCAGCCGCAGCGCGATCTTGAACAGCAACCCCCAGACCGCATCCCAGTTGCTCGAGTGCGGCGCGGCGATGACCACGAGCTTCGGTTCGTCCGGCAGCACGCCGGCGAGCCGCCAGCCGCAGCGGCCGAGCAGCCAGCGCGCCAGCGGCGCCAGCCGCGACGGCGGCAACTGCGGCATGCGTGGCGGCGCGACCGGCAGCGGTGCCGCGCTCACTCGGCGCTCCATGATTTCCCGCGGGCGCGCTTGTGCTCGGCACGCTTCTTCTTCGCCGCGAGGCGCCGCTCCTGCGCCGCGCGCGGCGGCCGCGTGGCGATGCGCCGCTTCGGCACCCGCGACGCGGCACGCAGGATCTCGACCAGCCGCGCGCGCGCGTCCGCGCGGTTGCGTGCCTGATCGCGAAAGCGGTTGGCCTGGATCACCAGCACGCCGTCGCCGGTCAGGCGCCGGTCGCGACGCGCGAGCAGGCGCGCGCGCAGCGGCGCCGGCAGCGCCGCCGAGCGCATCACGTCGAAGCGCAATTCCACCGCCGAGGCGACCTTGTTCACGTTCTGCCCGCCCGGACCCGCGGCGCGCACGAACGTTTCCACAAGTTCACTTTCTGGAATTTGCAGCGTCGCGGATACGTGCAGCATGTGCCGGACAGGACGGTCGGGCCGGAGCCGCGCGCATTCTAGCAGTCCGCCCGCACCGTGCTCAGCGCGCGCCGCGCCAGGCGGCGGTCAAGGCTCCGGCGCCGAGCGCCAGCGCGAGCCACGCCGAAACCGGCAGGTGCAGCCACTGCGCGCCGCGCTGGTCGAGCGCATACAGCAGCGCCGCCGCGAGCAGCGCGGCGGCGCCGGCGAGGCCGAGCACGGCGGCGCGCACCGCGGTGCGCGTCGCGGCGCCGTTCGGCGCGGGATTGCGGGCGCGCTCGGCATCGAAATCCCCGGCGGCCGCCTTCTTGAGTACGGTGCGCACCAGTTCCGGCATCTCCGGCGCCGCCGCCAGCCACTCCGGCAGGCGCCCGCGCAGTTCGCGCAGCGTGCGGCGCAGGCCGTGGCGGCGACGCAGGATGTCGGCGAGCACCGGCCTCGCCGTGGCCCAGAGGTCTATGCCGGGATGGAGCAGGCGGCCGATGCCTTCGATGTTGAGCAGCGTCTTCTGCAGCAGGATGAGTTGCGGCTGCAAGGTGAGTTCGTAGCGGCGCGCCACCGCGAACAGCTTGGCCACGACCTCGGCGAGCGAGATCTGCGACAGCGGCCGGGTGAAGTACGGCTCGCACACCGTGCGCACGGCCGCCTCGAGCTCGTCGAGGCGCACGTGCGCGGGCATCCAGCCGGCGGCGACGTGCAGCGCGGCGATGCGCTTGTAGTCGCGCGCGAACAACGCCATGAAATTCTCCGCGAGCCAGTACTGGTCGCGCTCGGGCAGCGAGCCCATGATGCCGAAGTCGAGCGCGATGAAGCGCGGATTCTCGCGCCGCGCGGCGTCCACCCAGATGTTGCCGGGATGGGCGTCGGCGTGGAAGAAGTTGTCGCGGAACACCTGGGTGTAGAACAGGCGCACGCCCTTCTCGGCGAGCGCGACGCGGTCGATGCCGGCGGCATCCAGCGCGGCCAGGTCGTCCACCGCGATGCCGCGCACCCGCTCCAGCGTCAGCACCGGCCCCTTCGAGTGCGACCAGAACACTTCCGGTACCAGCAGATCCTCGCCGTCGGCGAAATTGCGCCGCAACAGGCTGGCGTTGGCGCCCTCGCGCTGCAGATCGAGTTCGTGCTCGAGCGTGGTCTCGATCTCGTCGACGATCTCGTGCGCGCGGATCTTGTCCGCCGCCGGATGCCAGCGCCGCACCAGTTCGGCGAGCGCGCGCAGCAGGGCGACGTCGGCGGCGATGCGCGCGTGGATGCCGGGGCGCAGCACCTTGACGACCACCTCGCGGCCGTCGGGCAATCGCGCGGCGTGGACCTGCGCGATCGAGGCCGAGGCGAGCGGCGTGTCGTCGAAGGTTTTATACAATGTCGCAATTTGCGCACCGAGCGCCGCCTCCACCGTGGCGCGCGCCGCCGCGCCCGGGAACGGCGGCACCTGATCCTGCAGCAGGGCGAGCTCGTCGGCGACGTCGACGGGCAGCAGGTCGCGGCGGGTGGAGAGGATCTGGCCGAACTTGACGAAGAGCGGGCCGAGCTCGATCAACGCCAGACGCAGGCGCGCGCCGCGGGCGAGCCGCGCCAGATCCGCGCGCGGCCGCGGCAGCAGCGGCCGCAGCCAGGTGAGCGGCCGGAACAGGTGCGCGCTCTCGACCAGATCGTCCAGCCGATAGCGCACCAGCGTCACGCCGATGCGCGCCAGGCGCGGCAGTTGCCGGAGCGGCGTCACGCGGCGTCTCCGCGCGCGCGCCGCGCGAGGCCGGCAAGGCGCGCCTCCAGCCGCTCGACGCGCTCGCGCAGGACGTCCACCTCATCGAGAAAGCGCTCCAGCTCCGCCGGCGCGACCAGCTCGCGGCTCTCCTCGCGCAGATAGTCCGCCGCATTCTCGGCCAGCGTGCGCGCCGTCTCGCGCGACCACGCGAACCCGCGCGCCAGCGCGCGCGCCAGCGGCACGCCGAACACGTCGCCAAAGACACGCGCGCAGGCTTCCTCGAGATCGGGACGAAAGCCGCGCAACAGCCGTTCCAGCGTGCGCGCGAGTTCCGCATCGCCGGAAATCTCGACCCGCCCCGGCGGCAGCGTCGCGCCCTCCGCGCGCACGGCGAAGGCGAGCAGCGCCGCCGGACTCGCGCGCAGGCGCAGGTCCGGCGCGGCGGCATCGGCCGGTTCGACGTGCAGGCGGCGGTCGCGCACGCCCACGCCGAGCGCGAGATCGATGCCGCGCAACTCGATGCCGACGCGGCGCCCCTCGAGCAGGGCGAGCCGCTCCGCGCTCGCCGGGTCGAGCGCCAGCGCGCGGTTCAGCGCGGCCTCGAGCAGGGCGCCGGCGCGCGCGCGCAGCGGATCGCGACGTTGGTTGGTCGGGGCATTCACACCGGCCATTCTAGCCGGTCGCGGCGTCGCTCAGGCGCGCTGCTGCATGCGCTCGCGCGCGAGATGCTGGGTGAGGCGCGCGAGACCCTCGGCCATGCTCACGCGCGGCGTGTAGCCGAGATCGCGCCGCGCGGCGTCGATGTTGAACCAGTGCGCGGTGGTCAGTTGTTCCACCACGAAGCGGGTGAGCGGCGGTTCGCTCTGGAGGCCGAGCGCGCCGTACACCGTCTCGAACGCGGCGCCGAGGAACTTCGCCAAACCCACCGGGATGCGTCGCGTCTCCGGCGGAAAGCCGTCGGCCTTGAGCCAGGCGTTGATCAGCGCCTCATGGCTGATCGGCTCGCCCTGACTGATGAAATACGTCCGCCCGGCGGTCGGCGCACCGACGGCGAGCTTCTGCAACGCCAGCACGTGTGCCTCGGCGGCGTTGTCGATGTACGTCGTGTCGATCTTCTTGTTCGCCGCGCCGATCAGGCGCAGCCGCCCGGCGCGCGCCTGGCGGAGAATCCGCGGCAGCAGATTCGGATCGCCCGGCCCCCAGATGAAGTGCGGGCGCAGCGCCACCGTGGCGAGTGCGGCGCCGTTCGCCGCCAGCACGCGCTGCTCGGCGAGCGCCTTGGTCTGCGCATAGGCGCTGCTGTAGTGCGTCGGGTACGGCACCGATTCGTCGACGCCGTCGAGATCGCCGCCGCCGTGTACCACGCTCGGGCTCGAGGTGAACACCAGCTTGTCGATCTGGTGCAGCTCGCACGTCGCCAGCACGTTGTCGGTGCCGCGCACGTTGGTCTCGTAGTAGTCCTCGAGCCGGCCCCAGGCGCCGACCTTGCCGGCGCTGTGCACGATCGCGTCCACGTCCTCGCTGGCGGCGGCGACGCTGTCGAGATTGGCGATGTCGCCGATGCGCTGCTCCACACCGAGCGCCTCGAGCGCCGGATGGCGATTGCGGTTGAACGCACACACGGTGTAGCCGGCGGCGACGAGCTGTTTGCAGATCGCGCTGCCAAGGAAGCCGCCGCCCCCGGTGACCAGGACTTTCATCGCTCGCCACTCCCCTCGCACCCGCGCCGGCATTGTAACGATTCCGCGGCAGCGCGATGTGATTTACGTCGGCTTAAGCGAACCGGGATTAGCGTGGTCGCTTGCGGAGGCCCGGTATGAGACGCATCGCATTCGCCCTCGGTGCGGCGCTGCTGTTGGCGGCGGCGGCCGCGCACGCCACGCGCGAGCTCCGCGGCGTCACCGCCGCCGGCGCGTACTATCGCATCGCGGTGCCGGACGGCTGGAAGGACGGCGATGCACTCGTCCTGTTCCAGCACGGTCTGTCCTTCGAACCGCCGGGGCCCGATCCGAGCCTGGGACCGCTCGCCGCGCGCCAGCTCGCCGAAGGCTACGCGATCGCGGCGTCGAGCTATCGCCAGCGTGCGTGGGCCCTGTTCACCGCGGTCGACGACAACGCCGATCTGCTCGCGGTGTTCCGCGCCGCGGTCGGCCGGCCCGGCGCGATCCTTCCCTACGGCGGTTCGCTCGGCGGTCTGGTCGCGCTCAAGCTCGCCGAGGACGCGCGCTTCGCGCCGGTGCCGGGCGTGTACGCCGGCTGCCCGCCGGCGGCGGGTGCGCGGGTGTGGGACACGGCGATCGATCTGCGGCTGGCCTACGACGTGGTCTGCAAGGACGCCGGCGAGCTGCCGACCGGCGCGGCGCCGTATCCGTGGGCCTACGACCTCGCCGACATTCCGCCGAATCTGTCCGATCTGCTCGACAAGGCGCGACTGCTCGAAACCCTGCTGCCGCTCAACCAGTGCACCGGCGTCAACCTGCCGGGCTGGCTGCGCAACGGCGCGATGCAGCGGCGCCTGGCGCAACTGATGAACCTGATCCACGTCACCGACGAGGACTTCTTCGTCAGCAACATGGGCTACGCGACCTATGCCCTGTCCGACCTCGTCCGCGCGCCGGACAAACTCGGCGGCGTGAGCCCGTTCGGCAACGTCGGCGTGGACTACGGCGATGCCGCGCTCGATGCGGCGATCGCGCGCATCGCGCCGGACCCGTTCGCGGCGCTGTATTTCCACTACGTGTCCGATTTCCGCGGCCGCATCGATCCCGCGACCCGCATCGTTTCCATCCACACCAGCCAGGACCAGCTCGTGATTCCGGCGAACCAGTCCGTGTTGCGGCAGACGTTGCCCGCGGCGCAATTGCTGAGCGCGTTCGTGAACGAGGCGGCGCCGTCGCACTGCGGCTTCAGCGACGCCGAAGCCGCGGCCGGCTGGGAGACGCTGCGCACCTGGCTCGCCGGCGCGTCGCAGCCGCAGGTCGGCGATCTTGAAGCCGCCTGCACCGCCGCGACCGCGGCCGGCAACGCCGGCCCGTGCCGCTTCGACGCGCGCGTGACGCCGCCGCCGTTCGACAGCCAGGTGCGGCCGCGGCCGGCATCGACCGCGGCGCCGGTGGACGCGCGCTACAGCGGCCTGTGGTACGACCCGGCCCGCAGCGGCGAAGGCATCGCGCTCGAGATCCTCGCCGGCGATCGGGCCTTGTTATTCTTTTTCACTTATCCACCCGTCGGCGCGCCGGGCCAACAGCGCTGGCTCGCCGCGCTCGGCACGGTGCTCGGCAACGGCATCGAATTCGCCGACGTGCGCCTGCCCGCGGGCGCGCCGCCGGGCTACGCCGACACGCATTGGGGCCGGATCGGTCTGGTGTTCGACGACTGCGACCACGGCCGCATGCGCTGGGACGGCCCGCCCGGCTGGGGTTCCTACGTGGTCCCGCTCAACCGGCTCACCGCGCTCGCCGGACTCGGCTGCACCGACGGCGGCACGCCGGCGGCGGCGGGCGCGAGCGGCGCGTGGTACGACCCGGCCCGCAGCGGCAGCGGTTTCCTCGTCGAACAGCTCGACCCGACGCGGCTCGACGCGATCTGGTTCGGCTTCGACGCCGGCGGCGCTCCGATCTGGCTGCTCGGCGTGCTCGACCGCAACGCCGACGGCGCGTACCAGGGCACGCTGGCGCAGGGCCTCGGCCCGCACTTCGGGCCCGACTACGACCCGCGCGCGTTCGTCAACCTGGCGCGCGGCACGCTGACGATCCGCGACCTGCAATGCGCGCACGCGACCGCCACGTTCGCGCCGGCACCCGGCGCGCCGGCGTTGCTGCCGTCGACCTTGCCGCTGACGCGGCTGACCCTGCCGCTCGGCCTGCCCGGCTGCGGCTAGTGCTCCTTCACCGGAAACGTCTGCGCCGCGTCCTTCTTGTCCGGCGCGTGCTCGCGTTCGCGCACACGCACGCTGCCGCAGACGTAGGCCTCGAAGCTCTGCGTGCCGTCCTTCGGTTCGCCGGTCGGCTTGATCGTGTCGGCGGGGATGCTCGCCGCCTGGTTGCGCGCGAGGGTTTCGAGCTCGTCGCGCACCTTGAGCTCGGAGCGGTGGTAGAAGCCCACCTTGTCGGCGACCGCGACGTTGATCGCGCCGACGTCGCGGCAGCCGGCGACGTTGCCGTCCCAGGCCACCCGCACCGCGTTGCCGCCGGCGGTCGGCTCGACCCAACTGCACGCGGCGAGCGCCGCCGCGAGCAGACTCGGCATGACACCGCGTGCGCCTCGCATGCGGCCTACTCTACCACGTTGCCGTCGGCATCCAGCACCGCGACCGGCCCGAGCTTGAGTTCGCGCACCGGCGCCTCGATCGCCTTGCGATCGCCGACGATCACCCAGGTGAGCGCGTCGGGTCGCACCACCTGCTTCGCCGCCGCCTCGACGTCGGCGTCGGTCTGCGCCTCGATGCGGTGTTTCAGCGTCTGCACGTAATCGTCGGGACGGTGATAGACGACGATCTGGTGCAGCGCCCCCAGCACGGCGCGGGCGCTTTCGTATTCGCCCGGCAGCGCGCGCACCTCGCTCATCTTCACCTTGGCGATCTCCGCGGCGCTGAGCGGCTTGGCGCCGACCAGCTCGCGCGCCTCCTTCAGCACCTCGGCCGCGGCCGGCGCGGTCTTGTCGGTCTGCACCGGCGCGAACATCAGGAACGCGCGCGGCCCCACCGCCGCCGGCGAGAAGGCGAACGCACCGTAGGCCCAGTGCTTGTCCTCGCGCAGGTTCATGTTCAGGCGCGAGGTGAACAGGCCGCCGAAGGCCTGCGTCATGGTGCCGATCTCGAGGTAGTTCGGCGCCAGGCTCGACGGCGCGACGATGCCGGCGATGATCACCGACTGCTGCGAGCCGGCGCGGTCCATCAGGTACACGCGCGGCTGCGACGGCGGCGCGACGTTGGCGAGCTCGAGCTTGGGCCGCGGGCTCGCCGGCGCCTGCCAGTCGCCGAATGCGGCGTCGAGTGCGGCGACGATCTCCGGC
The DNA here is from genome assembly GCA_021325475.1 of Rhodanobacteraceae bacterium. Taxonomy (GTDB): domain Bacteria; phylum Pseudomonadota; class Gammaproteobacteria; order Xanthomonadales; family Rhodanobacteraceae; genus Rudaea. The sequence continues at coordinate 3,531 of JAJPHA010000041.1, read as the reverse complement.
AGGGTGGTGTCGCCGGCGACGAGGATGGTGAGATTGTCCGGGCGCAGGAAATCGCCGACGAAGCCGCGCAGATCGTCCGCGGTCAGCGCCTTGATCGACTCCTCGGTGCCGCTGCCGGTGAACGGCACCGCGTAGGGATGGCCCTTGCCGTAGAGCAGCGGCGGCAGCGTGCGCAGCGCAAGCCCGGTCGGATCGGTCTTCTCCTGGGCGATGCCGGCCAGCCACTGGCCGCGGATGCGGGCGAGGTCCTCGTCGCGGAACGCCGGATGGCGCGCGATGTCGGCGAGCAGCGCGAGCGAGGGCGTCAACTGCGATTTGAGCGCATTCAGGCTCGCCGTGCAGGTGTCGAGATCGCAGCCGGTGCCGAGGATGGCGCCGAGGCGATCCTTGCGGCGCGCGATCTCCAGCGAATCGAGCTCGGCGGTGCCCTCGTCCAGCATCGCCGCAGTGAAGCTCGCGGTGCCGAGCTTGCGGCCGCGGTCGGCGGCATAGCCGCCGGCGAACAGCAGGTTCATCTGCACCACCGGAATGGCGTGGCGCTCGGCCAGCACCACGGCGATGCCGTTCTTCAGCCTGCCGTGCTGCACGGTCGGGAAGGTGAGATCGGGGAACGACGTCACCTCGGGCACGCCGCGGCTGCGGTCGATGTCGCTTTTTACCGTTGTATACTCACGCCGCGGCGGCAGCACCGGCTTCGGCGCGCCCGGCGCCGCCGGCAGGCCGGCGGTTTCGGCCTCGTCCTTGGTCGGATCGGGCGTGCCGGGCTTGACCGTCAGGGTGTAGTCGCCGCGTGCGATCCACTTGCGCGCGGCGGCGCGCACGCTGTCCGGCGTGGCGGCGTCGAGGCGCGCGAAATCGGTCTTGTAGGCGGCCGGATCGTTGCGGTACACCTGCCCCTCGGCGAGGATGCGCGCCTGGCTCGCCACGCGCTCGACGCTGCGCACGAACGCGGCGTGCGCGCGCACCCGGGCGCGGTCGATTTCGTCCTGGGTCGGGCCGTCCTTGAGGAACTTCGCCCATTCCTCGGCGATGGCCGCCTCGACCTGCTTCGGATCCACGCCCTTCTTCACGTCCGCCTGCAACTCGCACATGCCGGCGAGCGCGAACGGGCGCACCTCGAGCGCGACGTCGTCGGCGATCTTGTCGCGGTAGACCAGGCGCTCGTACAGGCGCGAGGTCTTGCCCTCGCCGAGCACCGCGGCGGCGAGCGACAGCGCCGGCAGCTCGGCGTCGCCGAGCGGCGGCACGTTCCATTCGCGGTAGATGCGCACCTGCGCGACCTGATCGACCATCTCGCCGCGGGTGGATTTGCTGCGCGGGTACACCCACGGCTGCTGGCGCGCCACCGGTGGCCCGGCGGGGATGTCGCCGAAATACTTCTGCGCCTTCTCGCGTGCCAGCGCGGGCGTGATGTCGCCGGCGAGCACCAGCGTCGTGTTGGCGGCGCCGTAGTGATCGGTGAACCACTGCTTGACGTCGGCGAGCGAGGCGGCGTCCAGGTCCTTCATCGAGCCGATCGTGTCGTGATGATAGGGATGATTCGCCGGAAACGCGTTCGCCTGGATGTTCTCGTCGGCACGGCCGTAGGGCTGGTTCTCGCCCTGGCGCTTCTCGTTCTGCACCACGCCGCGCTGGGTATCGAGTTCCTTCTGGCCGATCGCGCCGAGCAGATGGCCCATGCGATCGGACTCCATCCACAGCGCCAGGTCGAGCGCGGTGGACGGTACGGTCTCGAAATAATTGGTGCGGTCGAGCCAGGTGGTGCCGTTCTGATCGGTGGCGCCGACCAGCTCGAACGGCTTGAAGTAGCCGTCCTTGTGGTGCTCGGAGCCGGAGAACATCAGGTGCTCGAACAGATGCGCGAAGCCGGTCTTGCCCGCCGGCTCGTCCGCCGAGCCGATGTGGTACCACACCGCGACGTGCACCACCGGCGCCTTGTGATCCTCGTGCACGACCACGGTCAGGCCGTTGTCGAGCTGGAACCGCTCGTAGGCGAGATCGACGGCATCGACCTTCGCCGCGACCGGCGCGGTGTCGGCGAGGGCGCCGGCGGTGCCGAGCAGCAGGGCGAGAGCGAGCGAGCGACAGACAGTGGCGACGACCATGCGTTCCTCCATGCGGGTCCGGTGGCGAGGCGGCGAATCTAGCCGATGGTTTGCGGCATTACAATGTGCCGTCGGCCACACGCCGCCGCCCCCGGAGCTGCCATGCGACGCATCCTCGTCACCGGCGCCAATCGCGGAATCGGCCTCGAATTCGCGCGCCAATTGCTCGCGCGCGGCGACCGCGTCTACGCCGCCTGCCGCCATCCCGGCCGGGCGCTCGCGCTCACCGAGCTCGCCGCCGCGCATCCGGGACATCTGGCGATCCTGCCGCTCGACCTCGCCAGCGAACGCTCGATCCACGAACTGGCGCGCGAGCTCGCCGGCCTCACCGAGGCACTCGATGCGCTGATCAACAATGCCGGAGTCCTGATCGGCGGCGAGCGCTTCGGTGCGCTCGGCGCCAAGGCATTGATCGACAGCTTCGCCACCAACGCCGCCGGTCCGCTGCTGCTCGCCCAGGCGCTCGCGCCGCTGCTGGCAAAGGGCGAGCGCGCGACGGTGCTGAACGTGACCTCGGAACTCGGTTCGCTCGCCCGCGCGACGCGCTTCGGCACGCCGAGCTACGCCATCAGCAAGGCCGCGCTCAACATGGCCACGCGGCAGATGGCGCACGCGCTCGCACCGCTCGGCATCAGCGCGCTGTGCGTGCATCCGGGCTGGGTGCGCACCGACATGGGCGGCGCCACCGCGCCGCTCGCGCCGCGCGAATCGGTGGCCGGCCTGATCCGCGTGCTCGACGCCGTCACCGCGGCGGACGCCGGCCGCTTCCTCGACCACACCGGCGCCGAGTTGCCCTGGTGAGGCGCGCCGCGACCGCGCGCATGCTCCACGTCGTGCTCTACCAGCCGGAAATCCCGCCGAACACCGGCAACGTGATCCGGCTGTGCGCCAACACCGGCGCGCGCCTGCACCTGATCCGGCCGCTCGGCTTCGACCTCGATCACGCCAAGCTGCGGCGCGCCGGACTCGACTATCGCGAGTTCGCCGACGTCGCGGTGCACGACGATCTCGACGCGTTCGTCGCCGCGGCGCGGCCGCGCCGGCTGTTCGCGCTGTCCACGCGCGGCCGCACATTGTATACGAGTGTACAATTTGCCGAGGCCGACGCCGTGCTGTTCGGACCCGAGACGCGCGGCCTGCCGCAGGCGCTGCTCGACGCCCTGCCGCCGGCGCACTGCCTGCGCCTGCCGATGCGCCCGCACAACCGCAGCCTGAACCTGTCCAATGCCGTCGCCGTGGTCGTCTACGAAGCCTGGCGCCAGACCGGCTTCGCGGGCGGCGCGTGAGACCGCGCGGCCGCGTTCCGTCGCCGGCGCGTTCGTGCGAAAATCCAACCACGCGCCCGTAGCTCAGCGGGTCGAGCGCGGCGCGCTTGCGCGATGCCCCGAACGGCATCGCGCGCGACGCGCGAGGAGGAGGCAGGACG
>JAJPHA010000048.1 GCA_021325475.1 Rhodanobacteraceae bacterium | reverse complement strand
TAATGGGATTGGTCACGGCTCACCCGCAGGACTGGAAACGGCCGCCGCGCGGCCGAACGAGCGGCGAAGTATAGCGGCCGCGCCGCACGCGCGGAAGCCGCGGCGGGCGCGTCAGACCATGCCGCCGTTGACGCCGATGACCTGGCCGTTGACGTAGCCGGCGGCCTCGCCGCACAGGAACGCGACCAGCGCGGCGACCTCCTCCGGCGTGCCGGCGCGGCCGGCCGGCACCAGCTGCCGGATCGTCGCGGCGTCGAACGCCGCCGCGCTCATGCGTCCAGCGATGATGCCGGGCGCGACCACGTTCGCGGTGATGCCGCGTCCGGCCATCTCGCGCGCCAGCGATTTCGCCGCGCCGTGCAGCGCCGACTTCGCCGCGGCGTAGTTCGCCTGGCCGCGGTTGCCGAGCTGTGCGGCGACCGAGGACACGCAGACGATGCGGCCGAAGCGCGCGCGCGCCATCGGCAGCAGCAACGGCTGCACGACGTGGAAGAAGCCGTGCAGCGAGACGTCGATCACGCGATGCCACTGCGCGTCGCGCATGCCGGCGAGCGGCGCGTCGTCGTGGATGCCGGCGTTGTGCACCAGCACCTCGATCGGACCCGTGGCGAGCGCGCGCTCCAGCGCCGCGCGTGTCGCCGCCGCATCGGTGAGGTCGAACACCAGCACCTCGGCGCGGCCGCCGGCGCGTTCGATCTCGGCGGCGAGCGCCTCGGCGCGCGCGCGCTCAGTGTTGGCGTGGACGCACACGGCATGGCCGGCCGCGGCCAGCGCGCGGCAGATCGCACCGCCGATATCGCCGCTGCCGCCGGTGACCAGCGCGCGGCGTATTGTTTCCCTTGCCGTCATGGCAGGAACCCGTCGCAAAGGAAGGTCTGATCAAATCCCAACGTCCGTGTCTTCGGCTACCGCGCCGCACCTCCACAACCCCCATCAAACCCTTGCTGCGCAAGGGTTTGATCGCCCCCTTGACTCAAGGGGGCATAAAGAGCCCAGGCCACATCCTCCGCTTGTTTCGAGATTCCCAAAATCGTCGCGAGCGAAGACGGATCGTGCGCCGTCGGAGCGCAGGAACCGGAGTTTACTGAGAATAAATGAGGATTCCTCGGGCGGCACGGCGGTACGTCCTTGTACCCGCCCGGTCCGAGCACCGCCGGCGCACGAGCCGTCGAGCGCAGCAGATTCCGAGATGGGTTCTAATGGTCGCACGACCCTTCCACCGCCCATCCCGCCCGCCATGACCGAGCCCCTCTACTGCGTGCCGCTGCGCCACCGCCGCGCCGAAAACCTGCACATCGTGTTCTGGCTGATGAAGGACATCTCCTGGTGCCTGCTGTGGCGCGCGCTCGGCGTGTTCATGATCGTGCCGACGCTGGGCGCCGCGATCCTGATCACCTGGCGCGCGCGCCACGTGCGCGAGGATCTGGCGCACAACCTCGCCGTGGTGTTCTGGATCACCGCGAACGCGTGGTGGATGATCGCGGAATTCTTCGGCTTCGACGAGAGTCCGTTCGCGTTCGGCATCAGCGGCCGGCATCTGGCGCTAATCCCGTTCCTGATCGGCGCGGCGATCCTGCTCGGCCATTACCTCGGCAACCGGGTCGCGCGCCGCGCCGCGGCGGACTAGTACGCTCCGAACCCGCTGGCGATACGGCGCGCCGCCGGCGACCGCCGCGATGGGAACTCGATCGGACCGTCCTCAGGAAACCATCAGGATCGTCGCGCGGCCTTCGGCCAGCAGCGTTTCGGCATGGACCACGCGAAACGCGTAGAGCCAGCCGCTCGCCTCGGCGAGCAGTTGCCGCACCTCCACCTCGAGCGCGCCCGGCAGGTCGTCGAGGCGCGCCACGTGCAGGCGCACGTCGCGCAGCGCCGCGAGCACGCCGGGCGGCGCGCGGCGCCCGGCGCGCCGCGCCAGCAGGCCGCCATGCACGGCCATCGCCTGGGCGGCGTATTCGCAGGCGTGCAGCGCGCGCAGCCGGTCGTCGCTGCGCAGCGGATTGCGCGGATCGCGGTGCGAGACGGCGCGCGCGCGGAGCGTGGCGTCGTCCCAGGCGAGGATCGCCTCGAGCAGGCACATCGCGCCACGGTGCGGCAGCAGTTCGCGCCAGTCGTTCGCCGTCATCGCGGCCGCGCCATCTGGATCGACAGCAGGAAATGGAACGTCACGCCGAGCGCCACGGTGAGCCCGATCGCGCGCAGCACCGGCAACGTCGAGGCGGCGAGCAGGCCGAACACCAGCACCGCGGCGAGCACGCACACCAGCGTGGCATGCAGCGTGCGCCGCGCTTCCGCCGCGTCGGCGACCGGCCGCTCGAAGAACAGCGCGTAGTGCAGGCCGAGCCCCGCCGCCAGCGCCAGCGCGACGAGATGGAACAGCGACAACGAAACCCCGGCGAGGCGCAGCACGGCCACGGCGAGCAGGGTGGCGAGCGACATCGGCGCCAGCACCCGCAAGGCGCGGCGCGGATCGCCGAGCGCGGTGGCCACGGCCACGCCGAGCAGCACGAGCGCCGCTGCCAGGGCGACGAGGATGCGGGCGCGATAGGCCGCGACCAGCGCCTCCGAGGCGGCCTTGAGATCGAGCAGGCGCACGCCCGGCGTCGCCGCCGCGAATGCGGCGAGCGCGCCGACGTCGCGCACGCCGTACAGCGCGCCGAGTCCGAAGCAACGCCCGTCCTGCGCGACCAGCATCGTCCGCAGGCGCTGGCCGAACCGCGTCTCGGCGAAGCGCGCCGGGGTGAGCGGCGGCAGCGCGCGCGCCGCGTCCACGTCGGCCAGGAACGGCGCGAACAGATCGGGCGGGAACGGCAAGCCGTCGAGCGCGGCGGCGAGCGCGTCCGCCAGCGCGGCACGCTCGGGCAGGCGCGCCTGGCGCGCGCGCTGGGTGGCGAGGCTCGGCAGGTAGCGGCTCGGCAGCTCGATGTCGGCGGCGGCGCCGGCCGCGATCAACTTTTCCACTTGTGGAGAAATGCGCTCGCCGAGCGCGAGCACGCCGTCGGCGTCGGCGGCCTCCAGCACCAGCACGTGGCGCACGTCCGGCGCGCCGAGCGCGTCGCGCAGCGCGGCCTCGCGTGCCAGCTCCGCCGCCGGCAGCGGCGTGAGCGCGGCGAGGTCGTTCTGCCAGGTCGGGGTCGGCGCCAGCACCAGCGCGCCAAGCGCGCACGCCAGCAGCGCCGCCGGCAGCCAGCGCGGGCGCGGCACGGCGGCGAGCGCGTGCGCGAGACGCGCGTTCCAGGGCAGCGTCGCGCTGTCGCGGAAGCGCGGCGGCAGCAGCACCGGCAGCGCATAGCGCGTGGCCGCGCCGGCGACGAGCAGACCGACGATGGTGAACACCGCGAGCTGGCGCAGCCCCGGCACCCCCGAGGCGTAGAACGCGAGATAGGCGATGGCGGTCGAGACGATCGCCAGGCGCAGCAGCGGCCACACCGCGGCGACGCCGTCGGCGGCATCCGCGCGGCGGTGGCTGAACACGCGGATCGGATACTCCTGCGCCACGCCGAGCAGGGTGAAACCGAAGGCCAGGGTGATGCCGTGGGCGTAGCCGTAGCCGAGCACGAGCGCCGCCACGCCGGCGAGCGCGCCGCTCGCCAGCGGCAGCGCGACCAGCGCGAGCACGCCGACGCTGCGGTAGGCGAGGAGCAGCAGCACGGCGAAGCCGAGCGTGCCGATCAGGCTCAGGCGCTCGGCTTCGGCGCGTGTGATCGCGGCCAGCCGCGCGGTGAAATAGCCCGGACCGCTCAGCGTCAGCCGCGCCGTGTCCGTCCCCGGCAGCGCGCGGAACGCCGCGTCCAGCGCGCCGATCGCCGCGGCTTGCGCCGCGGCATCGAAGCCGGGCGCGCGCGTCGCGACGAGCAGCAACGCCTCGCCGCGCGGCGAGAACCACACGCCGTCGCGCAGCAGGGGTGTGCGCGCCGGGGTCCAGCGTTCGGCGAGCTTGAGCACCTCCAGGGTCGGATCGCGCGGCAGCAGTTCCTGCAATTCCGCGGCGCCGGGCGCGGCGAGATCGGCGAGCCGTTGCTGCAATTCCTCGCGCAGGAAGCCGCGGTCGAACGTGGCGTGGTCGAGCGTCGGCGACAACAGATAGCGGTACGGCAGCCAGGCCGGATCGAGCGTCGTAAGATCGGTCTCGCCGTTCTCCACCTGCGCGAACTGCGGATCGTGGCGCAGGGCCTGCGCCAGCGCGCGGCTCCACTGCGCCAGCTGCTCCGGGGCGGCGTCGCCGAGCGCGACCAGCAGCAGGCGCGAGGCCGGCCCGCGGCCGATCTCGTCGAGCACCAGACGTTGCTCCGCGTCCACCGGCGGCGGCATGAAATCGGTCAGATCGCCGCTCACGCGCAGACCGCGCGCCAGCGGCAGCGCCGCCGCGCCGAGCAGCAGCCACCAGGCGGCGATCCACAGCCGCCGCGCGCTCACGGCGCGAGCCGCCGGCAGTGCGCCTCGACCTCGGCACGGGTGCGCGGCGGCGGCTCGACCGCGGCGGCCGCGCCGAGCAGCAGCACGTCGGCGTCGCCGTCGGCCTCGTACAGCGCGAAGCAGCGCGGCTCGGCATCGCTGCCGTCGACGACCAGCGCGCGCACCCGCGCCGCGAGCGCCGCCGCACGCGGGCGCAGGGTCAATGTCCAATTTTGCGTATTTTCCACAATGTCCACCGTGTAGCCGGCGTCGAGCCGGCCGGCGTCGCCGCCGAGCAGTGCGCCGAAGCCGGCGAGCAGCGCCTCGAGTTCGGGCACGCGCCCGATCGCGAACCGGTGCGGCGCGCGCCCGGCGCGCTCGACCGTCACCGTGCCGTCGGCGATCGTGGTGAGCTCGCGGTAGGGCGAATCGACGCGCTTGCCGAGACGCTCGGCGCCGCGGTAGTCGAGCTCGCCGCGCAGCACCAGCGGCGCGCGCAACAGGTGTACGAAGCGCACCTCGAGGTAGGCAGTGCTGGCCGGCGCCGGCCGCGCCAGCCGGGCGACCAGCGCCGCCGCCTCAGGCGGCAGCGCCGCCGTCAGTGCGGCGAACAGGATCGGGAGACTGCCAGAAATCATAGAAGTTGAACCAATTGTACGGATCGAGGCGGGTGTAGTGGGCGAGGCGATCCGCGTAACGCTGGGCGAAGGCGCGCAGCACGGCGGCGCGCGCGGTGCGCGGGATTTGTATACTTTCAGCAAAACGCTCGAAGTATACTTCGTACCGGTTGCCGCCCCGGTACAGACCGAAACCGAGCACCACCGGCACCTGCAACGCGGCGGCGATGCGGTACGGCGCGAGCGGGAACGGCGCCGGCGCGCCGAGGAAGTCCACCGGCGCCACCGCCTCGCCGCGGCGCGTGCGGTCGGCGAGCAGGCCGATCAGCGCGCCCTGCGCTGCGGCGGTGTGGAGCGCGAGGGCGATGTCGGTCGCCTCGGCACCGACGTCGATGACCGCCGCCGCCGCGGCCGGGTTGAGCGCGAGCAGGGCGCGGGTCAGCGCCGGCGTCTGCGCGCGGTCCATCAGCCAACGCACGCGCAGCTCGGGCCGGCGATCGGCGAGCGCGCGCAGCACCTCGAAGCTGCCGATGTGGGCGCCGAGCAGCAACGCGCCGCGGCCGCGCGCGAGCTCGGCCTCGAGCGCATCGAGCCCGTGCACGACGAGCTCGAAGCGGCGCACCGATTCGGCCAGCAGGAACACCCGATCCAGGATCGTCGCCGCGTAGCAGTGGATGTGGCGCAGCACTTCGGTCGCCCGCGCCGGCCGGCCGAACAGGCGGGTCAGGAACGCGCGCGAGGCGCGCCGCTCGGGACCGCGGCGCAGGAAGAAATACCACGCGATCGGAGGGAGCAGGACGCGCGCCGCGGCGCGGCCGCAGGTGAGGCCGATGCTGCGGATCAGCCACAGCGCGAACCGGCCGCCGCCCTCGCGGCGCTCGCTCCAGTGCGCGCTCACGGCGGCGCGAGTTCCAGCGTGCCGCGGGCGATCTCCTCGGCGCCGCAGTGGAGCGCGAAGCGCGCGCCGTCCGTGGTGCGCTCCAGGCGGAGTCGCACCGTCGCGCCGGGCGCGAGCGGTCGCCGGAACTTCACCTCCGGCAGCGCGACGAGGCGCCGGCCGAAGCCGCGTTCGGCCGCGGCGGCGATCCGATCGAGCAGCACCACGCCGGGCACGATCGGCCGCCCGGGAAAGTGGCCGGGCAGCGCCGGATGCGATGCGGCAATGTGGAAAGTTTCACAAAGCGGCATCGTCACGGCGCGCGTTCCTCGAGCAGCCGCGGCCAGGCGCGCAGCAGGGCGCAGGCGAAGGCGGCGAACGAGCGCCGCGGCGCCTGCGGCAGGCGGATCCGGCGCCAGAAGAATTCGGCGATAAACAACGCCGCCACCGCGAGCGGCAGGCCGACCGCGCCGAACCCGCGCGCGCTCGGCAACCCGCCGGGCAGCATCGGCACGAGGCCGCGGTCGTTGAGCGCGGCGAGCACGGCGAGCACGGCGAGCGCGCTCTGGTAGCCGGCCCACACGCCGGTGAGCGTGCGCGCGTAGCGCGCCACCGCCGGATCCGCGAGGCGGGCTGCGCCGTCCAGCACGGCGACCGCGCGCGCCACCAGCGGCATGCGCCCCGGCCGCAGCGTGCGCGCGAACAGGTAGGCGAGAAACGCGGCGATCAGCGCCGGCAGCAGGTCGAGCGCGAGCGCCACGCCGCCGCCGAGACCGGCCAGCAGCACGCCGGCGGCGAGCGCGGCGCATCCCGGCCGCAGCGCGCGCGGCGCGGCGCGGCCGAACAGGGCGACGGCGAGCGCCGCGGCGGCGAGCCGGCACGCGGCGCTGTCGTAGCGCCAGGCGCACAGCACGAGCACCGCGACGCCGATCCAGCCGAACGCGCGGACCATGCGTTCAGCGCGCGCGCTGGCGTTCGATGTGCGCGGCGAGCTCGCGCAGGCTGGAGAAGATGCGCCGGTTGTCGGGATCGTCGGAGCGCAGCTGGAAACCGTAGCGCTTGGACACCGCGAGCGCGAGCTCCAGCGCGTCGATCGAGTCGAGTCCGAGCTCGCCGCCGAACAGCGCGGCCTCGGGATCGATGTCCTCGGCGCGGCGTTGTTCGAGCTGGAGGCTGCTGACGATGAGCTCGGCGACTTCACGCTCGGCGGGCGTTTGCGTGGACGGCATGGCGCAGGCGTTCGGCGGGGTTGGCGATCGTGGATGATCCGTGCGAAAAACTCTATCATGCCTGCCCGCTCGCGTTCGCCACTCCGCTCGATGGACCCGTCGCCGCACTCCGATCCCGCCCGCCGCGCCGGCCCGATGCCGGCGCTGCCGCCGCTCGCGGTGCGCTACGAGTCCGCCGACGCCGTCCGCGTGCTCGCCGACGGCGACGTGCTCGCGCTGATCGGCTTCGGCGCCGCGACCGTGCTGCCCGACGACCCGCGCTGCCTCACCGTGCCGCTGGCGCCGCTCGCCACGCCGGCGCCGCTGGAGGTCTGGCGCGGCCGCGGGCGCGTCGTCTGCGGCCGCGACGGCGCGCTGCGCTACGCCGCCGACGGCGACTACGGTTTCGTCGCCATCGAGCTCGACGAAGCCGCGACCGGCGGCCTGCAGGCCGCCAGCCGCGCCGCCTATGCCCTGCTCACCCGCTGGTGCCGCGCCAGCGCCACGCCGCATCTGCTCCGGGTGTGGAATCACTTCGACGCGATCAACGCCGGTCACGGCGACGCGGAACGCTATCGCATATTCTGCAGCGGCCGCGCCGAGGGCTTCGGCGCCGCCGCGCCCGGCGCGTATCCGGCGGCCTCCGCGATCGGCACGGCGAGCGGCCGCGGCGTGCTGCAGGTGTACGCGCTCGCCGCGCGTCGGGCCGGCACGCCGGTGGAAAACCCGCGGCAGTGGAGTGCGTGGCGCTATCCGCGCCAGTACGGCCCGACCGCGCCCGGCTTCGTGCGGGCGATGCGGGCGCCGACGCATTCTCCACAATTATACATTTCCGGCACGGCCGCGGTGGTCGGCCACGCCTCGCACCATCCCGGCGACGTCGCCGCGCAGCTCGCCGAGACGCTCGCCAACCTCGACAGCCTGCTCGCCGCGGCCGGCTCGCGCGCGGCGCTCGGCCGCGGCCGCGGCGATCTGGTCAAGGTCTACCTGCGCGATCCGGGCGACGCCGCGGTCGTGCGCGACGCGCTGCGCCGCCGGCTCGGCGCGGACGTGCCGCTGCTGCTGCTCAACGGCGACATCTGCCGCGCCGAACTGCTGATCGAGATCGACGGCATCCACGGCGGTTGAGCCGCCGCGTCGCGCACGCCACACGCGCGCGCCGAGGGTGGCCGCCACCACCCACCACGCCAACGCGGCGTTGTAGATGAGATGCCCCTGCTTCGGCACGTCGGCGAGACCATCGCCGAGCACGACGATGCCGAGCGTCGCCAGCATGGTCGTCGCCGCGAGCGCGCTGACCAGACGCCAGCGCGCCCGCCGCGCGGCCACGACCGCGAGCAGCGGTGCGGCGAACACGAGGGCGCGCAACGGCGGCCAGGCGTCGAGCAGCGGGCTGGCGCTCACGAACGACGGCGGCAGCGGCGCGAAGTCGCCGCCTTCGACCAGGCCAAGGCCGGGCGCGAGCCACGCATCGAGCGCGCTCGCGCCGGCCGCGAAGAGGCGCAGTCCGAGCTGCGGTTCCGCCAGCAACGCCGCGAATTCGCGAGCGCGGCCGACCTCGGCGAGCGAGGGACAGGCGCGCTGTGGACCGCCCGGCAACTGCCAGGCGCGCAGCCCGGTGTAGCGCAGGCACGCCGGCGCCAGACCCAGGCGTCGGGCCAGCACGACGTGGTCGCGCGTGTGCGGCAGCAAGCCGGTGAAGACGACGTCGGCGCGATTGGCAAGGTCGATGTCGCGGATCGCGGCGCTGTCGCGATGCAACTGCACGAGTTGCACGGCGAGGCCGAGCGCGGCGCCAGCGCACGCGGCCGCGCCCGGCCACGGCACCCGCCGTTCGCGATGCCGGCCGTGGGCGAGCGCGACGCCGGCCAGCGCGAGCGGCAGCAGCAGGTGCTGGATCTTGGCGAGCGCCAAGGCCAGCGCCACGAGCGCGAGCGTCGCGCCGCGTCCGCCGCGCCACGGCGCGTCGTGCCAGAGCAGAAGCAGACCGCACAAAGTATACAAGGCCAGCAGCGCGCTCCACTCGGCATAGAACGTGTTGAGATAGACCGTATTGGCCGGATCGGCGAACACCAGCGGCAGCAGCAGGCCGTTGGCGAGCGCCACGGACCACGCGCCGCGGCGCGACCACGCTCGGCAGAATCCCAGCCAGACGCCGAGCAACGCCGCGAACTTGAGCGCGCCGAGCCAGCGGACGTCGAACACCGCCGCGCCGCCCAGCGCCTGCTGCACCCGCAGCCACAACGCGGCGGCGGCGGTGAAGACGAGCTCGCTCGACCAGTAGCACAGCGGGCGGTCATTGCTGCGGAACGCGTATTTCGCGAACGGCGCCCACGGACTGTTGTCGGTCGGCGGAATCGCCGGCGGACGGTCCGGATAGAGATCGAAACAGGCGCTGTAGCGAACCTCGTCGAAGCTGTTGGCCAGCGCGATCAACGGATCGTGCAGCAGCAGCGGCAACGCGCGCAGCAGCCCGGCGAGCAGACACAAGATCAGCGCCGGCCGCAGCCATGCCGGCGGTGATGGGGCGGCGACGGGACGGGCGGCGGACACGGCGGGCGCTCGAGATCGCCCGCAGGCTAGGGCGTGGATGTGACCGGCGTGCGAAACCCCGACCCGGCGCGGGACGCGCGGCGGCGGTTATCCGGCGTTCAGCCGCCGCGGCGTGCCAGACCGGTTTTGTGAGCCGGTTGGCATCCCCCTTGCCAAGCGCGCAACCCGCATGGCGCCAAGCGCCGCACGGGGCCGGTTCAGCTGGCGGTGATAGTATCTGCCGTGCAGCAGCCGGCGTTTCGCCGCGGAGGGGTCATGAAGCAGCAACTGGGGCATTACGACATCGTGGCCGAACTCGGCCGCGGTGGCATGGGCGTGGTGTACAAGGGCTACGAGCCCTCGCTCAACCGCTACGTGGCGATCAAGGTGCTGGCCGAATCGCTGGCCCACGACGCCAGCGT
>JAJPHA010000087.1 GCA_021325475.1 Rhodanobacteraceae bacterium | reverse complement strand
CAGTCCGCTGATCTTCGGCGTGGCCTTCGGCGATGCCGCGCGCAATGCGCAGATGCGCTACACGGTCGACCGCTGGGGCGGCAACTCGACGACGCGCTACAACTGGCAGGTGGATGTGCACAACACGGCCCGCGACTATTTCTGGGAGAACATTCCGGGCAGCACCGATCGCACGCACGTGCCGCCGCTCAACAACGATGCGGACGCCTTCATCGCCAGCGCGCTCGGCAGCGGCCTCCAGCCGCTGATGACGATTCCGACGATCGGCTGGACGCCGCGTGCGGACAGCCCGCTCAATCATCCCTACTTCGCCGGTTTTGCGGTCAGCAAGTACGGCGCGCAGGTGCCGTTCCCATACCAGTCCGATGCGGTCGATCCCTACGACACGAACGCCGGCACCGGCGAGTGCAATCCGTCGAGCAACCCCTCGCCGAATTGCGTGCTCTACGATGCGCAGAACGGCTTTTATCATCTGATCAACAACGATCCGCACGACACCTCGACGGCCGTCGATCCGACCTTCGCCGCAGGCTGGATCGCTCACATACAGAGCGCACACGGCACGGCCGCTCACGGCGGCGTGAAGTTCTACTCGCTCGACAACGAAGTGATGCTGTGGAACTCCACGCACCGCGATGTGCATCCGAACCCACCGACCTACGATGAGATCTGGAGCAAGACCGTCGCCTACGCCGGCGCGATCAAGCAACAGGAGCCGGACGCGCAGGTGACCGGCCCGGTGACCTGGGGCTACTGCGACCTGTTCGGCTCGGCGGCCGACAACTGCGTCGACGGCGCCGACCGCCAGGCGCACGGCGGCTTGCCGTTCGTCGCCTGGTACTTGCAGCAGGTGTGCGCGAATCCGCTGCCGGGCGGCAGGCATCTGGTCGATTATCTCGATCTGCACTACTACCCGCAGGATCCGAACGGCGCCGCCGGGTCGATCTACAGCAACGCCGACGATGCAGCCACCAGGGGCCGGCGGCTGCGCTCGCTCAAGGAGCTGTACGATCCGAATTGGGCGTCCGAATCGTGGATCGCCGATCTCGGCGATACCGACGCCAACCACTACAGCAAGCCGAACCTGATCCCGCGGGTGAAGGCGTGGATCAATCAATACTGCCCGGGCACCAAGCTCGCGATCACGGAGTACGCCTGGGACCAGGACGCCACCGACAGCGGCGCGGTGGCCCAGGCCGAACTGCTGGCGATCTTCGCGCGCGAGGGCGTCGATCTGGCGACACGCTGGACCGCGCCGGCGGCCAACTCGAAGGCGGAACGCGGCTTCCAGATCTTCCTCGACTACGACGGCGCCGGTGCCGCGGTGCAGGGCAACAGCATCGGCGCGACCAGCGCCAACGTCGACCAGATCGGCGCCTACGCCTTCCACGGCAACGCGCGCACGATGGTGCTGCTGACCAACAAGGACAGCGTCAGCCATGATGTGGCGCTGAGTTTCAACGCCCCGCACTTCGCCGCCTGGACGCTGTACGGCTTCACCGGCGCCAGCGCGCTCGCGCAGACCGACAGCGGCAGCATCAACGGCACGACGCTGACCTTGTCCGCGCTGCCGCCGCTGTCGGCGAATCTGCTCGTCATCCCCGACAACGACAGCATCTTCAAGAACGGTTTCGAGCTTCCCTGAAGGTTCGATCCAGTCCTGAGGTCACGGACTTCGATCGCGGCGCCGCGGCGGGCGCTTGCCACGGCGACCCCAAAATGCGGTACCTTGTTGGCACCGCGGCGGCCGCCGAAGGGGGCGAGGGCCTGTCCTGACGCGGCTGGCGGGGAAGTTGCAAAGCCGAAGGATCCTCACGGTATCCTACCGCACGTCATTGCGAGCCACTGCCATGCCAGCCAGACCATCGAATCCACGCCCGCGCGGCCCTTCCAATCCGGCGATGAAGTTCCTGCCGGTCGTGATCATCGCCATCGGCCTGATCGCCGCCGCCTTGTTCTTCTTCCTCGGCGGCGGCAACAAGCCGCAGCCGACCGCGCAACCCGGCACGGCCGCGCCCACGCCGACGGCGGGCACCGCCGCGCCGGCCGCGCCGGCACCGGAGCTCACCAAGGAGCAGCTCCTCAAGGAAGCCTCCACCGCGTTCCACGAGCAGCGTCTGGTCGCGCCGCAGGGCAACAACGCCGTGGAGTTCTATCTGCGCGTGCTGGAGAAGGATGCGAACAATCCGATCGCGAAGGACGCCTTGCGCGAGATCTTTCCGTTCGCCACGCCGGTGGTCGAGCAGAGCATCAATGCCGGCAACGTCGATGAGGCGACGCGCGAGATCGACCTGCTCGCCAAGGCCGACCCGAGCAATTACACGCTGACCATCCTGCGCAGCAAACTCGACGCGAAGAAGAAGCAGGTCGAGCACGAACAGCAGCTGGCCGCGGCCGCCGCGGCGAAAGCGGCGACGGCCCAGGGCACGCCACCGAAGCCAGCCGCGACGCCGGAGGCTGGCGAACCCGCGGCGCCCGCGCCCGCACCGGCACCGACCACCGCCGCGGCCACGCTGCCGCCGGCTCCGGCGCCGAAGCCCGCACCGCCGCCCGCGCCCGAACCGGCCGTGGCCGCAGCGCCCGCCGGCGGCGAAACCCGGCCCGCCGAGCTCGTGCGGACCGTGGCGCCGGACTACCCGCCGGAAGCCTATCGCGCGCGCCAGCAGGGTTGGGTCGAGGTGGAATTCACCGTCACCGCCGACGGCACCGTGACCGATGCCAAGGTCGTCAACGCCGAGCCCGCGCGCGTGTTCAACGCCGCCGCCTTGCGCGCGGTGGCGCGCTGGACGTTCAAGCCGCGCCTGGAAAACGGCAAGCCGGTGGAAGAAAAGGTGCGCCGCCGGATCGAATTCAAGCT
>JAJPHA010000127.1 GCA_021325475.1 Rhodanobacteraceae bacterium | reverse complement strand
TCGTGCAGGTCCTCCGAGGGATGTTCTGCTTTCGAGGTGTTTCTTGGTTACTTCTTTGCACCAGCAAAGAAGTGACCCGCTCGGCCTGCGGCCGAGCGGAAGCTCTGCTCTGGCCAGCAAGTAACCCGCTCGCCGGACGCGAGCGGAAAACCGCAGGACGCGCCTCAAGAAAGGAACAAGATCACGGCCGTGCCACCCTCACCCGCCGCGCTGCGCGCGCGCGATCGCACGGACAGCGCCCGCACGCGAGCGACAGCTCGCACGCAAGATTCTCAAGGGGACGGCGGCGCCGTCCCGGCGACGTTTTCCGGCGGGAGACCGCGTATCGCCGCTACCGCCTCGATCGCCAGACGACACACCTCGGTCGCCGGTCGACGCGCGTCGAGCACGAGTGCATTCGGCGGCGGCGGATCGAAGCGCATCAGCACCTCGCTCACCACCTCGGGCGTGCGGTCGCGGGCGAGGTGACGGTCGTGCTCGACGTCGCTCTCGATGCGCGCGCGCGCGACCTCCGGCGGACACTCGAGATAGATCGGCACCGGCGTGAAGCCATAGCGGCGGATCACCGCATCGACGCGGGCGAGATCGCGCCGGCGCGAGAAGGTGACGCCGTCGAGCACGCTCGATTCGCCGAGCATGCAGTTGATCTCGAGCGCGAGCAGCATGCCGCGGAACGCGGCGCGCTTCTCGGCGTAGCTGTACGAACAGCGCGGAAACATGGCGTGGCGGATCGCGTCGCGGCACACCCGGCGCAGGCCGAGCTGAGCCTCGAGCGAACGCGCGACCACGCTCTTGCCCGCGCCCGGCAGGCCGATCAACGCGACCACCACACCGACACTGACGCCGTCGGCGCGCGGCGCGGCGCTGCCGGAACGTGCAGCGGCCGCGGCGGCGGGAGAGGACGAGGGCGAGGACGTGGACATGAGCGACCTTACGTGCGCGTGCGGCGTCACGCTATCATGGCGCGCCCCGACCGGCCAAGCCATGCGCACCCTGCACCTGCAACGTTATCTGATCACCGGCCTGCTCACGTTCGTGCCGCTGTGGCTGACGTGGGAAGTGTTCAAGATCATCTTCGGGTTCCTCTCCCACGTCGGCGCGCCGATCGTGGCGGCGCTGTTCGCCGCGCTGAGCGCGGTCTTCCCCGGCGCGGCGGCGTGGCTGAGCCAGGACTGGTTCCAGTCGATCATCGCCACGGTCGGCACCATCGTCGCGCTGTATCTGGTCGGTTTCGCCAGCAACCGCGTGTTCGGCCAGCGCCTGCTCACCGCGTTCGAGAACCTGATCGCGCGCATTCCGATGGTGCAGGCGATCTACGGCGGCACCAAGAAACTGATGGCGATGCTGGCGACCAAACCGGCCGGCACGCAGCGCGTGGTGCTGATCGATTTTCCCTCGCCGGAGCTGAAGTCGATCGGCTTCGTCACCCGCGTGTTCGCCGACGCCGAGGGCCGCGAGCTCGCCGCCGTGTACGTGCCGACCACGCCCAACCCCACCGGCGGCTATCTCGAGATCGTGCCGGTGGAGCGGCTCGTCGCCACCGACTGGAGCATGGATCAGGCAATGGCGTTCCTGCTTTCCGGCGGCGCGGTGGGCCCGGACAAACTGCCGGACGGCGCGCACGCCGGCCGGCGTCCGTGACCTTCGACACTGTCCGGCGCGCGTCGCCATCGCCAAGCTGCGCCTTTTTTCAGGGAGATTCGCGATGATGCGTTGCGCGCCAAGACTGTTGTCGCTGTGCCTCGGCCTCGGCTTTGCCGCCGCCGCGCTGGCGGACGACATGAACACGAGCCTCAACCCCGCCGAGTTCGATCGCACCACGAGCCCGTGCCAGAACCTGTTCCAGTTCGTCAACGCGAACTGGTTGAAGGCGCATCCGATTCCGCCGGATCGCACCTCGTGGGGCGCGTTCGTGATGCTGGACGAGCGTTCGCTCAACGCCCAGCACGAGATCGCCGAACACGCGGCGAAGACCGAGAATCCACCCGGATCGATCGCGCAGAAGGTCGGTGACTTCTATGCCTCGGGCATGGACGAGGCGGCGATCGAGCAGGCCGGCTACGATCCGATCAAGGACGACTTGAAGCGCATCGACGGTCTCGCCACGCCGGAGGAGATCGCCAACTTCCTGCGCGACTACGCCGCACAAGGCTTGTCGTTCGTGTTCGATTTCGCCGCCCAGGCGGATTTCCACGACTCGCGGCGCATGATCGCCTACGCCTCGCAGGACGGCCTCGGCCTGCCGGAGCGCGACTACTACTTCAAGACCGACGAGACCTCGAAGAAGATCCGCGCCGCCTACGTCGAGCACATCGCGCGCTCGCTCGAACTCGTCGGCGTGAAGAAGGCCGACGCCGGGAAACAGGCGCGGGCGGTGATGGCGCTCGAAACCAAGCTCGCCGACGCCTCGCTGCCGATCGTCGCGCTGCGCGATCCCAACAACCAGTACCACTTCGTCGACATGGCCGCGGCGGACAAGACCACACCGCATTTCTCGTGGGAGAAATTCTTTGCCAGCCAGAACGTCGTCGGCGAGAAGGGTTTCTCGCTGTCGCAGCCGAAGTTCTTCGCGGCGATGGACCGGTTGCTCGTCGAGACCCCGGCCGAGCAGTGGCGCGCGTACCTGCGCTTCCATCTGGTCAACGCCGCCGAACCGTATCTGAGCAAGGCGTTCGTCGACGAACAGTTCGACTTCTACTCGCGCACGCTGCGCGGCCAGCAGGAGCAGCGTCCGCGCTGGAAGCGCGTGCTCGGCACGCTCGACCGCGAGCTCGGCATGGCACTCGGCGAGCTGTACGTCGCGCAGAATTTCCCGCCGGAGGCGAAGACCCGGGCGCAGGAGCTGGTCGGCAATCTGCGCGTGGCGCTGAAGGCGCGCATCGAGAAGCTCGACTGGATGAGCGAGGCGACCAAGCAGCAGGCGCTGGCGAAGTGGGACACGTTCCTGCCCAAGATCGGCTATCCCGACAAATGGCGCGACTGGAGCGGCCTTGCCATCAGCCGCGACAGCTACTTCGGCAACGTCCGCGCCGCGCGCAAGTTCAACCACGCCTGGCGCATGGGCAAGATCGGCAAGCCGGTCGACCGCACCGAATGGGAAATGACGCCGCAAACCGTCAACGCCTACTACAACCCGCTGCAGAACGAGATCGTGTTCCCGGCGGCGATCCTGCAACCGCCGTTCTTCGACGCCAAGGCCGACGACGCGCTTAACTACGGCGGCATCGGCGCGGTGATCGGCCACGAGATGACGCACGGCTACGACGACGAGGGCTCGCAGTTCGACGCGCAGGGCAACTTCAAGAACTGGTGGACCAAAGAAGATCGCGAGAAATTCGACGCACGCACCGACAAGCTGGTCAAGCAGTTCGACGCCTACGTCGCGATCGACGACCTGCACGTCAAGGGCAAGCAGACGCTCGGCGAGAACATCGCCGATCTCGGCGGGCTCAACGTCGCCTACGACGCGCTCCAGCGCGCGCTCGCGCAGCACCCGGCCGAGGCGCAACAGCGCATCGACGGCTACACCGAGGAACAGCGCTTCTTCCTCAACTTCGCCCGCGTCTGGGCCAACCAGTTCCGGCCGCAGGAACTGAAGCTGCGCCTCAACACCGACGTGCACGCGCCGGCGCAGTTCCGCGCCATCGCCGCGCCGTCGAACATGCCGGCCTTCGCGCAGGCGTTCGGCTGCAAGGCCGGCGATCCGATGGTGCGCGCGGGCGAGACGCAGGTCACGATCTGGTAACCGCCGCCACTACCCTTCCCGCCCCGACGCCGCGCGCTGCGCGGCGTCTTTTTTGCGCAGCACCCACAGCCACCGACAGCGCACGTGTCTCGGCGTCGTATGCGTGCGCAACCGTGGCGCAACCAACCACGAGCAACACGAACCGCAGAAGTATACTTTTGGTCATTTTTCTGCATCCTCTTCCCGGACGACGCGACAAAGGATTTCCGCGGTAGTCGTGATCCGCTCCGTCGGATCGAAACCGCGTGTCGACGGCGGCAGTCCCTGCAGCACCTTGACTCTTTCGTAAAACGCCAGCCGCTGGTCGGGTGGCTGGGAAAGGCGCCAGTAGGCACCGAAGTCCTCAGGCTTGATCGCCGTCGTGGGCGGCATCGCGCAGGGCATCGGCCGCACGATGTCCCGCATTTGCCCGACGATCGCAAGGGCTTCCGGTTGTTCGACGGAGTGCGCCATGCGATCCGAGCAGCCCAGGGGAATCATGGCGTAGTAGGCCAATAGGTCGGACCATTCGAGATCGACCCTTTTCATCACAATCGGCTTGATCGCCACCTTGCCGGCACTGAAATGCACGTCGGGAATCGTCATCAACGACGGACCGCCGATGTAATTCCGGCGCACCAGGTCTTCGACTTGCTTGACCTTGTCCATATCGCCGACGCACATGGCCCGGCTTGAACACGGCCAAGGTGTAGTACTTGTCGTGCGTGGCGCTGGCTAGGCCGAAGGGCGTCATGTCCACTCGCGTGCCGCGATCGGAAATGTCGCGATCCCGGGCGACGTCCGGAATCGTGTAGTTGCCGTCGGCATCGGTGGTCACGATCCGTTGCAGATCGCACCAGGTACCGCCGGGTGCGCTGTACCCCGGCACACCGCTGGAAACGGTGTTCCAATTCACGATGATCTTCACCCCCGGAATGCCGGCGCCGGTATCGGCATCGACCACGCGGCCGGTCTTCTCCATCGTCAGTTCGCGGTCGCTGACGTGGCGCGCCGGGGCACCGTAGGGAATCGTCCCCGCCGCGCACGCGCCGAGCATCAGGACGAGAGCCGAAAACACGAGGACCGAGGCAGGCCAGCGCATGTCACATCTCCGCGATCCGCCACTGGAGTACGGATCCCGATCCGGATTGGTGCAGTGCCGATTTCTTGTATGCCTGATACGTGATCATGCCGTACGGGCGCGTGCGGGCTTACAATCCGCGCCATGGACTTCGCGCCCGGCCAGCGCTGGCTCTCCACCGCCGAGCCCGAGCTCGGCCTCGGCACGGTGCTGCGCACGGACGGCCGCACGGTCGAACTGCGCTTCGCCGCCGCCGGTGTGGTCCGCCGCTACGCCGCGCGGTCGGCGCCGCTCGCCCGCGCCGCGTTCCGACCGGGCGAGCGGGTACGCGGCGCCGGTCGCTCGTTCGTCGTCGAAACCGTCGAGCGCGACGGCGGCACGCTGCGCTACCGCGGCGACGGCGAGATGCTGCACGAAGGCGAGCTCGACGATCTGCAGAACGTCGCCGGCGCGGATCGGCGGCTGCTCGCCGGGCGCGTCGATCCGGTCGCACAGTTCGAGTTCCGCCTCGAAGCCCTCGCGCGGCGCGCGCAGGCGCGGCGCTCGCCGGCGTGGGGCGTGCTGGCGGCGCGCGTCGATCTGATCCCGCACCAGTTGCGCGTGGCCGAGGTCGCCGCGGCGCGGCGGCCGCCGCGCGTGCTGCTGGCGGACGAGGTCGGTCTCGGCAAGACCATCGAGGCCGGCCTGATCCTGGCGCGCCTGCTCGCCACCGGCCGCGTCGCGCGCGTGCTGGTGCTGGTGCCGGAGCCGCTGGTCCACCAGTGGTATGTCGAACTGCGGCGGCGCTTCCAGCTCGCGTTCGCGATCTACGACGAGGAGCGCTGCGAGGCGATCGAGACCGCCGACGACGAGCGCAATCCGTTCGGCGACGAGCAACTGGTGCTCGCCGCGCTGCCGTTCCTGCGCGACGCGCCGCGGCGTGCGGCGCAGGCCGAGGCCGCGGGCTGGGATCTGCTGGTCGTCGACGAGGCGCATCACCTCGCCTGGAGTCCGGAGACGGTGAGCCCGGACTACGCGCTGGTCGCGCGGCTCGCCGCCGCCACACCGGGCCTGATCCTGCTCACCGCCACGCCGGAGCAGCTCGGCCGCAGCGGCCACTTCGCCCGTCTGCGCCTGCTCGATCCGGCGCGTTACACCGATCTCGACGCCTATCTGCGCGAAGCCGAAGGGTATGCGCAACTTTCTGCAATTGTAGAGAAGTTGCAAAGTGGACAAAATCTCGACGCGGCGGAACGCGCCGAGCTGGCTGCGCGGCTGCACGACGATCCGCCGCTGCGCCGGGCGGTGGGCGAGCTCGATCCCGCCGACCGCACCACTGCCGCCGCGGTACTCGAGGCGCTGATCGACCGCCACGGCACCGGCCGGGTGCTGTTCCGCAACCGCCGCGCCGCGGTCGGCGGCTTTCCGCGCCGCCGGCCGCGGCTCGCCGAACCGGATGGCACGATCCTCGACGAACCCCGGCGCCAACGCCTGCTCGCCGAGTTCGTCGCCGACGCCCGGCAGCCGCCGGCGTCGCTCGACTACGACTACGCCACCGATCCGCGCCTGCCGTGGCTGCTCGGCCTGCTCGAGGAATTCCCGCGCGAGAAGTTCCTGCTGGTGTGCCGCAGCGCGGCCAAGGTGCTGGCGCTGGAGGAGGCGCTGCGCACGCGCAGCGGCGTCAAGCTCGC
The DNA here is from genome assembly GCA_021325475.1 of Rhodanobacteraceae bacterium. Taxonomy (GTDB): domain Bacteria; phylum Pseudomonadota; class Gammaproteobacteria; order Xanthomonadales; family Rhodanobacteraceae; genus Rudaea. Next base: position 19,838 of record JAJPHA010000127.1, on the reverse strand, counting down.
GCGCTTCCACGAGGGCATGAACCTGCTGCAGCGCGACCGCAACGCCGCGTTCTTCGCCGAGCCCGACGGCGCGCGGCTGCTGCTCGCCGCCGAGATCGGCTCGGAAGGCCGCAACTTCCAGTTCGCGCATCATCTCGTGCTGTGGGATCTGCCGCTCGATCCGGATCTGCTCGAGCAGCGCATCGGCCGGCTCGATCGCATCGGCCAGCGCCACGACATCGAGGTGCACGCCGTCGCGTTCACCGGCACCGCGCAGCACGCGCTGCTGCGCTGGTATCGCGACGGCCTCGATGCGTTCCGCGACAGCCCCGCCGACGGTCGCGAGCTGTACAAGCGCTTCGGCGCGCGGCTGCTCGCCGTCGGCATCGAGCACGCGCACGGCGGCGAAGACGCCGACGCCGAACTCGAGGCGCTGATCGCCGAGACCCGCGCGGCGCACGCGGAATCGTCGGCGCTGATCCAGCGCGGTCGCGACCGCCTGCTCGAACTCGCCCAGCAACGCGCCGCGCAAACGCCCGCGCTGCACGACGCGCTGGCCGCGGCGGACGCCGATCGCGACGCCGACGACTTCGCGCTGCGCCTGTTCGAGCAGTTCGGCGTGCAGCACGAGGAGCTGGCGCCGCGCACGTTCCTGCTCGACCCCGAGTACCTCAGCACCGACCGTCTGCCCGGCTGGCAGGAGGGGCCGCAGCGGGTCACGTTCGATCGCGCCACCGCCCTCGCCCGCGAGGACCTGCCGTTCCTGCGCCTGGATCATCCGCTCGCCGCCGGCGCGCTGGATCTCCTGTTCGGCTCCGAGCGCGGCAATTGTGCGTTCCTGGTCGACGAGACACTGCCGCCGCGCAGCGTGTTGCTCGAGGCGGTGTTCGTGCTCGAAGCCGTCGCCGACGCCGCGCTCCACGCCGACCGGTTCCTGCCGCCGCTGCCGCTGCGCGTGGCGACCGACAGCCGGCTCGCCGACCGCAGTGACTGGCGGCCGAGCGCCGCCGCCGTGGCGCGCGCCGCGCTGCGCCCGGTCGACGCGACGCGCTATCGCACCCGCTTGGCCACACTCGTGCCGCCGATGCTCACGCGCTGCGAGGAGCTGGTGCAGGCGCACGCCGCACGCGAAATCGCCGCGGCGGTCGCCGCGGTGGAGCGCGAACTCGGCGCCGAGCACGAGCGGCTCGCCGCGCTGCGCCGGATCAACCCGGCGGTGAGCGCGCGCGAACTGGCCGCGGTCGACGCCGAACGCACGGCGCTCCGCGCCTGTCTGCCGCGCGCGCTGCCGCGGCTCGACGCCCTGCGCTTCGTGTGCAGCGTCGATTTTGCCGGCAAGCGCGACCCGGAGACGACCTGATGCGCGGCTGGCGTGCGCTGCTGCTTGCCTTGGCGCTCGCCGCGACGGCGCCCGCGCCGGCCGCGGAACCGGCCACGACGATCGTGCTGCATGCGGCGCGTCTGCTCGACGTCGACAGCGGCCGCATGCTCGCGCCCGGCGAAGTGCTGGTGCGCGGCGAGCGCATCGTCGCGGTCGGCACCGCGGTCGAACGTCCGCGCGAGGCGCGCGTGATCGATCTCGGCGACCGCACGCTGCTGCCGGGCTTCGTCGATGCGCACGTGCACCTGTTCCTGCATCCCGGCGCCGAGGATGCGCAGACTTTCGACGAATCCGTACCGGAGCGCACGATCCGCGCCACCCTCGCCGCCCGCGCCGATCTGCTGGCCGGTTTCACCGCCGAGCGCGACATGGGCACCGAGGGCGCCGGGTCCGCGGCGAGCGCGGTGCGCGACGCCATCGACCGCGGCTGGATTCCCGGCCCGCGCCTGCGCGTGTGCGGCAACGCCATCGACATCCTCGGCGGACACGAGGACGCGCTCGGCCGCAACCCCGAGCAGCACGCGCTGCCGAACGCGACGCCGGCGGACAGCACCGCGGAACTGGTGCGCGTGATCCGCGCCCAGGTCAAGGAGGGCGCAGACTTCATCAAGATCTACCAGACCGGCAAGGACCGCATGCAGCACGGCGAACTGCGCGCGCCGTACCAGTTCAGCGAGGAGGAACTGCGCGCCGCGGTCGTCGAGGCCGCGCGCACCGGTCGCCGCGTGGCGGTGCACGCGACCGCGGAACCGGGCACCGGCATGGCCGTCCGCGCCGGCGTGGCTTCGGTCGATCACGCCTATCAGTTGAGCGACGACACCATGCGCCGGATGCGCGAGCGCGGCATCTTCGCGGTGCCCACCTTTGCCGTGCTCGAATACTTCATCGACCACGCCACCACGCCGGAGGCCGCGGAACGCTATCGCGCGATCCAGCAATACCACGTCGCCCAGTTCCGCCGCCAGCTCGCCGCCGGCGTGCCGATCACGCTCGGTTCCGACGTCGGCCCGTTTCCGCACGGCAGCCAGGCGCGCGAATTCGTGCTGCTGGTCGAACACGGCATGACGCCGCTCGACGCGCTGCGCGCCGGCACGCGCGACGGCGCCAGACTGCTCGACTGGGAGCGCGATCTCGGCCACCTCGCGCCCGGCTGTTACGCCGACGTCGTCGCCGTGCCGGGCAATCCGCTCGAGGACATCCGGGTGGTGCAGCGGGTCGATTTCGTGATGAAGGGCGGCGTGATCTACCGGAACGATCCGTCGTCGTAGTCGCGTCGCCGCGGCGCGCGCCAATAACGCAGCAAGGCGAATCCCACGACCGCGCCGCCGAGGTGGGCGAAGTGGGCGACGCCCGCCTGGGTGCCGGTGATGCCGAAGATCAATTCCAGGAGCATGTAGGTCACCACCGCGATCGGCGCCGGAATCGGCACCGGGAAATACAGCGCCGCGATGCGCGCCCGCGGATAGAACACGGCGAAGGCGATGAGCAGGCCGAACACGCCGCCGGAGGCGCCGACCGTGGGATAGAAGTCCTCGGGCTGGAACCAGGCGATGGTGGCGAGTTGCGCCACGGCGGCGCCGAGCACGCAGACGAGATAGTACAAAGTATACCGACGCGCGCCGAGCGCGTTCTCCACCGGCGCGCCGAACATCCACAGCGCGAACATGTTGAACGCGATGTGCGGAAAGCTGCCGTGCAGGAACGCGTAGCTCACCAGTTGCCACGGCTCGAAGCCGACGCGCACCAGGCCGCCGTCGTCGAGCCGCGCCAGTTCGTGCGGCCCGAGCGGCCACAGCGCGAACCGCGCCAGCAGCGCATCGCCGGCCGGCGCCTGCAACAGGTAGACGAGGATGTTGAGGAGCAACAGCGCCCGCGTCACGGGCGGAAATTGCGGCATGGGCGGGACATCCGGAATCGGGTACGCTCGCATGATGCGGGCAGCGACGCAGCCGATCAAGCGCATCGCCGAGAACCTGGAAGGTTCGGGTTACGCCGTGGTTCCGGCGTTTCTCGATGCCGAGGTCTGCACCGCGCTCGCCGCCGAATGCCGTGCGCTCGCCGCCGCCGGGAGCTTGCGTCCCGCCGCGGTCGGCCGGGGCGCCGGGCGAGGCGAACGCCCGGAACTGCGCGGCGATCGCACGCAGTGGCTCGACCCCGCCGCGGCGACGCCGGCGCAGGCGGCGTACTGGCGCGCGATGGAGGCGCTGCGCGTCGCGCTCAATCGTGCGCTCCTGCTCGGCCTCGACGAACTCGAGGCGCACTTCGCACTGTATCCGCCCGGCGCACGCTACGTCCGCCACCGCGACCGCTTCCGCGACGACGACGCGCGCGTGCTGTCGAGCGTGCTGTATCTCAATCCCGACTGGCGCGAAACCGACGGCGGCGCGCTGCGCCTGTACCTGCCGCACGCATCCCCCTCGCCCGCGGACATCCTGCCGCGGGCCGGCACGCTCGCACTGTTCCTGAGCGCGGAGGTCGAACACGAGGTGCTGCCGGCGGCGCGCGAGCGGCTCAGCATCGCCGGCTGGTTCCGGCGCCGCGCTCAGGCATGAGGCAGCGACCACAGCTCGCGGTCGAGGTTGCGCTGCCAGCCGAAGCGGGCGAGATCGACCCGGCCGTGGACCACGACCACCCCCTCGGCGCGCAGGCGCCGGCACTGTTCGCGGTGTGCGCGGCTGCCGGACGGAAAGGCGATGCGCCCGTCGGCGCGCAGCACCCGCTGCCAGGGCAGATCGAGCGCCGGATCGGCTTCGCGCAGCACGCGTCCGACCAGGCGCGCGCCACGCGGCACGCCGGCGCGCGCGGCGATCTCGCCGTAGCACGCCACGCACCCGCGCGGAATCGCCGCGATCGTCCGCAGGATGGCCCGGTGCGGCGCCGGGACGACTGACTTCATGGCCGCATCACGCTAGCATACGGCGAGCCCGATCCGGAGAATCCCGTGCGATCCTTCGAAGATGTCCGCTCCCACGTCCACGCGCGCTACCGGCTGCGCATCAACGATCCGTACCTGCTCAGTTTCGACCTCAGCACCGAAGGCGGCGCGCGCCATCAGGGGCTGTATCTCGCCGAACTCGAGGACGAGGCCGGTCGCAAATACCTGCGCGTCTCCACGCCGATCGGACCGCTGACCGGCATGGACGCGAAACGCTGCCTGCGCTTCAACTGGGAGCAGCGCGTGGGTTTCCTCGCGGTCAGCGATCTCGACGGCTCGCCGTATCTGCACCTGTGCGAGAACCGGCCGTACGAACTGCTCACCGCCGAGGAACTCGACCGCCTGATCGACGAGATCGGCCCGCTCGGCGACCGTCTGGAAAAGGCGATCTCCGCCGGCGGGGATGCGTTCTGACATTGAGGGCTGAGGGCTGAGGGCCGAGCAGCGGTCAGGTGTTCAACTACCGCGACTGGGCGGGCCAGACGCGCGTGGAATAGGCGAAGGCGATGCCCGCGTCGGGGCCGCGACTCAGCCGCCCCAGCCGAGCAGGCGCACCGCACGCACCATCGCGTAGGCCAGCACGCCGGTCACCGGCAGCGTGAGCAGCCAGGCCCAGACCATGCGCTCGACCACGGTCCAGCGCATGGCGTTGGCGCGCTTGGCGGTGCCCACGCCCATGATCGCGGCGGAGACGTTGTGCGTGGTGGACACCGGAATGCCGAGCACGGACGCGGTGATGATCACCGAGGACGAGGCGGCATCCGCGGCCACGCCGTTGATCGGATGCAGCTTCACCATCTTGTGGCCGAGCGTGCGGATGATGCGCCAGCCGCCGGCCAGCGTGCCGGCGGCCATGACCACGGCGCAGGTGGCCTTGATCCAGGTGGCGATCCCGAACTGGCCGTTCGGATCGGATTCGACGCGCAGGAACGACAGCCAGCCGGGCAGATGATCGAGCGAGCCGGCCTGGGTGGCCGCCGCCAGCGCCAGCGCGATGATGCCCATCGTCTTCTGCGCGTCGTTCATGCCGTGCGACAGGCCCATGAAGCCGGAGGAGACGATTTGCACTTTTCCAAAAAGCGCATTCACCACGTGCGGGCGCGACGCGCGCTGCACCCGCGCGCCGAGTGCGCCGCCGCCGAGGAACGACAGCAGCGCGAACAGCAGGCCCATGATGACGAAGCCGAGTGCGAAGCCGGCCGCCGGCGACACCGCCATCGGCAGGATCACCTTGTTGAGCAGGCCCTTGCCCAGCCACCAGTGCTCGGCCGGCACCGACCAGATGATCGCGTGCCAGTTGCCGCCGGCGGCGGCCAGCGCCGCGCCGCACAGGCCGCCGACCAGCGCGTGCGAGGAACTCGACGGCAGGCCCCACCACCAGGTGATGAGATCCCACACCGTCGCACCGAGCAGCGCGCAGATGATGAGATCCGGCGTCACCGCCACCACACCGGCGTCGATCAGGCCGGAGGAGATCGTCTTGGCCACGGCGGTGCCCCACATCGCGCCGAGGAAATTCGTCGCCGCGGCGAGCAGCACCGCTTGCAGCGGACGCAGCATCTTCGTCGCCACCACGGTGGCGATGGAGTTGGCGGTGTCGTGGAAGCCGTTGATGTACTCGAAGGTCAGCGCGACCAGCAGCACGACGAGGACGAGGGTGAGGCTCATTGGCTAGGGCTGAGGGCTGAGGGCTGAGGGTCGAGGGCTGAGGGTCGAGGGCTGAGGGCTGAGGGCTGAGGGCTGAGGGCTGAGGGTCGAGGGCTGAGGGCTGAGGGCTGAGGGTCGAGGGCTGAGGGTCGAGGGCTGAGGGCTGAGCACAGTCTTTTTCCACTCCCCACTCTCCACTCCCGATTTCCGATTTCCGATTGAGCGAGCGTTAGCGAGCGACCGATTTCCAATCCCCGAGGGCTGAGGGCTGCAAAGCTCTTTCCGCTCACCGCTCACCGCTGACCGCTTACCCCGTCACGAATGCTTGAGCACGATCGCATAGATAACGTTGCCGGCGTCGCGGCAGCGGTCGATGGCCTTCTCCAGCAGCTCGAACAGATCCTTGCGCAGGATCAGGCGGGCGACGTCGCCGGAGTTGGCGAACAGATCCTTGTACAGATGGAGGATCAGCCGGTCGGCCTCGCTCTCGATCGCCTGCATGCGGTCGTTCAACGCCTTCATCTCCTCGAGCTTCATGCCGCGCCGAAGCTGCCCGACCATCTCCACGATCACCCCGGCGGCCTTTTCCAGCAGCGCCGCGCGCGAAGCGTAGTCGACGTCCATCAGCCGATCGGCGAACAGCGCGTAGCGTTCGGCGAACTTCTCCACGGTCTTCGGGATCTTGTACAGCGCGCCCGACAGCGCCTCGATGTCCTCGCGGTCGAGCGCGGTGACGAAGGTGTTGACCAGGGTCTGGCTGATCTGCGCCATCACCTCCTTTTCGCGCCGTCGCGCCAGACGGAACTCCTCGAGCGAGGGGCTGGAGGATTTCTGATTGAGCATGGCGATCAGCGCGCGCGTGCTCTGCCGCGCCGCGTCCGCGCTGGCCTCGAGCAGGCCGTAGATGCGGTCGCCCTTGCCGAAGATGGTTTGCAGGGAAAACATCGGTCCCTCCGGGGAGCGTGCGAAAGGGCGAAGTTTACCGTTTTGTGACAGGGATGGGGGCTGAGGGTCGAGGGCTGAGGGCTGCAAAGCTCTTTCCGCTCACCGCTCACCGCTCACCGCTCACCGCTGACCGCTCACCCCTGTCATAAAACCTTCAAGATCGCCGCGTAGCCTGCGCGCAGTCCCGCACGGGCCGCCCCTGGGGGCGCGGCTCGTCTCTCACGTCCCGTCAGGAGAATTGCATGTTCCCGCGACTGCGCCGCACATTCCTCGTTCTCGCCGCCACCGCCGCGATCGGGCTCGCCGGCAATGCCTCGGCCGCCACCGACATCACCGGCGCCGGCTCCTCGTTCGTCTACCCGGTGCTGTCGAAGTGGGCGGCGGCGTTCACCGCCAAGACCGGTTCGAAGGTCAACTACCAGTCCATCGGCTCCGGCGGCGGCATTGCCCAGATCAAGGCGGCGACCGTCGATTTCGGCGCCTCCGACAAGCCGCTCGACGGCAAAGAGTTGGCCGACGCGGGTCTCGGCCAGTTCCCGGTGGTCATCGGCGGCATCGTGCCGGTGGTGAACATCGACGGCGTCGAGGCCGGCCAGGTGAAGCTCACCGGACCGCTGCTCGCCGACATCTTCCTCGGCAAGGTGCAGAAGTGGAACGACAAGGCGATCGCCGAGCTCAATCCGGGCGTGAAGCTGCCGGAGACCCTGATCACCGTCGTGCACCGCTCGGACGGTTCCGGCACTTCGTTCAACGTCACCAATTACCTGTCGAAAGTCAGCGCGGAATGGAAGGAGAAGGTCGGCGAAGGCACGACCGTGTCCTGGCCGACCGGCGTGGGTGGCAAGGGCAACGAGGGTGTGGCTGCCTACGTCAAGCAGATCAAGGATTCGATCGGCTACGTCGAATACGCCTACGCGCTGCAGAACAAACTCACCTATGTCGCCATGCAGAACCATGCCGGCAAGTGGGTGAAGCCGGACAAGGTGAGCTTCGCCGCGGCCGCCGCGACCGCCGACTGGAAGAACGCCAAGGATTTCAACCTGATCATGACCGACGCGCCGGGCGAGGCGGCGTGGCCGATCACCGCGACCACCTGGGCGATTCTGTACAAGACGCCGAAGGACGCCGCCCACACCAGGACCGCGCTCGATTTCTTCCGCTTCGCCTTCGAACAGGGCCAGAAGGACGCCGAGGCGCTGGACTACGTGCCGCTGCCGGAATCGCTGGTCAGGCAGATCGAGGCGTACTGGAAGTCCGATTTCAAGCTTTGAGGAATCGTTTCACGTCGCGAACAGATCTCTCCTCGGTTCGCACCTTCGCGCGCATCGGCAACGGTGCGCGCATTTTTCCGATCAGCGCCTCCGTCGAGGACTCCGCACCGCGGCCATGAGCATCGCCGTCTCCCCGCCATCCCCCGTGCGCCTGCCGTCGGCGCGCGATCTCGACCGCATCGGCGCGCGTGACGCCGCGGCCGACCGCGTGTTCAAGGGCCTGTTCGCGGGCGCCGGCTGGCTGGTGCTGGTGGTGCTGGTCGGCGCCGCGCTGTCCATGCTGTGGGGCGGACGCGAGGCCTTCGCCACCTTCGGCTGGCGGTTCCTGGTCAGCGCCGACTGGGACGCGGTGCAGCGCCAGTTCGGCGCGCTGGTGCCGATCTACGGCACCGTCGTCACCGCGTTGATCGCCATGCTGATCGCGGTGCCGGTGAGCTTCGGCATCGCCCTGTTCCTCACCGAGGTCGCACCGCCGTGGCTGCGCGCGCCGATCGGCGCAGCCATCGAGCTGCTCGCCGGCATTCCCAGCATCATCTACGGCATGTGGGGGCTGTTCGTGTTCGTGCCGTTCATGGCCGCGCACGTCGTGCCGTTCCTGACTGCGCATCTCGGCGAGTGGCCGCTGCTCGGGCCGCTGTTCCGCGGTCCGCCGCTCGGCATCGGCATGCTCACCGCCGGGATCGTGCTGGCGGTGATGGTGATCCCGTTCATCAGCGCGGTGATGCGCGACGTGTTCCTGAGCGTGCCGACGCGGCTGAAGGAATCGGCCTACGCGCTCGGCTCGACCACCTGGGAAGTCGTCTGGGACGTGGTGCTGCCGTACTCGCGCACGGCGGTGATCGGCGGCGTGTTTCTCGGTCTCGGTCGCGCGCTCGGCGAAACCATGGCGGTGACGTTCGTGCTCGGCAACGCACATCGGCTCTCGGCATCGCTACTGATGCCGGGCAACTCGATCGCGGCGACGCTGGCCAACGAATTCACCGAGGCGGATTCGGATCTCTATCGCTCCTCGCTGATCGCACTCGGCTTCCTGCTGTTCGTGGTCACCTTCCTGGTGCTCGCAATCGCCAAGTGGATGCTGATGCAGCTCGCGCGCAAGGAGGGCCGCTGACGTGGCCACGCCATCCGCGCGCCTGTACCGACGCCGCCGCGCGAGGAATTTCCTCGCGCTCGGCCTGGCCCTACTCGCCACCGCGTTCGGCCTGTTCTGGCTGGTCTGGATCCTGTGGACCGCGCTCGGCAACGGCATCGCCGCCCTCACGCCCGCGCTGTTCACGCAGATGACGCCGCCGCCGGGCGCGGACGGCGGTCTTGCCAACGCCTTCTTCGGCAGCGCCGCGATGTCGCTCGTCGCCATCCTGATCGGCACGCCGATCGGCGTGGCCGCCGGCACGTATCTCGCCGAATACGCGCGCAGACGCGCGCTCGGCGAGACCATCCGCTTCGTCAATGACATTCTGCTGTCCGCACCGTCGATCGTGCTCGGCCTGTTCGTTTACACCCTCGCGGTGCGTCCGATCGGGCATTTCTCCGGCCTCGCCGGTGCGCTCGCGCTGGCGCTGATCGTGATTCCGGTGGTGGTGCGCACGACCGACGAGATGCTGCAACTGGTGCCGAGTGCGATGCGCGAAGCGGCGCTCTCGCTCGGCGTTCCGCAGTGGAAGATGACGCTGCAGGTGCTCTACCGAGCCGCGCTGCCCGGCATCCTCACCGGCATCCTGCTGGCGCTCGCCCGGATCAGCGGCGAGACCGCGCCGCTCTTGTTCACCGCGCTCAACAACCAGTACTGGAGCGCCGATCTCAGCCAGCCGCTGGCGAGCGTGCCGGTGGCGATCTTCCAGTTCGCGATGAGCCCGTACGAATCCTGGCACGCGCTGGCCTGGGCCGGTGCGTTCATCGTCACCGTGTTCGTGCTGCTGCTGTCGCTGGTTTCGCGCGCCGTGCTGCTGCGCAAGCGAGTCGCCCATGAATGACGTGACCGGCACACCCGTTCCGCCCGCCGCCCAACCGACACCCGCCGCCGCATCCGCCGCGCCGACGCCGATGCCGCCGGCCAAGCTGCGCGCGCGCCGGCTGAATTTCTATTACGGCGACTACCGCGCCCTGAAGGACATCGACCTCGACGTGCCGGAACGCAAGGTCACCGCGATCATCGGTCCGTCGGGCTGCGGCAAGTCCACCCTGCTGCGCATCTTCAACCGCATCTATTCGATCTACCCGAAGCTGCGCGCCGAGGGCGAGGTACTGCTCGACGGCGAGAACGTGCTCGATCCGCGCTATCCGCTGAACCGCCTGCGCAGCAAGGTCGGCATGGTGTTCCAGAAACCGGTGCCGTTCCCGATGTCGATCTACGACAACATCGCCTACGGCATCCGCCACTACGAGCGGCTGTCGCGCGCGGAGATGGACCTGCGCGTCGAGCAGGCGCTCGCCCAGGCGGCGCTGTGGGACGAGGTCAAGGACAAGCTCCGGCAGAGCGCGCTCGGCCTCTCCGGCGGCCAGCAGCAGCGCCTGTGCATCGCCCGCGCGGTGGCGTTGAAACCGGAGGTGATCCTGTTCGACGAGCCGACTTCGGCGCTCGATCCGATCGCCACCGGCAAGATCGAGCAGTTGCTGGAGGAATTGAAGGCGCGCTACACCATCGCCATCGTCACCCACAACATGCAGCAGGCCTCGCGCGTGTCCGATTACACCGCGTTCATGTACCTGGGCGAGTTGATCGAATTCGGCGACACCACGACGATCTTCGAGAATCCGAAGAAGAAGATGACGGAAGACTATATTACCGGCAGGTACGGGTGATCCGCGGGCCGAGGGCCAAGGGCTGCAAAGCCGGCGTGGAACCGCCTCTGCTTGTCAGCCCTCAGCCCTCAGCCCTGCGCAAGAAGCGCTCCAGCACTCTCAGGCCTCACAGACCCATGTCCGACCACATCGTGAAAAGTTTCGACGAGGAACTGGCCCAGCTCAACGACGCGATCACGCGCATGGGCCAGTTGTCGCAGACCCAGCTCGCCGGCGCGATCGACGCGCTGCTGCTGCGCGACACCACCATCGCCGCGCACGTGGTCAAGAGCGATCTCGAGGTCGATGCGCTGGAACGCGACCTCGACGCGCGCGCGGTGCGCGTGCTGGCGCTGCGCCAGCCGATCGCGCGCGATCTGCGCCAGGTGCTTGCGGCGCTGCGCATCGGCATCGAATTCGAGCGCATCTGCGATTTCGCCGCCAACATCGCCAAGCGCGCGATCGCGCTCAACCGGCATTCGCCGGACGAATGGATCAACGAACTCGCCGAGCTCGGCCAGCTCGCGCTCAAGCTGCTCGCCGGCGTGGTCGCCGCGTTCCGCGACCGCGACTCGGAAAAGGCGCTGGACGTGTGGGCGCACGACGAGCAGCTCGACGATACCTACACCGGCATCTACCGGCGCCTGATCGATTTCATGAAGGCCGATCCGCAGCGCGTGCCGGTCGGCGCGCATCTGCTGTTCATCGCCAAGAACATCGAACGCATCGGCGATCACGCCACCAACATCGCCGAATCGGTGTACTACCTCGTCACCGGCGAGACCCTCGCCGCGCCGCGGCCGAAGGGCGACAAGTCGAGCTTCGACCGCATCGAAGACGAGGCGTGAACGCCGCTCGGCTGCGCGCGGCGCCGGGCGCGCGGTCGTGCCGCCGCGCGCCTCTGCTACACTGGCGGCGATGCTGATCGAAGTCGTCCTGGTCGTCCTGCTCGCGTTGCTCAACGGTTTCTTCGCGCTCAGCGAAATGGCGCTGATGACCGCGCGCAAGAGCCGCCTCAAGCATCTGGCGCGCAGCAGCCGGCGTGCGCAGACCGCGCTGGCACTGATCGAGATGCCGGAGCAACTGCTCGCCGCGGTGCAGGTGTTCATCACCCTGATCGGCATCGGCACCGGCACCGCGCTCGGCGCGCGGCTCGGCGAGGACATCGCCGCCCTGCTCGACGCCACCCACTGGCAATGGCTCGCGCCCTATGCGCCGGCGCTCGGCATTGCGTTCAGCGTCTCCGGCATCACCTTCGTCAACATGCTGCTCGGTGAGTTGCTGCCCAAGCGCGTGGCGTTGGTGAATCCGGAGCGCTTCGCCATCGCCGTCGCCATCCCGATGCGGGTATTGACCGCGCTGGCGCAGCCGTTCGCGTTCGTGCTGATCGCGCTGACCCGCGCCCTGCTGCGGCTGCTGCGGCATGAGCGCCTGAGCAGCGAGCAGGTGAGCGAGGAGGAGATCCGCCTGCTCGTCGCCGAGGGCGCCGAACAGGGCGTGATCGATCCGGACGAGCGCAACATGGTCAATCGCGTGCTGCGCCTCGGCGATCGCACCGTCGACAGTCTGATGACGCCGCGCCCGCGCATCGCCTGGCTCGACGCCGCCGCCCCGCTCGAGGAGAACCTGGCGCTGATGCGCGAGCGGCCGTATGCGCGCTATCCGGTCTGTCGCGGCAGTGACAAGGACGTGCTCGGCGTGTTGAGCCTCAAGCGCCTGCCGGAGATGCTGGGACGCACCCAGGTGGACTTGTTTGCCAAGCTGGCCAAGCCGCTGTACGTGCCCGGCACCGCACGCGCGCTCGATCTGCTCGAGGAATTCCGCGACGCCGAAACGCGGCTCGCGCTCGTGGTCGACGAGTACGGCGACATCGAGGGCCTGGTCACGCTCAATGACGTGCTCGCCGCGGTGGTCGGCAAGAGCGCCGCGCCGGTCGCCCCGACGCGCGACCAACCCGTGGTGCAGCGCGACGACGGCAGTTGGCTGATCGACGGCGCGCTCGCCGCCGACGATCTGCGCGAGTTGCTCGGCAGCAGCGAACTGCCGCTCGAGGGCGAGCACGACTTCCACACCGCCGCCGGCATGGTGGTGGCGCATTTCGGCCGCATCCCGCAAGTCGGCGAGCATTTCGACTGGCGCGGCTGGCGCTTCGAAGTGGTGGATCTCGACGGCGCACGCATCGACAAGCTCCTCGTGCGCCGGGTCGGCGACAACGCGGAGGAATCGCGGGGGGAGGGCTGAGGGCCGAGGGCATAGCGGCTCTTTCCGCTCACCGCTCACCGCTCACCGCTGACCGCTCACCCCTCCGCCCTCCCCCGCGCCAACCGCGCCATGCGCTGCGCGTCGTCGAGGATGCCGCGCAGGATGCGCACTTCGCGTTGCTCGAGCCCCGCGCGCAGGAACAGCCGGCGCAGGCGTTTCAGGATCGTGGTCGGCGCGCGGCCCTTGTGGAAGTCGATGTCCTCGAGCGTCTGCGCCAGATGGCCGAAGAAATGTTCCAGTTGCTCGACCGTGGCGCGCGGTTCGGCGGGCGTCGCCTGCGCCGGCGGCTGGTGCGCGAGCACGGCCAGCCGCAGTTCGTAGGCCAGCACCTGCACCGCCTGGGCGAGGTTGAGCGAGGGACACGCCGGATCGCTCGGAATGTGCACGGCGGCGTGGCAGGACATCAACTCGTCGTTGGTGAGGCCGGTGCGTTCGTTGCCGAACACGATCGCGACCGAGCCGCCGGCGCACGCCGCCAGCGCGCGCTCGGCCGCCTCGCGCGGCGACAGCTCCGGCAGCGGCACGCCGCGCGGTCGCGCAGTGCAGCCGAGCGCGAGCGTGCAATCGGCCAGCGCCTCGACCACGCTCGCGCTCAGCACCGCCTTGCCCAGCACGTCTTCGGCGCCGGCGGCCAGCGCGCTCGCCTCCGCATGCGGAAAGCGCTGCGGGGCGACCAGGCACAGGCGGGTGAAGCCCATCGTGCGGATCGCGCGCGCGGCGGCGCCGATGTTGCCCGGATGCGAGGTGCGCACCAGCACGAAGCGGATGCGGTCGGCGATGGCGGTTTCGGTCATGCGCGGATTATCGGCAAAGCGCCGCGCCGGCGCGAGCCGCGAGGCGCCGTGCGGATGCTAGAATCGGCGACGGCGTCCGCGCCGCTTCTTCACCCGATCGCCCGGAGTTCCCCATGCCCAGACCCGCCGTCAATGTCGCGGTGCGCGCCGCGCGTGCCGCCGGTGCCGTCATCCTGCGCTATCTGAATCGCGTGGACAGCATCAAGGTCGAGGAAAAGGCGCGGCTCGATTTCGCCAGCGAAGTCGACCGTCTGGCCGAGGCGGAGATCGTGCGCGAACTGCGCCGCGCCTTTCCGGACCATGCCATCGTCGGCGAGGAATCCGGTGCCAGCGGCAAGTCGGACAAGGTCTGGGTGGTCGATCCGCTCGACGGCACGCACAATTATCTGCGCGGCTTTCCGCACTTCTGCGTGTCGATCGGGTTTCTCGATCACGGCGATCCGGTGCACGGCGTGATCTACGATCCGCTGCGCGACGAGCTGTATACCGCGAGCCGCGGCGACGGCGCCTTCCTCAACGATCGCCGCATCCGCGTCAGCAAGCGCGAGCATCTCGCCGGCGCGCTGCTGTGCACCGGCTTTCCGTTCCGCCAGCGCCAGCACCTCGATGCGCAGCTCGGCATGACCCGCGCGCTGCTGCAGGACGCCGAGGACTTCCGCCGCACCGGCTCGGCCGCGCTCGATCTCGCCTACGTCGCCGCCGGCCGGCTGGACGGCTTCTTCGAGATCGGCCTGAAACCCTGGGACATGACCGCCGGTTGTCTGCTGGTGCGCGAAGCCGGCGGCCACTATTGCGATTTCGCCGGCCGCGACGGCATCCCGCAGAGTGGCAACCTGGTCGCCGGCAATCATCACCTCGTCGCGGCGATGGTCAAGGCGATCTCGGCGCAGGCCACGCCGGCGTTGCTCGCCTAAGCGGGCATTCCGACCCGAACGACGGGCTCGAAGGCGGCGCTCAGGGCCGCCGCGCCAGCTCCGCGTTGTCGCGCGTCACCGGCATCAGGTCCTTCTTCGACACGCCGAGCCAGAGCAGGATCGGGCTGGCGAAGAAGATCGACGACAACGTGCCGATGACGATGCCGATCAGCATGGTCAGGGCGAAGCCGTGCACCACCGGGCCGCCGAACAGGTACAGCGCCACCATGCTGATGGCGGTGAACAGCGCGGTGATGATGGTACGCGACAGTGTCGAGTTGATCGCCTTGTTCAGCACCTCCACCGGCTCGGCGCGACGGGCCGAGCGGAACAGTTCGCGCACGCGGTCGAACACCACCACCTTGTCGTTGATCGAGTAGCCGACCACGGCCAGCACCGACGCCAGCACGGTGATGTCGAACTCGTGCTGGCTGATCGCGTAGAAGCCGACGGTGATCAGGGTGTCGTGGAATTCGCTGGCGATCGCGGCGACGGCGAATCGCCACTCGAAGCGGATGCCGATGTAGATCATGATGCCGATGATCACGAACAGCACCGCGACGATGCCGTCGCTCTTGAGCTCCTCGCCGACCTGCGGGCCGACGAAATCGGTGCGGGTCTTGCGCGCGTCGGCGCGCTTGGCCTTGAGCGCCTTGAGCACGTCGTCGGCCACCTGGTCGCTCTTCTTGGTCGCGCCGGCGGCGTCCTTGTCGTCGCTCGCCTGCAGGCGGATCGACACCTCGCGCGCGCCGCCGATGCTCTGCACCACGGCGTGGCCGAATCCGGCGGCATCGAGCGCGCCGCGCACCTCGCCGATGTCGACCGGCTGCTCGTATTGCACTTCCACCAGCACGCCGCCGGTGAAATCGAGACCGTAATTGAGCCCGCGCACCAGCATCGCGCCGAGCGAGATCACGACGAGCAGCGCCGAGACCGCGAGACTGATCCGGCGCAGGCCGAGGAAATTGATATTGCTGTTCGGATTAAAGACTTCCATGGATGCTCAACCCCGTTTGCACGCCCGGCTCACGACGCGATGCCGCGCGCATAGCCGCCGCCGACCGACAGCCCCTTCAACTTGCGTTTGCCGTGGATCAAATTGACGAGCGCGTGGGTCACCGTGACCGAGGTGAACATCGAGGTGAGGATGCCGATGGCGAGCGTCACCGCGAAACCCTTGATCGGGCCGGAACCGAAAAAGAACAGCCCGAACGCCGCGAGCAGGTGGGTGACGTTGGCGTCGAGAATCGTCGCCCAGGCCTTCTCGTAGCCGGCGCGGATCGCGGCCAGCGGCGTCGAGCCGTTGCGCAGCTCCTCGCGGACGCGCTCGCAGATCAGCACGTTGGCGTCGATCGCCATGCCGAGGGTGAGGACGATGCCGGCGATGCCGGGCATGGTCAGCGTCGCCTGGAACAGCGACAGCACCGCGACCAGTAGGATCAGATTGAACACCAGGGCGACGTCGGCGATCAGGCCGAACAGGTGGTAGTAGATCGCCGCGGCGATCAGCACCGAAACCAGGCCGAGGATCACCGCCTTGACGCCCTTGGCGATGTTGTCCTGACCGAGACTCGGGCCGATCACGCGCTCCTCGACGATGTCTGCCGGCGCCGCCAGCGAACCCGCGCGCAGCAGCAGGGCCAGCTCGCTCGCGGTCTTCATGCTGTCGAGGCCGGTGGTCTGGAAGTGGCTCGAGAACACGCCCTGGATGACCGCGTTGCTGATGACTTCCTCGTTGACCTTGAAGCTGTGCACTTCCTTGCCGTCGACGATCTTGGTCTCCGGCACGCGCTCGATGTAGACCACCGCCATGCGATGGCCGACGTTCTGGGTGGTGAAGTCGAGCATCTTCTTGCCGCCGAGCGCGTTCAGCGTCACCGACACCGCCGGCAGGCCGTTCTGCGGATCGGGCATCGCCCGCGCATCGACCAGCTCGTCGCCGCCGACGATGATCTTCTTCTTCAGCACCACCGGCACCGGCTTGCCGTCCAGGCCGTTGGTGTTCATGTGGTAGATGCGCGAATCGGGCGGCACGATGCCGGTACGCTCGGCCTCGTAGGGATTGGCGACGCTTTCGTCGACCGCGTGATACTCGAGCGTGGCCTGGGCGCCGAGGATCTTCTTCGCCTCGGCGGTGTCCTGCACGCCGGGCAGCTCGACGACGATGCGGTTGGCGCCCTGCTGCTGGATCAACGGCTCGGACACGCCGAGCTGATTGACGCGGTTGCGCAGCGTGGTGAGGTTGCTCGCCACGATCTGGCGCATCTGGCCGAGCACGGCGGTGTCGCGCAGGCGGGCGATCAGGGTGAAGCTGTCGGCGGTCGTCGCGCCGTCGCTGAGTTCGAGCGGCGGCTGATCGCCGAGCTTCTCCGGCTGGTTGACGTCCTTGGCGATGACGTTGCCAGCCTGCCGGCGGTCCGCCTCCGAACGCAGCACGACGACCACGCCTTGCGTACTGGCGTTGACCGATTCGTAACGGATCTTGGCGTTGCGCAGCGCGGCGCGGATGTCATCGACATAGCGCTGCTGCATCTTCGCCAGCGCCGCCTTCTGGTCCACCTCCATCAGGAAGTGCACGCCGCCCTGCAGATCAAGGCCGAGCGGCATGCGGTTGGCGCCGATCGCGCGCAGCCAGCCTGGCACGGTCGAGGCGAGATTCAGCGCCACCACGTACTGATCGCCGAGCTCGGACTTGAGCACGTCGGAGGCCGCGAGCTGCACCTCGGTGTTGGCGAAACGCACCAGCAGGCGGTCGCCGTCGAGCTCGACGTCCTTGAAGTCGAGCTTGCGGGTCTGCAGCACGCCCAGCACCTTTTCCTTCAGCGCCAGATCGACCGTGGCGCCGCGGTTGGCCGAGATCTGCACCGCGGGCTGCTGTGGAAACAGGATCGGCAGCGCATAGACGATGCCGAACAGCAGCACCGCCGCCACGAGCACGTATTTCCAGCGGGGAAAATCGTTCATAGGCTCTTCGGGAAACGTGCGGCCGCGGCCGGCCGCGTCTTGATGTTCGCGATCCTGGACGAGCGCACGAAAGTCACGCCGACTTCAGCGTGCCCTTCGGCAGCACCATCGAAATCGCGGTCTTCTGCAGCTTGATCCTGACGTTCGGCGCGATTTCCAGGGTCACGAACGTCTCGCCGATGTCGTCGATGCGCCCGGCCACGCCGCCGTTGGTCACCACCTCGTCGCCCTTGGCGAGCGCGGCGATCATCGCGCGCAGCTCCTTCTGCCGCTTCGACTGCGAGCGGAACAGAAAGAACATCATCGCCACCATGACGACGAGAAACACCAGCGGCGAGGCCAGCAGACCGCCGGGAGCGGACGAACCGTCCGCCTGCGCATAGGCGTTGGCTATCAGAAAATCCATGCGAACTCCTGCTCGGGAGCGACGGCCGGCCGTGTGTCCCGACCCCGCCGCAAAGGCGGCGAATTATGCCATGCGGACGCGGGCCGTGCATCCGCCGCCCGATCGTTCCCGGCACGGAGGATCAGGCTTCCGCGCCGACCCGCGCGGCATGGAACGCCGCGGCGAAGTCGGCCAGCCGTCCGGCGGCGATCGCCTCGCGCAGATCGCGCATCAGTTCCTGGTAGTAGTGCAGGTTGTGGATCGTCGCCAGCATCGGCCCCAGCATCTCGCCGCACTTGTCGAGGTGGCGCAGGTACGCGCGGCTGAAGCCGCTGCGGCAGGTGTAGCAGGCGCAGGCCTCGTCGAGCGGACGCGGGTCGCGCTCGTAGCGCGCATTGCGGATGCGCAGCGTGCCGTGGCGGGTGAAGATGTGGGCGTTGCGCGCGTTGCGCGTCGGCAGCACGCAGTCGAACAGATCGATGCCGCACGCCACCGCGGCGACGATGTCCTCGGGCCGGCCCACGCCCATCAGATAACGCGGCCGCGCCGCCGGCAGCAGCGGCACGGTTTCCTCCAGGGTGCGGTTGCGCTCGGCCTCCGGCTCGCCGACCGCCAGCCCGCCGAGCGCATAGCCGTCGAAGCCGATGTCGATCAGCCGTTCGGCCGAACGCCGCCGCCAGCGCGCGAAGGTGCCGCCCTGGACGATGCCGAACAGCGCATTCGGATTGCGCAATTCGTCGAAGGCGCGGCGCGAGCGCTCGGCCCAGCGCAGCGACAATTCCATCGACTCCCGCACCGCGGTTTCCGTCGCCGGATACGGCGTGCACTCGTCGAAGATCATGACGATGTCGGCATCGAGCACGTGCTGGATGCGCATGGATTCCTCCGGCGACAGGAACACCATCGTGCCGTCGACCGGCGAGGCGAAGCGCACGCCCTGCTCGCTGATCGTGCGCCGCTCGGCCAGCGAGAACACCTGGAAGCCGCCGGAATCGGTGAGGATCGGCTTGTGCCAGCCGATGAAGCGGTGCAGGCCGCCGAATTCGCCGATCACCTCGAGCCCCGGCCGCAGCCACAGATGGAACGTGTTGCCGAGGATGATCTCGGCGCCGACTTCCTCGAGCGCGCGCGGCGTCATGCCCTTCACCGAGCCGTAGGTGCCGACCGGCATGAACGCCGGCGTCTCGATCGTGCCGCGCCGCAGGGTGATGCGACCGCGCCGGGCGGCACCGTCGCCGCCGAGAAGTTCGAATTGCATGCCCATTTCCCTCGCTGAGCGAGGGCGGATGATAGCGGCAAGCATGATAGTGCGGCGCAGGTCGCGACGCGACGCTACAATGCAGCGCACGGGCCGCCTCCGGCCGTCGCTCATGTCGGTTGCCGGACCTGCCGTTGCGGCCGACTCGCGCGCGTGGCGGGATAGCGCCAACAACGCTCGCGCCGGCGGTGGAGCACGAGCACCCGACAGCACAACCCCCTTGACCCATCGTAGGAGCAGGCGATGAAGCGCGTCACCGGCATCGGCGGCATATTCTTCAAATCGGCGGACCCCAAACGCCTCGGCGCCTGGTATCGGGATC
>JAJPHA010000037.1 GCA_021325475.1 Rhodanobacteraceae bacterium | reverse complement strand
TACTTCTTTGCACCAGCAAAGAAGTGACCCGCTGGCCGAAGGACAGCGGAAGCTCTGCTCTGGTCAGCAAAGAAGTGACCCGCTCGGCCTGCGGCCGAGCGGAAGCTCTGGCTTTGACAGCCATCCGAGCGCCGATCGGCAGGCGCCAATGCCAGCGTCAGCGCCTGCGGTTACAATTCCACCGTGCGCAACAAGAAACTCTACAAGGTCACCTTCCTGAGCCAGGGCAAGACCCTCGAACTCTACGCACGCCACGTCGCCAGCAGCGCGCTGTGGGGCTTCACCGAGGTGGGCGAGCTCGTGTTCGAGGACGGTGCGAGCGTGGTCGTGGACCCGACCGAGGAGCGACTGCGCGAGGAATTCCGGAACACCCGGATGCTGCATCTGCCGATGCAGTGCATCGTGCGCATCGAGGAAGTGGAGAAGCGCGGACCGCTCGCGATCCGCGACGCCGCGAGCGGCGAGAAGATCACGCCGTTTCCGCTGGCGCCGCCGCAACGCGGCAAGTGACGCGCGCGGCGGGAGCGCGAGCCTCCGTCAGCCCTTCTTTTCTTCCGACCGCGGTACCGGCTTGCGTTGCAAGGCCATGCCCTTGAGCACGTTGAGCGCTTCGTTCAGGGCGTAGTCGTCGAGGTCCTCGCGCGGGCGTTCGTCGGCCTTGCCGTCCTTCTCGTGATCGCCCTTGAGGTGCCGCGGCAGGTCGCGTTCGCCGCTGATCAGCGACGGCGGCGCATCGCGCGGGCTGAGCTTGAGATCGGCAAGCGCGATGTCCGGTTCGATGCCGGCGGCCTGGATCGAGGTGCCGCTCGGCGTGTAGTAGCGCGCGGTGGTGAGCTTGACCGCGTGCGCGTCGTCGAGCGGCAGCACGGTCTGCACCGAGCCCTTGCCGAACGTGCGCCGGCCCATGACCAGTGCGCGATGGTTGTCCTTGAGCGCGCCGGCGACGATCTCGGCCGCGGAGGCCGTGCCGTTGTCGACCAGCACCACCAGCGGCGCGCCGTCGAGCAGATCGCCCGGCGTGGCGCTGAAGCTCAAGTCGGTCTGCTTCAGGCGACCGCGCGTGGTGACGATGACGCCGGAGTCGAGGAAATCGTCGCTCACCTCGACCGCCGCGGTGAGCAGGCCGCCGGGATTGCTGCGCAGATCGAGCACCGCGCCGCGCGGCGGATGCTGCTTGGCCAGCAGCTTGCCGAGCTTGGTGCGCAGCTCGGCGCCGGTGTCTTCCTGGAACTGGGCGATGCGGATGTAGACGTAGCCGGGCTCGAGCGCGCGCACGCGCACGCTGGCCACGCGGATGGTCTCGCGGGTGAGGGTGTAGTCCTCCGGCGTGCTCGCGCCTTCGTGCAGGATGCCGAGCGTCACCTTGGTGCCGGTCTTGCCGCGCAGCAGGTTCACCGCCTGGCCGACGTTCTCGGACGTCACCGGCTTGCCGTCGATGCGCACGATCACATCGCCCGGGCGGATGCCGGCGCGCGAGGCCGGCGTGTCGTCGATCGGCGCGACCACGCGCAGGCTGCCGTCCACGGTGAGCACCTCGAGACCGAGGCCGTCGTAACTGCCGCTGGTGTCTTCGCTCAACGCGTTCATCGCGCGCTGATCGAGATACTCGCTGTGCGGATCGAGTCCGGCGAGCAGGCCGCGGATGGCGCTCTGCATCAGGGTCTTGTCGTCGACCGGCTCGACATACGCCTGCTTGACCAGATTGAACACGGCGGTGAACGCGCGGATGTCGTCCAGGCTCACCGTCGGTTTGGGCGGCGGCGTCGCGCTTTTTTCGTCGTCCGCGTCCGCACGCAGCGCCAGCGGCGCGCCGAGCAGGACCAGGCTGAGCAGGAATTTCCACATGATATGCACCTCTGCCGCGATTATAGACCCGCTTCAAGACGCCCAAGAAACCGCTGAACAATGTGGACCATGCCGCTCGTGCTCTCGAATCCGCTCGAGTCCGGCGGACGGTGGAGGTACGGCGTCGCCGAAGACGGGAACCGCAGGCGCGATCGGACCTTTCCTACCGTGAAGAAGGCGTCAGCCACGCCCGCGCATCGATCGGCTTGCCCTGGTGGCGCAGTTCGAAGTACAGGCCGGGCGTGCGCTGACCGCCGCTTTCGCCGCTGGTCGCGATCGGCTCGCCGGCGTCGACCCAGTCGCCGACGTCCTTGAGCAGACTCTCGTTGTAGCCATACAGGCTGAGATAGCCGTCGCCGTGATCGAGGATCAGCAGCAGGCCGTAGCCACGCAGCCAGTCGGCATAGACCACGCGACCGTGCGAGATGGCGCGCACCTCGCTGCCTTCCTTGGCCGCGATCAGCAGGCCGGCGTGTTCCGCGGACGCCGCGCCGCCCGCGGCGACGATGCGGCCGACGAGCGGCCAGCGCAGGCGTCCGCGCAGTTGCGCGAACGGCTCGGCGCCGGCCAACTGTTTCGGGATGTCGGCGAAGATATCGCGCAGGCGCGCGAGCAGTTCGAGCAGGCTCTTCTCGTCCTTGCCGAGCGCGGCGAGCCGGCTGCGCTGGTCGGCGAGTTCGGCGTCGATCGCGTCGAGCAACTGGCGCCGGCGGCTGCGTTCGCCGTCGAGTTCGCGCAACTGCGCCGCGCGCGCCGCGCGCGTGGCGCCGAGCGCGGCGGTCTCGTCGGCGATCGCGTGCTCGATCCGGGCCAGCGCCGCGAGGCCCTGCAGCAAGGCCTCGATCTCCTTGAGTCGCGCGCGCTCGAAGTAGCGGTAGTAGACGAGCAGTCGGCCGGCAATGTCGATGCGATCCTGCGCCAGCAGCAGCTTCAGCTCCTCGTCCCGACCCATGACATAGGCCGAACGCACCAGTTCCGCCAGCGCGGCACGCTGGTCCTCGAGCCTGGCATCGAGCGCCGCACGCTGCGCGGCAAGCTCATCGAGCCTGGCCTGCTGCGCAGCGAGCCTGCCATCGAGCGTGCGCAGCTCCTTCGCCGCGGCGGCGACGGCCTCATCCGCTTGGCGCAACGCCGTCGCGGCATCGCCACGCTTGAGGCTCGCCGCCTTCTGCGCGTCGGTGAGCTTGCGGATTTCCGCGCGCACCGCCTCGAGCTTCTGCCGGGCCGCCGCCTCCTCGGCGGCGTTGTCACCACGGGCCGCCTGCGCGCGCGCACCGCCCGGCGCCGCCGCGCCGAGCGCGAGCAGCAACGCCGCGGCCGCGACAAGCAGGCGCAGGAAACTTCGGTCGTGACTTCGGCGAATCGCGGCGGTCATGGTCAGCGGCCAAGCTGAGACCGAATTATCGCCAAAAGCGGCTCATCCGCTCGGCCGTTGTTCACCTGACTTGTTTTCAAGTCTCTCTCAAGCGAAGCGAACGTCGTCTCCACTTGCGGCGGACGAGTTGTATACGGAGTTTTCATCCCTTCGCGGATTCCTTGTGCAGGTCCTCCGAGGGATGCTCTGCTTTCGAGGTGTTTCTTGGTTGCTTTTTTGCACCAGCAAAGAAGTGACCCGCTCGGCCGCAGGCCGAGCGGAAGCTCGGCTCTTGTGGCGGGAGAGGCGGCACGGCACCAGGCCGAGCGGACGCTCTCGCGATGCCAAAATTATACAAATTCCACGAGCGGATGACCGGTCATTTCCGCCGGCTGCGGCAGCCCCATCAGCTTGAGCACGGTCGGCGCGAGATCGCTCAGGCGCCCGCGCACGAGACGCGCCGGGCGGCCGAGATAGACCAGCGGCACCGGGCCGACGGTGTGCTGGGTGTGCGGCTGACCGTCGTCGGCGCGCATCTGTTCCAGATTGCCGTGATCGGCGCTGATCAGCATCTCGCCGCCGGCGGCGCGGATCGCGTCGCGCAGCCGGCCGAGCGCCACGTCGAGCGCCTCGACCGCCTGGATCGCGGCGGTGAGCTTGCCGGTGTGGCCGACCATGTCGGCGTTGGCGAGATTGCAGACGATGAAATCGTACTTGCCGCTGCCGATCGCCGCGACCAGCTTGTCGGTCACCTCGGGGCAGCTCATCTCCGGCTTGAGATCGTACGTCGCCACCTTCGGGCTCGGCACGAGGATCCGATCCTCGCCCGGATACGGCTCCTCGCGTCCGCCGGAGAAGAAGAACGTCACGTGCGCGTACTTCTCGGTCTCGGCGATGCGCAATTGGGTGAGTCCGAGCCTGGCGAGGTATTCGCCGAGCGAGTTCGCCAGCGATTGCGGCGGATACGCCTCCGCGCTGACCGCGAGATCGTCGCTGTAATGCGTGAGCGTGACGAACGCGGCCAGCGCGATCGCGCGCGCGCGCGGGAAGCCGGCGAAGTGCGGATCGACGAACGCCTGGGTGAGCTCGCGCGCGCGGTCGGCGCGGAAGTTCATGTAGATCACTGCATCGCCGTCGGCCATGCGCGCGCCGCCGGCGACGACGGTGGGTTTGACGAATTCGTCGGTCTCGCCGCGCGCATAGGCGGCGGCGAGCGCGGCGAGCGCGTCGGCGGCGTGGAATTCGGCCTCGGCCTCGGCGATCGCGGCGTAGGCGAGCCGCACGCGCTCCCAGCGCCGGTCCCGGTCCATCGCGTAGTAGCGGCCGCTGACGGTGGCGATGCGGGCATTGCCGAGCGCGGCGCATTTCGCCGCGAGCCGGGCGAGCGAAGCGTGCGCGCTTTGCGGCGGCGTGTCGCGGCCGTCGAGGAAGGCGTGCACGGCGACGCGCGCCACGCCCTCGGCCTTGGCGAGATCGAGCAGCGCGAGGATGTGGTCCTCGTGGCTGTGCACGCCGCCGGGACTCACCAGGCCGAAGACGTGGAGCGTCGTCGTCTTCGCCGCGGCGCAGGCCCGGCGCAATGCGGCATTGTGGAAAAAGCTGCCGTCCGCGATCGCCGCGTCGATGCGGGTGAGGTCCTGGTAGACGATGCGGCCGGCGCCGATGTTCATGTGGCCGACTTCGGAATTGCCCATCTGCTCGTCGGGCAGACCGACGTGCTGGCCGTGGGTGTCGACCAAGGTGTGCGGGCACTCGGCGAGCAGCCGGCGCCAGTTCGGCGCCCGCGCCAGGGCGATGGCGTTGTTCGCGCGCTCCTCGCGATGGCCGAAGCCGTCGAGGATCAGCAGCAGCACGGGTTTCGGTCGCGGCACGGTGGTTTCCGGGCGGTGAAGCGCGCGTATGGTAGCGGAATTCGGCGTGCGGCTCGACGCGAGGCGGTTAAACTCTCGCCGCGCCCTGTGCATCCCACCGGTCGATCGCCTGTTGCGGAGAACTCGCCATGACCCGACTCGTGCTGCTCCTCGCCCTCGCTTGCGCCGCGCCGGCGTTCGCCGGCAACGACCAGATCGACATCGACAAGGTCAACGGCAGCATCCACGTGCCGGACAATGCCACCGTCGGCAAGCTCACCACGGTCAACGGCGGCATCCGCATCGGCGCCAGCGCGCACGCGAAGTCCGCCGAAACCGTCAATGGCGGCATCGAGGTCGACCACGACAGCACGCTGACCTCGCTCGAGACGGTCAACGGCGGCATCCGCGTCGGCGACAAGGTGCGCGTCGAGAAGACCGTGGAGACCGTGAACGGCGCGATCACGCTCGCCGCCGGCGCCGACGTCGGCGGCAAGGTCAGCAACGTCAACGGCGGCATCCATCTCGACGCCGCGCACGTCGGCGGCGGCATCGAGACCACTTCCGGCGACATCGAGATCGGCGCGAACTCGCACGTGGAGGGCGGCATCCGGGTCAACGAGGATCGCAGCTGGTTCCACTTCGGCAGCACGCGCAAGCCGCGCATCGTGATCGGCCCGCATGCGAACGTGCAGGGCACGCTCGTGTTCAAGCGCGAGGTCGAACTCTACGTCAGCGACAGCGCCAGCATCGGCGCGGTGGACGGCGCCAAGCCAATCCCGTTCCACGGCGAGCACCCATAGCCCATCGCGCGGCGTTGGTGCCGGCGCCGCGCTTGCCTAGAACCTATCTCAAAATCGTCGCGAGCGAGGACGGATTGCGCGCCGCCGGAGCGCAGGAACCGGAGTTTACTGGCAGTAAATGAGGCTTCCGAGCACCGCCGGCGCGTAAGCCGTCGAGCGCAGCAGATGGTGAGATAGGTTCTACAATCGGGGTTCCGTGCCACTGCCGGAGCTCCGCATGCGTCTGCCATTCCTCCTCGCCGCCGCCCTGCTGCTCGCCGCCTGCGGCGGGCCGTCCGGCGACACCGCCGCGACCGCGCCGCCCGCGCCGCCGAAACCGGCGCCGATCAAGCCCACGCGCGAAGGCCATTTCTCGCCGGCGATCACGGCCGAGGACTTCGCCGCGCACGTCGCGCGGCTGGCCTCCGACGAGTTCGAGGGCCGCAAGCCCGGCACGATCGGCGAACGCATGACGACGACGTACCTGATCGACCAGTTCCAGCGCATGGGCCTGAAGCCCGGCAATCGCGGCAGCTTCCTGCAGGCGGTGCCGGCGATCGAAACCACGCCGACCGACGCCGACGCGCTGACGCTCACGGTGACCGCCGGCGGCCGCGTCGAGTCCTTCGCCTATCGCCGCGACGCGATCGTGCGCACCCTGCAAGGCAAGCCGGAGGTCACGCTCGCCGACAGCGAGCTCGTCTTCGCCGGCTACGGCGTGGTCGCGCCGGAGTACCAGTGGAACGACTACGCCGGTCTCGACGTGCGCGGCAAGACCGTGATCGTGCTGATCAACGATCCGGGCTTCGGCAACGACGATCCGACCCTGTTCAAGGGCCGGGCGATGACGTATTACGGCCGCTGGACGTACAAGTACGAGGAAGCCGCGCGGCAGGGCGCGGCCGGCTGCCTGATCGTGCACGACACCGCCGGCGCCGGTTATCCGTGGCAGGTGGTGGTCAACAGCTGGAGCGGTCCGCAGTTCGATCTGCCGCCGAGCGAGGACGCAAGCCCGCGCCTGCTGCTGGCCGGCTGGCTCACCGGCGAGGCGGCGCGCCGCCTGTTCGCCGCCGCCGGCGCGGATTTCGACGCGCTGCGGAAGACCGCCGATCGGCGCGGCTTCCGGCCGACGCCGCTCGCGGCCAAGCTTGCGACCCGCTTCCACAACGAGATCCGCAGCGTCGAATCGGCCAATGTGCTGGCGCTCGTGCCGGGCAGCGAGCGGCCGGACGAGGTCGTGGTCTATTCGGCGCACTGGGATCACTTCGGCCGCGATCCGAAACTCGCCGGCGACCAGATCTACAACGGCGCGGTGGACAATGGCACCGGTCTTGCCGCCCTGCTCGAACTCGCCGACGCCTTCGCCCACCAGCAGCCGCCGCCGAAGCGTTCGCTGCTGTTCCTGGCGCCGACGCTGGAGGAAGCGGGCCTGCTCGGTTCGCGCTACTACACGCTGCACCCGGTGTTGCCGCTGACGCGCACCGTCGCCGACATCAACATGGACGAATTGATTCCATACGGCCGCACGCGCGACATGGCGATCATCGGCTTCGGCGCGTCGCAACTCGACGAGTACCTCAAGGACGCGCTCGTCGCCCAGGGGCGCACGATCGCGCCGGACGAGGAACCGGAGAACGGCTTCTTCTACCGCTCCGACCAGCTCAATTTCGCGCGCGCCGGCGTGCCGGTGCTGTTCGCGCGCGGCGGTTTCGACAAGCTCGACGGCGGCACGGCGGCCGGCCGCGCGGCCTACGACGACTACACCCGCAACCGCTACCACAAGCCGGCGGACAACTACGATCCGAACTGGGATCTCGCCGGCGTGATCGAAGACGTCCAGGCGCTGTACGCGGTCGGCCGGCGCCTGGCGGACGAATCCACATTTCCACAATGGGCCGCCACCAGCGAATTCCGCGCCGCGCGCGAAGCCGCGCTCCGGGCGGCGCCGCACTGATCCGCGCGCCGGACGCGGCGCGCGGTCCGGCCGCACTCACTGCCGGTCGGGGTGCGTGTCCTTGTCGGCGGCCGGCTGGTCCGGGTTCGGGGCTTCGCGAAGCTCGCCGACGCTCACCGTCGCCCGCCACTGCGCGTCGCGCGAGGCGAAGTAGAGCTGCGGATCCCAGTGCGACTTGGCGTACAGATCGCTGCCGCCGCAGCCCGCTGCCGGCACCGCCACGCCGCCGATGGTGGTGCCGGCGCGGCAGTTGTCCTTGGTCGCGGCATGGTAGGCGCCAAAATTGAACCCGGTGCGCGAGCCGGTCATCTGTTCCATGCCGAAACGCAGTTGCTGCGCCATGCGCGGCTTGGCCACCGCGTCGGCGTAGCGTTCGGCGAGCTTGGCGCGCGTCGCCTCGGCCTGGGCCAGTTGCTCCGGCGTGAGCGACGCCTTGACCCGGTCGCGCGTGGCGACGAAATCGGGATACGCGCGCTCGGCGGCGAGATCGAGCCAGGCATACGCCGTCACCGGATCCTTGGCCACACCCTCGCCGTTGAGATACATGAGACCGAGGCTGAGCTGCGAGAGTTTGTCGGCATAGTAGGCGCCGATCTCGAAGTACTTGAACGCGCCCCGGAAGTCGCGGCGCGCGTAGCGCTGCATGCCGGCGTATTCGCCGAACAGGTCCGGGTGATACCAGGTCGAGGCGTCGTTCATCGCCCGCAGGGTCTTCTGCACCTCCGGGTCCTTGAGCGGATCGTCCTCGGCGTGGACGACGAGGGGGGAAAACAAAGCCAGCAACGCGGCGAGTGCCAGGGGTTGCTTCCATGGTCTGCGCATGTCATTTCTCCTTCAGCGACCGAGTCCATGCTGCGCGGGGCAGCGTTCCATCCGGCGCGCCGGTAGTCTACCCTACCGCTGGCGCGCGGCGTGAGACCCGCGCCGCGCGGTTTGGTTCCGTTCCGGCGGCAATCGCATGTTCGAGGAATCCTACGCCCTGGTCTCGCTGTTGTTCGCGCTCGGCGTGCTGTGCGCGCTGCTCGCGCTCGGCCACCTCGTCGCCGCGCGCCGGCATTGGCGCGCACGCCGGCGCCTGGCCTGCGCGCACCGCGGCGCCTGGACGCTCCTGTTCCTGCTCGCCGCCATGCTCAGCGCGGGCTCGGGCCTTGCCCTGCGCGGCTATCGCCTGCTCACCCGCGAGCTGCCGGTGGCGACGATCAGCGCACGCCAGCTCGGCGAGCGCGACTTCGCCGTGCGCGTGGATCTGCCCGACGGCACCCACCTCAGCGGCGAGCTGCGCGGCGACGAATGGCAGCTCGACGCGCGCGTCATCAAATGGACACCGCGCGCGATCGCGCTCGGCGCGCAGCCGCTGTATCGCCTCGACCGGCTGACCAGCCGCTACCGCGGCGCCGACGAGGCTCGCACCACGCCGCCTTCAGTGATCGCGCTCGCCGACGATTCGCTCCTCGACGCCTGGCGCATCAAGCAGGAATTCCCACGCTGGCTGCCGTGGATCGACGCCGACTACGGCAGCGCCGCGTACCTGCCGTTGCTCGACGGCGCGAACTATCGCGCCACGCTGAGTCCGGTCGGCGGTCTGATCGCGCGCCCGGCCGATGCGCAGACTGCGCAGAAGCTCGAGGCGGCGGGTTGGTAGACCGACGCCGCGGCAGGATCCGCCGCGTCTGCGCGGCGATCAGGGATGCTTCTGCGCCGCGAGCCGATCGAGCACGAACGCGAATTCCACGGCCACCTCGCGATAGCGCTGGAAGCGGCCGGACTTGCCGCCGTGGCCGGCGGCCATGTCGATCTTGAACAGCAGCGGATTGCGGTCGGTCTTGAGCGCGCGCAGCTTCGCCACCCACTTCGCCGGCTCCCAGTACTGCACCTGCGAATCCCACAGGCCGGTGGTGACGAGCAGCGCCGGATACGCCTGCGCCTTGACGTTGTCGTAGGGCGAGTACGACAGCAGGTACTCGTAGAAGACGGTTTCCTTCGGATTGCCCCACTCGTCGAATTCGTTGGTGGTGAGCGGAATGCTCTCGTCCAGCATGGTCGTGACCACATCGACGAACGGCACGTGGGCGACGATGCCGCGATAATCCTGCGGCGCCAGATTCGCGACCGCGCCCATCAGCAGCCCGCCGGCGCTGCCGCCGGCGGCGAACACCTTGTCCTTCGCCGCGTAGCCCTGCGCGACCAGGAATTCGGTGACGTCGACGAAATCGGTGAAGGTGTTGCGCTTCTTCAGCAGCTTGCCGTCCTCGTACCACTGCCGTCCGAGCTCCTGGCCGCCGCGCACGTGCGCGATCGCGTAGACGAAGCCGCGGTCGAGCAGCGAGATGCGCGGCGAGGAGAAGCGCGGGTCGATGGAGATGCCGTAGGCGCCGTAGCCGTACTGGTACAGCGGCGCGCTGCCGTCGCGGTGGAAGCCCTTGCGGTAGGCGAGCGAGACCGGGATCCTCGTGCCGTCGCGCGCGGTCGCCCAGACGCGCTCGGCGACGTAGTTCGCCGGATCGTAGCCGCCCAGCACCGGATCGCGCTTGCGCAGGGAGCGCGCGCCGGTCTTCATGTCGAGGTCGTAGACGCTGTTGGGCGTGATCAGCGAGGTGAAGTCGTAGCGCAGCGTGTCGGTGTCCTGCTCGCGGTTGTCGCCGATGGTCGCGGTGTAGTCGGCGTCGTCGGAGCGGACGAAGAACTCCGCGCCGCCGCGCCACGGCTTGACGCGGATGCGCTGCAGGCCGTCGCTGCGCTCGCCGATGACGAGGAAATCGCGGAACAGCGCGAAGCTGCCGATGAACACGTCGGCGCGACCGGGCACCAGCTCGCGCCAGCGCTTGCGGTCGCCGACGCGTGCGTCGTCCACTTCCATCAGGCGGAAGTTCTTCGCGTTCCAGTTGGTGCGCACGATCCAGCGCCGGCCGATGTGGTCGGCTTCGTACTCGAAGTCGCGCTCGCGCGGCGCCAGCACGCGGAACTTCGCCTTCGGCTGGTCGGCCGGCAGGAAACGGACTTCGGCCGACAGCGTGCTGTGCTCATCGACGACGATGTACTTGTCGTCGCCGCTGCGGCCGACGCCGAGGTAGAAGCTGTGGTCGCGCTCCTCGTAGACCACCGGATCCTGCTTCGGATCGGTGCCGAGCACGTGCTTCTTGACGCGCACGGTGAGCAGCGTGATCGGATCGTTCTCGACGTAGAACAGGGTCTTGTTGTCGTCGGCCCAGGCCATCGACGCCGGCGTGCCGGGGATCGCATCGGGCAGCGTCTGGCCGGTCTCGAGGTCCTTGACGTGGATGGTGAACTGGCGCCGGCCGACGGTGTCCTCGGCGTAGGCGAGCAGGCGCTCGTTCGGGCTGATCCGCTCGCCGCCGATCTGGTAGAAATCGTGTCCCTGCGCCAGCGTGTTGCCGTCGAGCATCACCTGCTCGGGACCGGTTTCGCTGCCGCGGCGGCGGGCGTAGATCGGATACTCCTTGCCTTCCTCATAGCGCGTGTAATAGTAGAAATGCTTGTACTTGGCGGGCACCGTCGCGTCGTCCTGCTTGATCCGGCCGACGATCTCGGTGTACAGCGCGTCCTCCAGCGGCTTGGTGTGCGCCGTCATCGCCGCGTAGTAGGCGTTTTCCGCCTTGAGGTACTCGAGCACCTCGGGCTTGCTGCGCGTGTCGTCGCGCAGCCAGTAGTAGTTGTCGATGCGCACGCCGTTCGGCGACGACACCTCGAACGGATGCACCGCCGCGACCGGCGGCTGCGGCGAAGGCGCGACCTGCGGCTTCTGCGCCGCGCACGCGGCGAGCAGCGCGACGGCGGTGGCGACGAGCAACGGACGCGGATCGAATCGCGGCATGGCGGGCTCCCGGCAATCGAGCGGCGATGGTAGCAGAGGATGGGACGAGGGCTCGGGGCCGAGGGCTGGACAGCTTTTTCTACTCCCCACTCCCCGCTCCCGCTCACCGCTCACCACCCCCCCAGCCTCTTCTCATACCGCCACGCATCGGCACCGTCTTCGTAAAACCCGGCGATGGCGCCGAAGCGGCGATAGCCGAGGCGCTCGTAGAGGCGGATCGCGCCGGCATTGTCCTGCCGCACTTCCAGACGCATCGTGCGACAGCCGCGTGCGCGCGCGCAGCGTTCCGCCGCGGTCAGCAGGGCTTCGCCGACCCCGCGCCCGCGGGCATCCGCGCGCACGGCGATCGAGTACAGGCGCGCGATCGCGCTGCCGCGGCGGAAGAACACCACCGCCTTGCCGAGCAGGCGTCGCGCGGCGACCGCCGCCAGCACCGCAGCGCTGGCGCTGCCGAGATGGCGCCGATACTGCCGGCGCGACAGGTGATCGGTGGTGAAGGCATGCCGCTCCAGCGCGACCAGCGCATCGAGATCGGCGGGGCGCGCGGGTCGGATGCGGACCGCGTCGTTCCCGCCGGACGGCTCGGCCGGCCGCGGGCGGCGTCGGTGATGGCGGCGGGTTTTGCGCACGGGGTCTCTGTGTCAGACTAAAGCTTCCGACGCCCTCGCGCCAGCACCATGTCCGAACCTCCGTCTGCGAGTATACCTTTGCGCGGTGACCGCCCATGAGCAAGCTGGTCATCGTCGTGGAAAAGCTGTCGGACTGGGGCTCCTACTACCCTGCGGACAACATCGTCGCCGCCCAGGATTATCTCAAGGAACCGATCGGCGCCGACGAGGAACGCGTGCAGGTGATCAACCTCTGCCGCAGCTACAAGTACCTCGGTGTCGGCTACTACGTCTCGCTGCTGGCCGAAGCGCGCGGCCACCGGGTGATTCCCTCGGTGCGCACGATCAACGACCTGCGCAAGCGTGCGCTGTACGGGCTCGACATCGAGGATCTCAACCAGAAGCTCGCCCGATTCCTGCCGGAGGGCGGCCGCGACACCACCGACTTCGGCGTGCTCGTGTATTTCGGCGAAACCAGCTACGCGCCGCTCGCCGACCTCACCCGCCAGGTGTTCGAGACCTTCCCCTGTCCGATCCTGCGCCTGGAATTCGAGCGCAACAAGGTCTGGCAGATCAGCGCGATCAAGCCGGCCGGGCTGCACACGCTGTCCGACCAGCAGGAGGATTCCTTCGCCCAGGCGCTGGACAAGTTCTCGAAGAAGCTCTGGCGCAAACCGCGCACGCGCCGCAAGTTCCGCTACGACCTCGCCATGCTGGTCGATCCGAACGAGGCGATCCCGCCGTCGAACCGGCGCGCGCTCAAGCAGTTCGCCGAGGCGGGCCGGGAGATCGGCATCGAGGTCGAGACCATCGGCCGCAACGACTACACCCGCCTCGCCGAGTACGACGGCCTGTTCATCCGCGAGACCACCGCGCTCGACAACCACACCTACCGGTTCGCCAACAAGGCGGAGAAGGAGGACATGGTGGTGATCGACGATCCGGGCTCGATCCTCAAGTGCACCAACAAGATCTACCTGCACGATCTGCTCAAGTCGCGCAAGCTGCCGACGCCGAAGACCGAGATCCTCTACCGCGACGACGCCAAGCGCCTGGCCGAATTGCCGGACCTGCTCGGTTTCCCGATCGTGCTCAAGATTCCGGACGGTTCGTTCTCGCGCGGCATCGTCAAGGTCGAGACGCCGGAGGAGCTGAAGCGCGCGGTCGAGGATCTGTTCCAGCACACCGCGCTGGTGCTGGCGCAGGAATTCCTGTTCACCGATTTCGACTGGCGCATCGGCGTGCTGGACGGCCAGGCGCTGTACGCCTGCCAGTACTTCATGTCGCGCGGCCACTGGCAGATCTACAACCACGGCGCCAACGCGCCGCAGAAGTCCGGTGGCTTCAAGACCCTGCCGGTGCGCGACGCGCCGAACGAGGTGGTCAAGCTCGCGCTCAAGGCCACCGCGCCGATCGGCGACGGCCTGTACGGCGTGGACCTGAAGCAGGTCGGCAACCGCGTCGTGGTGATCGAGATGAACGACAATCCCTCGATCGACGCCGGCGTCGAGGATGCGTATCTGGGCGAGGACCTGTACCGGCGCATCATGCAGGAGTTCCTGCGGCGCATGGAGCGCAAGCGCCTCGGCATCACGGCCTGACGCGCGCGTCGCGTATCAGCCCGCCGCCAGCCGCCGCCAGCCGCCGCCAGCCACCGCCCGGCCAGCGTCGGCCCGCGCCCGCGCGCCGCAGGCGGCGCGCCTGACGCGCCGGCCGGCGTCGGCGCGAGGCGGACCGCAGCCAGGTCTTGCACACCGGCCACAGCCGCGCGCGATGCAGCCAGACGAGATCGAGCGCCGGCGCCACCACCAGCCAGTAGGGCCGCCAGCCGAACCAGGGATCGACGCCGCGCCAGGCGGGCGCGAGCACCGTCAGCGCCAGCCCGCACACGAGCCAGAACCAGACCGCCATTTGGGTGAAGGAAATCGAGCGCATGTTTGCCTCCTCGGGATGCGCGCTCGATCCTGGACCGGATCGGTCTCAGCGCCTGAGACCGTGCCGCCACCGTCGCCTATAATCGACCGCTGCCGGAGAGCGCCGTGGAATCCCCGCATTTCCTTTCGTATGCCGTGATGTTTCTCGCCGCCGCGGTGATCGCGGTGTCGCTGTCCAAGCGCGCCGGCCTCGGCGCAGTGCTCGGCTACCTCGGCGCCGGCGCGCTGATCGGGCCGCATCTGCTCGATCTCACCCCGGACATGCGCGCGGCCTCGCAGTTTTCGGAACTGGGCGTGATCCTGCTCTTGTTCATCATCGGCCTCGAACTGTCGCCGCAGCGTCTGTGGCTGATGCGGCGCGCGGTGTTCGGCGCCGGCACGTTGCAGGTGACGCTGTCGGCGCTGCTGCTCGGCGGCGCCGCGCTCGCGCTCGGCCTGGCCTGGAAATCGGCGCTGATCGTCGGCCTGGCGCTCGCCCTGTCCTCCACCGCGATCGGCCTGCAAACGCTCGCCGAACGCAAGGAACTGGCCAGTCCGCACGGCCGGCTCGCGTTCGCGATCCTGCTGTTCCAGGACGTCGCGGCGATTCCGATCCTCGCGCTGATCCCGTTGCTGGGCGCGCGCGAGGCGCCGCTCAGCGCCGCCGCCGAAGCCCTGGCCGCGCTCAAGATCATCGGTGTGATCGGCGCCGTGATCGTCGGCGGGCGCCTGCTGCTGCGTCCGGTGTTCCGCATGGTCGCCAGCACCCAGATCGGCGAGGTGTTCACCGCCACCGCGCTCCTGGTGGTGCTCGGCACGGCGTGGTTGATGCAGTATGTCGGCATGCAGATGTCGCTCGGCGCGTTTCTCGCCGGCCTGCTGCTCGCCGATTCGGAATTCCGCCACGAGATCGAATCGCAGATCGAGCCGTTCAAGGGCCTCCTGCTCGGCCTGTTCTTCCTGAGCGTCGGCGTGTCGCTGGATCTGGCGCTGGTGGCGCGCCAGCCGTTCGTCATCGGCGCGATCGTGCTCGCGATGCTCGCGCTCAAGGCGCTGGTGCTGCTCGCGCTCGGCCGCGCCGCGGGCCGGCTCGAGTTCGCCGAGGCCCTGCGCCTGGCGACGGTGCTCGCCGGCGGCGGCGAGTTCGCCTTCGTCGTGCTGAATCTGGCGGCGCAGGATGCCCTGCTCGATGCCGCGCAACGCGACGTGCTGATCGTGGCGGTGACCGTGTCGATGGCGCTGACGCCGCTGTCGGTGATGGCCTGCGCGCGCTGGCTCGGCGCGCGCAAGGCGGCCCCGGCGCGCGCGTTCGACGCCATCGCCGACACCGCCCCGCGCGTGATCATCGCCGGCTACGGCCGCATGGGGCAGATCGTGGCGCGCATCCTGCGCGCCCAGCGCATTCCGTTCACCGCGCTCGAAAGCTCGGTCGAACAGGTGGATTTCTCGCGCCGCTTCGGCAGCAACATCTACTTCGGCGACCCCAGCCGGCCGGAGCTGCTGCGCGCGGCCGGCACCGAGAAGGCCGAGGTGTTCGTGCTCGCCACCGACGATCCCGAGGCCAACCTGCGCACCGCGCGCGTGGTCAAGCGCCTGTTCCCGCACCTCAAGGTCGTCGCCCGCGCCCGCAACCGCCAGCACGCGTTCCGCCTGATGGACATGAACGTCGATCACGTCGTGCGCGAGACGTTGTACTCCAGCCTGGAGATGGCGCGGCACGTGCTCGAGGACCTCGGGCTCGACGCGAAGCTCGCACGCGACCGCGTCGAGACCTTCGAGCGCCACGACGCCGCGGTGCTGCAGGCGCAGTACCTGGTCTACGACGACGAGGCCGCCCTGGTGCAATCGGCCAAGGATGCGCTGGTCGATCTCGAAAAGCTGTTCGAGGCCGACAGCGCGAGCGAGAGCGGCACGGCGACGTAGCACTCAGCGCGCCGGCGTGCGCGCCGCCGCCGGCGTGCCGCCGCCGAGTTCGGTGGCGAGGTCGATGAAGCCGAGCAGATGCGCGACTTCGCGCGCGGTGCGTCCGCGTTCGTCGCGCAACGCCGGATCCGCGCCGGCGGCGAGCAGCGCGCGCGCCGGCAGCAGCAGACCGTGCATGGCACAGGCGTGCAGCGCGCCGACGCCGCGCCGGTCCTGCGCATTGACGTCGGCGCCGCGGGCGAGCAGCAGCGGCAGCACCGCCAGCAGCGCACGCTGGTCGGCCGTGGCGCCGGGCTCGGCGCGCGCGCCGAGCAGCAGCAGCAGCGCGGTCTGTCCCGCGGCGTTGCGCGCATCCACGCTCGCGCCGGCGTCGAGCAGCAGCGCGAGCAGTTGCCGCGCGCGCTCGCCGTCGTGGCTGTGAAAGGCGAAGTGCGCGGCGGCATGCAGCGCCCGTGTGCCGGCCTCATCGGCCGCGTCCACGTCGGCGCCGGCACCGAGCAGACGCGCGGCGATTTCGGGATGGCCGAGCGCCGCGGCGATCATCAGCGCGGTGCCGCCGCCGCGCAGCGGCTGATCCGGCGCCACGCCGTGCGCGAGCAGGGTCGCGACGACGTCGTCGCGGCGCGCCGTCACCGCAGCGCTCAGGGCGGTCGCGCCGGTCGCGGCGCCGTGCGCGGGATCCGCGCCGCGCTCGAGCAGCCAGGCGACCAGTCGCGCATGACCGCCGCCGGCGGCGCGCAGCAGGGCGGTCGCGCCGTGTGCATCGGTGGCTTCGAGCGCGAGGCCGAGTTCGAGCAGTTTCTCCACCGCGGCGAGATCGCCCACCGCCGCCGCGGCGACCAGATCGGCGTCTTGCAGCCGGCGCGGCGGCGGCTTCCATGCCGGCCAGTTGAGCCAACGCGCGAGCTCCGCTTCCGGCCGCGCGAGGGCGAGGCCGAGCGGGGTTTCGCCATTGGCCGCGCGCGCTTCCGGCTGGGCCCCCGCCGCGATCAGCAGACGGACGAGTTCGCAGGCCACGGCCGGCGGATGCAGCAGCGCGGCGAACAGCGGCGAGCGTCCGTGGCGGTCGCGCGCATTCGGATCGACGCCGCGCGCGAGCAGTGCCGCGGTCAGACGCGTGCTACCGGCGGTCACCGCATGCGCGAGCGGCGTCTGGCCGTCGGCGGCGGCGGCGAACAAGTCCGCGCCGCGCTCGATGAGGGCAAGTCCCAGGTCTTCCAATGCCGCGCGCCGCGCGGGA
Source organism: Rhodanobacteraceae bacterium (assembly GCA_021325475.1). GTDB lineage: Bacteria > Pseudomonadota > Gammaproteobacteria > Xanthomonadales > Rhodanobacteraceae > Rudaea. Next base: position 2,345 of record JAJPHA010000037.1, on the reverse strand, counting down.
TCGGTCCGCGACCAGGCCTCGCCCACGCGCGCCAGCGCGCCGGCGGTGGGATACGCGCCGGCGGCGAGCAGATCGGCGGCGGCGGCGAGCGCCGCCGGCAGCTCGGCGAGTGCGCGGGCGAGGAGCGGCGTGCCATCGGCGAGTGCGGCGTTCGGATCGAGGCCGCGCTGCAACAGCCATTGCCGCGGCGCGCACTCCGGGTGGCTGAGCAGTTCGGCGAACAGACACGCCAGTTCCGACTCCGGCCAGCGCCGCACGCTCGCCGCGAAGCGTTCCACCACCGCCGCGTGGCCGAAGCGCAAGGCATCGAGCAGGTGCGCCGGCGCATCGGCCACGGACGCATCGGGCGCGGCGGTCACGCTGGTCGGACGCGGATAAGCGGGATCGAGCAGTGCGACCAGGGGCCAGCGTCCGGCCGCGGCGGCGAAATCGACCGCGCGGCGTCCGTCCGGCAGCGCAAGGTCCGGCTTCGCGCCGAGCGCGAGCAGGCGGCGGACGATGTCCTCGCTCGCGTGCGCCGACTGGCAGGCGATCATCAAGGCGCTGCGGCCGGTCACGTCGATCGCATCCGGCGCCGGACGATGCCGGGCGAGCACCTCGAGCACCGCCGCGGCGCCGGCGCGCGCCGCTTCCATCAGCGCCGTCGTGCCGTGCGCATCGGCCAGATCGACGGCGGCGCCGGCGGCAAGCAGCGTTTCGGCGATCGCCGCGTGGCCGTGCAACGCGGCGGTCATCAGCGCCGTGCGCCCGAGCGGGCCGCGCGCGTCCACGCGCGCCTTGCGCTTGAGCAGGAGCTTCGCGCCCTGCGGATCGTCCTCGGTCACGTCCGTCGCCGCCAGGATCGCCGGATGCGCATGTTCGACCTCCAGGCGCGCGCCGCGTTCGAGCAGGAAACGCACGAGCTCCCAATTGCCGGCGGCACAGGCCACGCCGAGCGGCGTCATGCCCTGGCGATTGACCGCATCCAGCATGGCGCCGGCGTCGCAGAGCAGGGCGGCGACAACGGGACGGATCGACAACGCGGCGAAATGCAGCGGCGTCTCGCCGTCGGCATCGGCGACGCGCGGATCGGCGCCGTTGGTGAGCAGCATCATCACCGCGTCCGGACGGCCCTCGCGACTGTCGCGCGTGGCGGCGATCAACGGCGTCATGCCGGCGTGGACGCGGTTGAGGTCGGCGCCGCGAGCGATGAGGCCGCGCAGCAGGCGCACGTCGGGATTCACCGCCGCGAGCATGACCACCGATCGCTGATCGCGATCGTCCGGCGGCGGCACGCAATTCGGATCGGCGCCGCGCTCGAGCGCGGCCAGGGCGAGCTGCGTCTGGCCGGCCCGTGCGCAACGCAGCAGCATCGCATCGAGCTCGGCGGGACCGAGGCGCGCGGGCAGATCCGGTGGTGCCGGCGCCACGAGCGGGCTCGCCGTCGACGGTTCGCCGGCGGCGACACGCTCCGCACGCTGCCGGCGCAATTCGATCAATCGCGCGGCGACGCAACGGCGCAGGATGCACCAGTGGAGCGACGGCACCAGCACGGCGGCATACACGGCCCACGCCGGCCAGCGGACGTCCGCCGGCACCGGCGCGTCCGCACCGCACAGGCTGAGCGCGCCCTGCACCAGCGCGAACGCGGCGATCGCGACCGCGAGGCCGTGAGAGAAGAACAGTTCGTTGTCCGCCGTGAGGTTCCACGCATCGCGCACGCTCGCCGACAGCGGCGATCGCGCGCGCGGCCCCGGCGGCCGTCGTTGCAGAAACGGCAGGCCGAACGCCGGCCAGAGGCGCCACAGCGCCAGCAAGGCGATGACCACGGCGCCGGACAGACCGAGACTCGCGCCGAGCGACGGCTCGCGCTCGAGCCAGTGCAGCGGAACACCGATCAGGATCCACACCAGCACGGCATAGCCGGCGAGCAGCGCGGTGTAGGCACTCCCGCGCCGGATGACGGCGAGGCCAGAGTCGGCGACGACGCGCCATCGCAGTGCCAGCGTCAGCATCACCAGGCTGTCGCCGACCAGCACCAGCGGCAACGACCACGGCGGCGTGGCGAATGCGGCACCGGAAAACGCCGCGATCGCAGCCACGAGACAGAACAACGCCGATGCGCGATTGCTTCGCGTCCACCAGGTGTTCGCCATCGTGCCTCGCGGATTCATCGGGATGCGGCCGCGAGTATATCGGCAGCGAAGCGTTTGCTGCGCACGCCGCGCAACAAAAAACCCCCGGAGTGGATCCGGGGGTTTTGGGGAGGAGCGCCCAGCGGTGACCTACTCTTGCATGGCTTGAGCCACACTACCATCGGCGCGGGCGCGTTTCACTGCCGAGTTCGGGATGGGATCGGGTGGGAC
>JAJPHA010000009.1 GCA_021325475.1 Rhodanobacteraceae bacterium | reverse complement strand
GAGTGGGGAGTGGGGAGTGGGGAGTGGGACAACGCACGGAAATCGGGAAGCAAGGGCTGAGGGCCGAGGGCCGTAGCTCTTCCCACTCCCCACTCCCCATTTCCTACTTCCGAGTCCCGAGTCCCGAATCTGCTATAGTGTATTTCTATACTCTCGACTCGCGACCCGCCGTGGCGTTCCACTCCATTCCCGAAATCCTCGCCGACATCCGCGCCGGCAAGATGGTCGTGATCGTCGACGACGAGGACCGCGAGAACGAGGGCGATCTGATCATGGCCGCGGAGAAGGTGCGGCCGGAGGACATCAACTTCATGGCGCGCGAGGCGCGCGGCCTGATCTGCCTTGCGCTCACCAAGCAGCGCTGCGAGCAGTTGCGCCTGCCGCCGATGGTGAGCGACAACGCCTCGCGCCACCGCACCAATTTCACCGTGTCGATCGAGGCCGCCGAAGGCGTCACCACCGGCATCTCGGCCTACGACCGCGCGCACACCATCCGCACTGCGGTGCGTGCCGATGCGAAACCCGCCGACCTCGTCCAGCCCGGCCACATCTTTCCGCTGTGCGCGCAACCCGGCGGGGTGCTGACCCGCGCCGGCCACACCGAGGCGGCGAGCGATCTCGCCGGTCTCGCCGGGCTCGAGCCGGCCGGCGTGCTGGTCGAGATCCTGGCGCCGGACGGCACCATGGCACGACGGCCCGAGCTCGAGGGATTCGCCCGCGCGCACGGCTTGCGCATCGGCAGCATCGCCGATCTGATCCGCTATCGGCTGGAAACCGAAAAGACCGTCCATCGCGTGTTCGAACGCGAGGTCGAAACCGAGTTCGGCCGCTTCCGTCTGGTCGGCTACCGCGACGCGCTCACGCGGCTGCCGCATTTCGCGCTGGTGCGCGGCGCGATCGACGGCGCCGAGCCGGTGCTCGCCCGCGTGCACGTGCGCGACACCCTGAGCGACGTGCTGCACCTGCGGCGCGCCGACGGCGGTTTGTCGCTCACCGCGGCGTTGCGCCATATCGCCGCGCACGAACGCGGCGTGGTGGTCGTGCTGACCGACCCGGACGAACCCGCCGGCGCGTTGGATCGGTTGGCCAATCCCGCGGCCGCGCCCGCCGATTCCGCGCACGAATGGCGGCGTCACGGCGTCGGCGCGCAGATCCTCGCCGACCTCGGCGCGCGCCGGCTGCGCGTGCTCGGCGCGCCGCGGCGCTATCTCGGTCTGGCCGGCTTCGGCGTGGAGATCGTGGGATACGAGGAGCTGCGGCGCAAGGGGTAGAGAGTGGGGAGTGGGGAGTGGGAAATCGGGAATCGGGAAACAAGGGCCGAGGGCTGAGGGCCGTGGGCCGTGGCTCTTCTTACTCCCCACTCCCCTCCATCCGCATGCGAGATCACGCCTCCGCAGCCTATAATCGCCGCATCGAGCCCTCAGCCCTCAGCCCTTTCCCCATGTCCCACTTGACCGGCGAACTGCGTGCGCATGCCGATGCGCGTTTCGCCATCGTCGCCAGCCGCTGGAATCCGGCCATCGTCGATGCGCTGGTGGCGGGCGCGCAGGCGGCGTTCGTCGCGCACGGCGTCGCCGGCGACGCGGTCGATCTGGTGCGCGTGCCCGGCGCGTGGGAGATTCCGGTGACGGCCGACGCGCTGGCGGCGAGCGGCCGCCATGCGGCGATCATCGCGCTCGGTTGCGTGGTGCGCGGCGACACGCGCCACTACGAACACGTCGCCGACAACTGCGCGCGCGGTCTGATGCGGGTCGCGCTCGCGCGCGGCGTGCCGGTGCTGAACGGCGTGCTGGCGGTGGAGCGCTTCGCCGACGCCGAGGCGCGCGCCGGCGGGACGCACGGCAACAAGGGCGAGGAAGTGGCGCTGGCGGCGCTGGAAATGGTGGATTTGTGGAAAAAGCTCCATTCCGCCGACACGCTGCGCCAGCCGCACCGCAGCGCCTGGCGCGGGGGGCGCGGATGAAGCCGCATCCGCGCCGCGCCGACGGCATCGATCTCGCCGCGCGTTCGCGCGCGCGCCGGCGCGCGACCCAGGCGATCTACGCCTGGCAGGTCGGCGGCAATCCGATGGAGCGCGTGATCGACGAATTCCGCCACGAGCAGGACATGGAGATCGCCGATCTCGCCTATTTCGAGGACCTGCTGCGCGGCGTGGAGCGGCACTGCGCCGAGCTCGACGCCGGCCTCGCGTCGTTCCTCGATCGCCGCATCGACGAAGTCGATCCGATCGAGCGCGCGGTGCTGCGGCTGGCCGCCTACGAGCTCTGCCACCGACCGGACGTGCCCTATCGGGTGGTGCTCAACGAGGCGATCGAGGTCGCCAAGCGCTTCGGCGCCGAGCACGGCCACACCTATGTCAACGGCGTGCTCGACAAGGCCGCGCGCGCCTGGCGTGCGGCGGAGCAGGGTGCCGCCGAACGCGGCTGACGTGGGCGAGTTCGAACTGATCGATCGGATCCGGGCGCGCACGGCGCTCGCCCGCGCGGACGTGCACCTCGGCATCGGCGACGATGCCGCGCTGCTCGCGGTGCCGCCCGGCGAGCGGCTGGCGGCGAGCACCGACACGCTCGTGGCCGGCGTGCATTTTCCGCTCGACACGGCGGCCGCCGACCTCGGCTGGAAAGCGCTCGCGGTGAATCTTTCCGATCTCGCCGCGATGGGCGCGACCCCGGCCTGGGCGCTGCTCGCCTTGACCCTGCCGCAGGCCGACGCGCGCTTCGTCGCCGCCTTCGCTGACGGCTTCGCTGCGCTCGCGCGCGAGTACAAACTCGCGCTGGTCGGCGGCGACACGACGCAGGGACCGCTCACGATCACGCTGACGGTGCTCGGCTTCGTGCCGGACGGCGCGGCGCTCACCCGCGCCGGCGCGCGCGCGGGCGATCTCGTGTTCGTCACCGGCACGCTCGGCGACGCGGCTGCCGGACTGCATTGCCGCGATCGCGCCGCGGCCGACGCCGAACGCCTGCTCGCGGCGCCGACCGGTCTGCGCGAGGCGTTGATCGCGCGCTTGAATCGACCGCTGCCGCGCGTCGCCCAGGGCCTGGTGCTGCGCGGCCGGGCGAGCGCGTGCATCGACGTGTCCGACGGCCTCGTCGCCGATCTCGGTCATCTTTGTGAGGCCAGCGGCGTCGGCGCCGAAATCGACGTCGATGCGCTGCCGGCCTCGCCGGCGCTGCTGCATCTGTTCGACGCCGAGGCGCGGCGCGCGTTCCAGCTCGGCGGCGGCGACGACTACGAGCTCTGCTTCACCGCGCCGGCCGCGGCGGCGCCGGTCCTGCTCGGCGACCTCGCCCGCAGCGGCTGCGGCGCCACCTGCATCGGCCGCATCGTCGCCGGCAGCGGTGTGCGCGTGCACGACGCGCGCGGCGTCCCGATCGCGCCGCCGCGACGCGGCTTCGAACACTTCGCCTGATGCCGCTCGACGCCGGTCAGCGCCGTCGCATCCTCGCGCATCCGGCCGGCTGGATCGCGACCGGGTTCGGCATCGGCCTGAGCCCGATCGCGCCGGGCACGCTCGGCTCGCTCGCCGCGTTGGTGCCGTGGCTGTGGCTGCGCGAACTGCCGCCGCTCGGCTATGCGCTTGCGCTGGCGCTCGGCTTCGCGCTCGGCGTCTGGGCCGGCGGCTGGTGCGTGCGGCGGCTCGGCGCCGAGGATCCCGGTGCGGTGGTCTGGGACGAGTGCGTCGGTCAGTGGCTGGCGCTGACGCCGCTGCTCGGCGCGCGCAATGCGGATTTGTGGATTTTTGCCGGTTTTATTCTTTTCCGCGTCTTCGACATCGCCAAGCCGTGGCCGGTCGTGTGGGCGGATCGCCGCATCCGGGGCGGCCTCGGCGTGATGCTCGACGACGTGCTGGCGGGCGGCTACGCGGCGCTCGCGCTGGTGCTGACGCGCTGGTGGTTCGCGTAGGGGGTGTGAGCGGTGAGCGGTGAGCGGTGAGCGGAAGAAGCTGTGCGGCCCTCAGCCCTCGGCCCTGGTTTCCCGATTTCCGATTTCCGTGAGCTCTTCCCACTCCCCACTCCCCGCACCACTCACGGCAACAACTTCTCCGGATTGAGAATGCCGTCCGGATCGAACTCGCGCTTGATCTGCCGCATCAGCGCGAGCGCGCTCGAGTCGAGCGCCCGGCTCAGGAAGTCGCGCTTGGCGAGGCCGATGCCATGTTCGCCGGAGAGCGTGCCGTCGAGGCGGATCACCGCGGCGAACACCTCGGCGAGCGCGGCGTGCGCGCGCGTCAGCTCGGTGTCGTCACGTGGCAGCAGATTGACGTGCAGGTTGCCGTTGCCGGCGTGACCGAAGCTGACGATCGGCACGCCGTGGCGCGCAGCGATGTCGCCGAGCGCGACGATCAACGCCGGCAGCCTCGACACCGGCACGACCACATCCTCGTTGATCTTGTGCGCGGACAGCGTGCGCAGCGCCGGCGACAGCGCCCGGCGCGCCGCCCACAGCGACGCCACGTCGTCCGCGCGTTCGGCGATGCGCAGCTCGAGCAGGCCGTCGCCGCGCGCGGCGCCGGCGATCGCCGCGGCGGCGCGCGGCAGTTCGTCCGCATCGCCGTCCACCTCGACGATCAGCAAGGCGCCGCCTTCGGGCACGGCCGCACCGGCGTGTGCGCGCGCGAGCGTGAGCGATGCGCCGTCGAGAAACTCCAGCGCGCAGGGGATCACCGGCTGCGCCATGATGCGCGCCACCGCGGCGGCGGCGGCGGCGACGTCGCGATAGCTCGCATCGAGCGTGCGCGTCGCCGCGGGTCGCGGGGCGAGTTTCAGCGTCGCCTCGGTGATCAGCGCGAGCGTGCCCTCGGCGCCGATCAGCAGACGTGTCAGATCGTAGCCCGCCGCGCCCTTGGTGGTGTAGACGCCGCAGCGGAATTCCGCGCCGCTGCCGGCGACCGCGCGCAGGCCGAGCGTGTTCTCGCGGCAACTGCCGTACTTCACCGCGCGCGGTCCGGCGGCGTTGCAGGCGAGATTGCCGCCGATCGTGCAGTACGGGCTCGAGGTCGGATCCGGCGGCCAGAAGAAACCGTGCGCGGCGAGCGCGGACTGCAATTCGCCGTTCAGCACGCCGGGTTCGACCACGGCGTAGCGATCGTCCGGAGCGATGCGCAGGATGCGGTTCATGCGCTCGAAGCTCACCACCACGCCGCCCCGCACCGGCACCGTGGCGCCGGTGGTGTTGGTGCCGCGTCCGCGCGCGACGAGCGGCGCGCGCGCGGCGCGGCAGGCGCGCACCAGTGCGACCACCTGTTCGTGCGCGGTCGGGAACACCACGGCGTCCGGCGGCGCCTGGCGGCGCGAATTGTCGTAGCCGTAGGCGAGGCACTCCGCCGGATCCGTGGTCAGCGCCGCGCCGAAGATCGAGCGCAGCGTGGCGGGCAGCGAAGCGGGCAGCGTCATCGTTGGAGAGTTGGTCGGTGCGGCGGCTTCAGTCGGTATACTCGAACACCTTCACCACGCTGTCCACACCGCCGACGTCGCGCGCCACCGCGGCGACCGCCTCGGCCTCCTCGTGGCTGACCATGCCCATCAGGTAGACGACGCGATGGGCGACGGTGACATTGACCCGGGTCGGATCGAAGCCGGGCAGGCTGGTGATGTCGAGCAGCGCGGTCTTGATGCGCGCGGTGAGCGCGTTGTCCGCGCGCCGGCGCCAGAAGCCCTCCGGTTCGTCGCTGACCTCGATCTCGTTGACCACGCGCCTGCCGCCTTCGATCGACGCCGCGATCGTCTGCGCGCGCTGCTTGAGTTCGGCGCTCGCCGCCTGGCCGCACAGCAGCACGGTGCCGTTGTACACCACGACCTTGACCCGGTAGTCGCCGCGCACGAGATCGCGGTCGCGGTTGATGGCGTCGATCACCGCGAGCTGCAGGCGGCGATCGGCAACCACGGTGCCGGCGCCGCGACGGTCGTGGATCACGTCGGCGCCGGCCACCGCACCGCCGGCGATCACGAACACGCAGCCGTGGAGCAGCGGCAGCAGAAAAAGTAGAAAAATGAGTTTTTTATACATGGCGTGTTGGGTGCCGGGATGAGCAGTGATGAGTGGTGAGCGGTGAGCGGTGAGCGGGAGTAGGGAGTAGGGAGTAGGGAGTAGGGAGTAGGGAATAGAAAATGCCATGCTTTTCAGCCCTCGGCCCTCGGCCCTCAGCCCTCGGCCCTCGGCCCTCAGCCCTCGGCCCTCG
>JAJPHA010000092.1 GCA_021325475.1 Rhodanobacteraceae bacterium | reverse complement strand
GCCGGCGGTGCTCGGACTCCTCATTTACTACCAGTAAACTCCGGGTCCTGCGCTCCGGCGGCGCGCAATCCGTCCTCGCTCGCGACGATTTTGAGATAGGTTCTACTCACTACTCCCCACTGCCGCCGATACCGCCGACTCCCGATCGCATGCGCCGCCAGCGGAATGGCCAGCGCCAGCCCGATGATCCAGTGCAGCGCGCTCGCCCAGGATCGCGCGGTGTCGTTGCCAAGGTAGTACAGCAGATAACCGCTGGCGGTGAGCGCCGCCAGTGCGGCGATCAGGACGACGCCGCTGCGCCGACGCTGGCCGCTCCGCCACCACGGCAGCACATGCGCCGCCCACAGCCAGCCGCCCAGCCACAACGCGGCGAACGCGGTCGCACCGTGCAGCATCGGCATCCAGGTTTCGAGCGGATGCGGTTCGCGACCGAACTCGCCCTGCCGCGCCAGCGCCCACCGCGCGAACCACCACAGCGCGCCGCTCAGCCAGGCGCCGCCCAGCACGAGGTAGATCGCGAGCTTGCTTCGCCGCGACAGATGCAGGTGCGGACGACGGCCGTGGCGTCGGTGCGGTCTCATGCGTTCACGCCTCGAATCGCCGCCAGCCGCGATGCGGATCGTGCCAGATCGCTTGCGCACCATGCTCCGCCAGCAGCCGGCGCGCGGTGCGGCGATCGGCGGCCAGCACGATCTTGGTCAGGGCATCGGCCAGCAGGCACGAGGCGGCGACCACGCTGACGCTCACATCCGTGCGCACACCGCGCCGGCGTCTGCCGTCGAGGTGCGGCCCGCACCAGCGTCCACGTCGGCGCCGCCGCGACGCGAGACCCGCGCTGCCCGCCACCGCGCCGTCGCCGAGTTCCAACACCGGGACGAAACCGGGCGCGGGCCCGTCCAGGCGCAGGTGAACAAGCTCGGCGCGCGGGCCGAACACGCGCAGATCGCCGCCGGCGTTCACACTGCCCTGCTGCGCACCGTGCGCGCGCAGCAGCGCCACGGCGCGATCCACCGCGTAGCCCTTGGCGATGCCGCCGAGATCGAGCCACAGCGGCCGGCGCAGGCGCACGCAGCCGTCGTCGAGCAATTCGAGATCGCGCCAATCCGCCTCCGGATCCGGTGGCCGGCTGGATCGCGGCGCCGGCAGGAAGCCGCGCGCGACCAGGCGTGTGGCGACGGTGGGGTCGAAGCAGCCATCGCTCGCCGCGGCGAGCCGCCGCGCCGCCGTCAACACCTCGTGGGTGCGCGGATCCACCGCGACCGGCGTGCCCGGCGCGGCGCGATGCAGGCGGGAGAGATCGCTGTCCGGCGCATGGAAGCTCATCGCCCGGTGCACCGCCAGCACTTCCGCATGCGCCGCGTCGATCGCGGCCTGTGCGGCCGCAGCCGCCAGGCCGGCGACGCGGAACTCGATCAGCGTGCCGAGCGCGGGACGGGCGCGGCGAACGACGGCGCTCATGGCGCCTCCGGCGCCTCGCGCAATGTCGCATTGTATAATTGTAGCAAACGCCGCACGCCGTCGGTGAGATGCCGGCACGACAAGGTGGCGCCGGAGATGTTCCTGATGTCCTGGTTCAGCACCACCGGATCGCGCGCGGTCTTGCCGACGAACTGCGCGCGCCACGGTGCCAGCCGCACCTCGCCGCCGTGCGACTCGCGGTAGTCGAGCACCTCGAGCGAGCGCACCGCGCCGGCGGCGTCGAGCGCGAGCGCGTAGCGGATGAGCTCGCTCTTGCCGAGCACCTGATCGACGATCAGCCAGCCGAGGCGGCCGCCCGCGCCGCGCGCTTCCAGCACGCGCGGCGCCCAGTCCGGCGGCGCGCCGAGCCGCGCCGCGGTCGCGGCGTCTGGAGCTGCGTGGGCGCGGAATTCCGTCGCCTGCGGAAACGCGGCGCGTCCGGCCTGTTCGACGCTGAGATACTGCGTCGCATACGCCGCCGGCGCGAGCGCCGCGAGGCCCGCGCCCGCCGGAATCAGCCATCGCACGTGCATGTCGTTCTCCCTCGGTCCGCCGCCGCGCCGCGGTCCGTGCGCGCCGGACGCCGGACTCAGAACTGATAGCCGATGCCGAGATCGACGCGATTGCCGTAATTCAGCGCGGCATCATCGTAACGGAAATCCTGGTAGTCGATCTTGAACACCACGTTCGGATTCAGATAGTAGTTGGCGCCGACGGTCCACACCCGCTGCGTCGGCTGCGCCGGCGTGCCGAGGCCCGGCGGCTGCGCGGCGTACGATGCCGCGGTGTTGAACTCCTCGTAGCGCAGGAACGGCACCAGTGCGGAATCGTTCCATTCCAGCGCGCGCCAGGCACCCTGGACGTAGCCGCCGAAAAACGTCTTCGGCACCGGTGTCGGCTGGCCGAGGAAGCCGCGGTTGAGCGCCTGGGTGTGGCTGATCGAGCCGCGCGTATACAATGCGGCAAAATCGAACGGCCCGGTCTGCCAGCGCGCATGCGCCTCGCCGAGCGTGAGGCGCGCGTCGTCGGCCGGAAAATTGGCGTCGCCGCCGCTCCGCTTGCGCGTCGCCTGGCCGATCCGGCCGGTGAACACGCCGCCGCCGACGTCGAGGCCGGGCACGCCCTGCCAGTCGAGCGCGCCGAACACGGACAGGTCGTGCGCGTTCGCCAGTTGCAGCTCCTGATGGATGCTGCCGAGCGGCGAGGCGCGGCCTTCGTCGGATGCCGGATCCCACTTGCCGAGATCGGGGCCGGTGGTGACGCCGAGGTTCCAGCGCAGTCCGGACTCGGTGCTGCCGTAGCCGGTCACGCCGCCTTCGCGCCAGGTGGTGGGGATGATCGCGGTCTCGACGAAGTTGCGCTCGACGCCGTAGAACTGAGTCGGCTCGTGGTGTTCGTTGAGCAGACCGAGCGGAATCAGCACCAGGCCCGCGCGCAGGCCGTACTCCGGCGCGAGCGCGTGCTCGACGTAGAGCTGCTCCACCTCGACCTCGCCGCGGTCCTCCGCGGAGGCCACCGCATGCTCCCATTCGAGTTCGCCGTAGACGCGCGTGGCCTCGTCGAAGACGTGATTGAAGCCGATCACCGCGCGCGACAGATCGGCGCGCGCATCCGCCGCATGCGCTGTCGGCCGGTTGTAGTCGAGCTGGCCGTAGCCCCACAACGTGGTCGCGGGCTCGGCCCGCGTCGGTGTCGGATTCGGCGTCGCCGCGGATGTCGAGGCGACCGGCGCCGCCGTGGCGGCCACAGCCGCCGGTGCCGTGCGATCCGCGCGCAACTGCCGCACCTCGTCGCGCAGCGCGGCGAGTTCGGCGCGCAGCGCCTCGACCTCGGCCTGGAGCGCCGCCTCGTCGGCGTGCGCCGGCAGCGCCGCAGCGAGCGCGAGCGGCGCCAGTATCGCGGCACGATGCAGATGTCGCATTTTCCACTCCTCCATTTTTGTGATTGGGGTCCCAAGGCGTCGCGCGCCGGATCGGCGGCGTTCGGCCGCCACTCGCGACCGGCGGCGACGACGCGATCCGCGACCGCACGCCGCGTTTCCAGGCGGCATGCGAAAGCGCGTGGTAATCGTAATGAGAACGATTCTCATTTATTCGAGACGACCTGTCAACTCCCCGCGGCCGGACCTCAGTCCCAGCGATCGTCGCGGGTATACACTGCGCCGTTTTCCACTTTTACCGGAAACGTCGCCACCGGCGTGTAGGCCGGCGGGCACAGCGCCGCGCCGGTGCGCAGGTCGAAGCGCGCGCCGTGACGCGGGCACTCGATCTCGAAGCCGTGGCGTTCGCCGCCGGCGAGCTCGCCGCCGTCGTGGGTGCAGACGTCCTCGATCGCGTACCATGCGCCGTCGATGTTGTAGACCGCGATCGCCACGTCGCCGTCGTAGACGACCCTGAATTCCCCCGGCAACAACTCGCCTTCGGCACACACGCGGATCCAGTTCACGGCGCGGCGCTCACAACGGTTTCACCAGGAGCTCGAAGCGCAGATCCGCGCGTTTGGGTATGCCGAAGCGTTCGTCGCCGTAGGGAAACGGCTTGTGGATGCCGGTACGACGGTAGCCGCGGCGTTCGTACCAGCGGATCAATTCCTCGCGCAGCGAGATCACCGTCATCTCCATCCGCGCACAGCGCCATTCCTCGCGGGCGATGCGTTCGGCCTCACCGAGCACCTGCTTGCCGATGCCGCCGCCCTGCCGCGTCGGCCGCACCGCGAACATGCCGAAGTAGCACGCCGCGCCCTGGACTTCGATGTGGCAGCAGGCGATGAGTTCGCCCATGCGCTCGGCAAGCAGCACGCGGCTGCCGGGTTTGGCGACGATCTCGGCGACGCCTTCGCGATCGACGCGCTGACCGTCGAGCAGATCGGCCTCGGTGGTCCAGCCGGCGCGGCTGGCCTCGCCGCGGTAGGCCGATTCGACCAACGCCACCACCGCGTCGATGTCGGCGGGCGTCGCCGCGCGAAACGTCAGGCCGAGTTCGGATGCCACCACGCTCATCGTGTTCCTCGCCGAGATCCAGGATACGCCCGGCGCGCGCGTCGCGCTGCCGGCCCGACGCGCAGCATGCCGGACCGGCGCGGCCCGCCCAGTGTCGCAAGTCATGTCCGGTCGGCCCTGTCAGCCGAGCAGCCGGCGCACGCGGCCGAGCGCGGCGATGAACCGATCGACCTCCTCGCGTGTGTTGTAGAACGCGAGCGAGGCGCGCAGCGTCGCCGGCACGCCGTAGAACTGCATCAGCGGATGGGCGCAATGGTGACCGGAACGCACCGCGACCCCTTCCTGATCGAGCAAGGTGGCGAGATCGTGCGCGTGGGCGCCGTCGATCAGGAACGACAGCACCGCCGCCTTGTGCGGCGCCTCGCCGAACAGGCGCACGCCCGGCACCGCCTTGAGTGCGGCGCTGGCGTAGGCGAGCAGATCGCGCTCGTAGGCGGCGATGCGCTCGCGCCCGAGCACCTCGACGTAGTCGAGCGCGGCGCCGAGGCCGACGAAGCCGGCGATGTTCGGCGTGCCGGCCTCGAACTTGTGCGGCGGATCGGCGAACGTGGTCTTGTCGAAGCGCACGCTCCTGATCATCTCGCCGCCGCCGAGGAACGGCGGCATCGCTTCCAGCAGTTCACGCCGGGCCCACAGTGCGCCGGTGCCGGTCGGCCCGAACAGCTTGTGGCCGGTCAGCGCGTAGAAGTCGCAGCCGAGCGCCTGCACGTCGAGCGGCAGATGCGGCGCCGCCTGCGAACCGTCGACCAGCAGCGGCACGCCGCGCGCGCGACAGGCGCGGGCCAGCTCGCGCACCGGATTGATCGTGCCGAGCACGTTCGAGACGTGGACCACGCCGGCGAGCTTGACCCGCGGCGTCAGGCGCGCGACGAACTCCTCGACGATCAGCTCGCCGCGCGGCGTGATCGGTGCGACCGCGAGCTTCGCCCCGGTGCGCTCGCACACCAGTTGCCACGGCACGATGTTGGCGTGGTGCTCCATCGTCGTGACCAGGATCTCGTCGCCCGGCGCGAGGCGCGGCAGGGCGTAGCTGTAGGCCACCAGATTGATCGCCTGGGTCGTGCCGCTGGTCAGGATCACCTCGTCGCGTGACGGCGCGTTGAGGAAACGCGCGAGCTTGTCGCGCACGGCCTCGTAGGCCGCGGTCGCCTCCTCGCCGAGCGTGTGCACGGCGCGCGCGACGTTGGCGTTGTGCCGCCGGTAGAAGTCGTCGACCGCGTCGATCACCGTCTGCGGCTTCTGCGCGGTGTTGGCGTTGTCGAAGTAGATGAGCGGCTTGCCGTGCACCTCGCGCGCGAGCAGCGGGAAATCCGCGCGCAGGCGCAGCGGATCGAACGACGCCTGCGGTTGCTGCACGGCGTTCACGGCCGGCGCTCCCCGCCCGCCGCCACGTGTGTGGCGAGCCAAGTATCGAGGCGCGCGCCGAGCGCGGCATCATCGAGCACGGCGAACGCCTCGCGGCAGAATCCCTCGATCAGCATCGCCCGCGCCGCACGCTCCGGCACGCCGCGCGAACGCAGATAGAACAGCGCACGCTCGTCGAGCCGGCCGACCGTGGCGCCGTGGCTGGCCTTGACCTCGTCGGCGTGGATCTCGAGCACCGGCTGGGCGTCGATCTCGGCGTGCGGCGACAGCAGCAGGTTCTTGGTCTGCAACCGCGCGTCGGCGCCATCGGCGCCGGATTCGACGCGGATCGCGCCGTGCAGGACGCCGCGCCCGCGACCGTCGGCGACGCCGCGCCAGAGCACGTCGCTCGCCGTATCGCGCGCGGCATGGCGCACCTCCAGATGCGCGTCGATGTGTTCGCGTCCCTGCGCGGCGAACACGCCGCGCAGCTCGCAGCGCGCCTCCGGCTGCGCGAGGTCGCAGGCGAAATCGAAGCGTTGCAGGCGCCCGCCGCCGAGCGCGTGGGTCGTGCACAGCACGCCGCGTTCGCGCAGCGTGGCGCGCACGCGGCGGTAGAGCGACGCGGCGGCCGGCAGATCGCTCAGCACGGTCAGATGCAGCGCGGCACCCGCGGCGACTTCGAGTTCGGAGCCGAGCGCGCCGAGCACGTCGGCGCCCGGCGCCGCGAGGTGCTGCTCGATCACGTGCGCCGTGCCGCCTTCGAGACGGATCGCGCACGTCGCGTTCCAGCGGCCCGGCGCCGCGCCGGGGACGCTCGCCCAGACGATGTGCAGCAATCCGGTTCGGCCCGCCGGCAGCACGATGACGGTGGCACCGGCCGGGCCGGAGTCGATGCGCACCTCCGGCCGCGCCTGCGCCAGCGCGCGCCAATCGGAATGCGCCGCGGACAGGCGACCGTTGACGAACACCAGGCGCCGGCCGCGCGTCTCGGCCCAGTCGCAGCGCTCCATCAGCGCCGGCGGCGGCGTGGCGGCGGCGTCGGCGGCGACGAACGACTGCGCGCCGAGGGCGCGCAACGCCTGCGCGCTGTAGCGCCAGGACTCGGCACGCTCGCGCGCGTCGCCCAGGCCGAATTCCTCGAGCAGCGCGGCGTCCACCTCAGGCGGCTCCCGCGAGTTTGCGCTCGGCGACCCAGGCGTAGCCGTGCGCCTCGAGCTGGTGCGCGAGCTCCGCGCCGCCGGTCTCGACGATGCGCCCGTCCACCATCACGTGCACGAAGTCCGGCACGATGTAGTCGAGCAGGCGCTGGTAGTGGGTGATGACGAGGAAGGCGCGTTGCGGATCGCGCATGGCGTTGACGCCGTCGGCGACCATGCGCAGCGCGTCGATGTCGAGGCCGGAGTCGGTCTCGTCGAGGATCGCGAGCTTCGGCTCCAAGAGCGCCATCTGGAAGATCTCGTTGCGCTTCTTCTCGCCGCCGGAGAAACCGGCGTTGACCGCGCGGTTCATCAGTTCCTCCGGCATGTGCAGCACGCTGAGCTTCTCGCGCACGCGCTTCAAGAACTGCATCGCGTCGAGCTCCGGCTCGCCGCGCGCCTTGCGCTGCGCGTTGAGCGCGGCCTTCAGGAAATAGGTGTTGTTGACGCCGGGGATCTCGACCGGATACTGGAACGCGAGGAATACGCCCGCGGCGGCGCGCTGCTCGGGTGCGAGCTCGAGCAGATCGCGGTCGTCGTAGACCACGCGGCCCTGCGTCACCTCGTAGCCCTCGCGTCCGGCAAGCACGTGACCGAGCGTGGACTTGCCCGCGCCGTTCGGGCCCATGATCGCGTGCACTTCGCCGGCGCGCACGGCGAGCGTGAGGCCCTTCAGAATCTCCTTGCCCGCCACGCGGACGTGCAGGTTGTCGATGGTGAGCATGTTCATGGATTCCCGGATTCGCTGCGACGCAGGACGACGTAGGTGAACGGCTGCACCGCGCCCCATGGCGTGGTGTGTTCCTCGCGCGCGCGGTCGATCGCGGCGAACCGGGGCGCGAATTCCGCCGCGAGACTCGCCGCGTCGTAGCGCCGCACCGGCAGGCCGCTGCAGCGCTCGGGACCGTCGGCGGCGAAGGTGGCGACGATCAGATGGCCGCCGGGACGGAGCGCACGCGCGGCCTGCGCGACGTAGCGCGCGCGCGCTGCGGCATCGACCAGGAAATGGAACACCGCGCGATCGTGCCAGAGCGCATAGCGCGCCGCCGGCAGCTCGGCCGTGGTCACGTCGGCGACGAGCCAGCGCACCGCCGCGGCGCGCGGGCCGAGCCGCGCCCGCGCCTCCGCCAGCGCCGGCGCGGCGAGGTCGAGCACGCTGACGTCGGCGAACCCGCGCGCGAGCAGATCGTCGACCAGGGTGGCGCGTCCGCCGCCGACGTCGATCAGCGGCGCATCCTTGGGCAGGCGCAGCCCGTCGATCAGACGCAGCGACACGTCCAGGTGCGGCCGGAACCAGCTCGTCTGCGCCTCGCGCTTGTCGAGGTAGACCGCATCCCAATGGCTCGGCCGCGCCGCGTTCATCCGACCGCCCCTTCGAGCGAGACCTCGAGCAGCTTCTTCGCCTCCACCGCGAACTCCATCGGCAGTTCCTTGAACACCTGCTTGCAGAAACCGTCGACGATCATCGACACCGCGTCTTCCTCGGCGATGCCGCGCGCCCGGCAATAGAACAACTGGTCGTCGGCGATCTTCGAGGTGGTCGCCTCGTGTTCGACGACGGCGTTCGGGTTCTTCACCTCGAGGTACGGGAAGGTGTGCGCGCCGCAGTGCTTGCCGATCAGCAGCGAATCGCACTGCGTGTAGTTGCGCGCGCCGTCGGCGCTCTTCTCGATGCGCACCAGGCCTCGGTAGGTGTTCTGCCCGCGCCCGGCGGAAATGCCTTTCGAGAGGATCTTGCTCTTGGTGTTGCGGCCGATGTGGATCATCTTGGTGCCGGTGTCGGCCTGCTGGCGGTGGTGGGTGAGCGCCACCGAGTGGAACTCGCCGACCGAATCGTCGCCGCGCAGCACGCAGCTCGGGTACTTCCAGGTGATCGCCGAGCCGGTCTCGACCTGGGTCCAGGAGATCTTGCTGCGCGCGCCGCGGCAGTCGCCGCGCTTGGTGACGAAGTTGTAGATGCCGCCGACGCCGTTCTCGTCGCCCGGATACCAGTTCTGCACGGTCGAGTACTTGATGCTGGCGTCGTCGAGCGCGATCAACTCCACCACCGCCGCGTGCAACTGGTTCTCGTCGCGCATCGGCGCGGTGCAGCCTTCGAGGTAGGACACGCTCGCGCCCGCCTCGGCGATGATCAGGGTGCGCTCGAACTGGCCGGTGTCACGGGCGTTGATGCGGAAATACGTGCTCAGTTCCATCGGGCAGCGCACGCCCTTCGGCACGAACACGAAGCTGCCGTCGGAAAACACCGCGGAGTTGAGCGCGGCGAAGAAATTGTCGGTGCGCGGCACCACGCTGCCGAGATAGGCGCGCACCAGCTCCGGATATTCGCGGATCGCCTCCGACATCGAGCAGAAGATCACGCCGGCCTCGGCCAGCTCCTTGCGGAACGTGGTGCCGACCGAGACCGAGTCGAACACCGCATCCACCGCCACGCCGGCCAGGCGCGCGCGCTCGTGCAGCGGCACGCCGAGTCGATCGTAGGTCTCGAGCAGTTTCGGATCGACTTCGTCGAGCGACTTCGGCCGCTGCTTCGGCTGCGAGAAATAGCGGATCGCCTGGAAGTCGATCGGCGCGATGTCGAGCTTGGCCCAGCGCGGCGGCGTCATCGTCAACCAGTGGCGATACGCGGCCAGGCGCCACTCGGTCATCCAGGCGGGCTCGTGCTTGCGCGCCGAAATCGCGCGCACGACGTCCTCGTCGAGGCCCGGCGGCAGGCTCTCGCTCTCGATGTCGGTGACGAAACCGGCGCGGTAGCGGCGCGTGAGCGCGGTCTCGATCTGGTTGCGTTCGGTCGCCATGGATTCGTACCTTGCCGTTGCCCGGCCGCCGCGCGGCGGCGCGTCACAGCGACGGCGCGACGTGGATCGGGATCGCGCCGCGGCGGCGCGACGGTTTCAACATGTCCGCCAGGCTCACGCCGGCGAGCGCCTCGGCGATCGCCTGGTTGATGCGCTGCCAGTTGACGCGCACGCCGCAGTGCGGCTCGAGCCCGCACAGCCCGCTCTGCGCGCTGCACTCGGTCATGCCGATCGGGCCTTCCATCGCGGTGACGATGTCGGCGACGCTGATCCGCTCGGACGCGCGCGCCAGGCGATAACCGCCGTTGACACCGCGGAACGAATCGACCAGACCGGCGTGCGCGAGCTGCTTCAGCAGCTTGCTCACCGTCGGCAGTTCCAGCCGCACGCGCTCGGCGAGCTCCTGCGCGCTGTGTACCCGCGCCGGCGCATCGGCCAGCGCCGCCATCACCGCGGTGGCGTAATCGGTGAGCTTGCTGACGCGGAGCATGTCGGTTCTCCGGGTCCGCGCCGCACCCTCGGCCGACGGCGCGGACGTCGATATGGTACCGAAATAGTACTGATTTATCCCGCCGCGGTCAAACCGATACACTGCCGCCATGACCCTGTCCGCCGACCGCCGCCGCGCACTGGAGCGTTTCGTCGCGGCGCACCTCGCCCCGCACCCGTTCACGCTCGCTCCCGCGTCGGCCGACGCCAGCTTCCGCAGCTACTGGCGCGCGACCTGCGCCGACGGCGCCGCCACGCACAGTGTGGTGGCGATGAACGCGCCGCCGGACAAGGAGCCGCTCGAACCCTGGCTCGAGATCGATCGGCGCCTGCGTGCCGCCGGCCTGCACGCGCCCGAGGTGCTGGCCGTGGACCGCGGCCAGGGCTTCGTGCTGATGGAGGATCTCGGCGCGCGCATCTACCTCGCGGAACTGAACGATGCCAGCGTGGACGCGCTGTACGCCGATGCGTTCGCCGCGCTGCTGCGCATGCAGACCGCGGTCGACGTGCAGGGGCTGCCGCGGTACGACGAGGGCCGGCTGGTCGCCGAGCTCGAGCTCATGCCCGAGTGGTTCCTGCGCCGGCACCTCGGCGTCGCCATCGCCTGCGAGGAATGGGACACGATCGAACTCGCGTTCCGCCGGCTGGTGGCCGAGGCGTTGGCGCAGCCGCGCGCGTTCGTGCACCGCGATTTCCACAGCCGCAACCTGCTGATCGTCGCGCAGAACAATCCCGGCATCATCGACTTCCAGGACGCCGTGGACGGACCGATCACCTACGATCTCGTCTCCCTGCTGCGCGACTGCTACATCGTCTGGGACGAGGCGCGCATCGACGCCTGGGTCGAGACCTACCGGCAGCGGCTCGCCGCCGCCGGCGTGGCGCGCGTCGAACCGGCGCGGTTCCGCCGCTGGTTCGACTGGATGGGCCTGCAGCGCCACCTCAAGGTGCTCGGCATCTTCTGCCGGCTGTGGTACCGCGACGGCAAGCCGCAGTACCTCGGCGATCTGCCGCGGGTGTGGCGCTACACGTTGCGCGTCGCGCGCCGCTACGCCGAGTTCGCCGCGCTCGCCGATCTGCTGGAGCGCGCCGTCGACGGCCGCGACCTCGCCCGGCCGGCGTCCGCCGCCCTCGCCGCCGCGCCGTGATCACACGCGCGCTGATCTTCGCCGCCGGCCGCGGCGAGCGCATGCGGCCGCTCACCGACACGACGCCGAAGCCGCTGCTTTGCGCCGGCGGCAAGCGCCTGATCGAGCGGCACTTGGAGCGCCTGGCCGCGGCCGGCGTGCGCGAGGTCGTGATCAACACCTCGCATCTGGCCGAGGCGTTTCCCGCCGCGCTCGGCGACGGCGCGCGCTTCGGCCTGCGCATCCGCTACTCCTACGAGGGCCCGCAGCCGCTCGAGACCGGCGGCGGCATGCGCCAGGCGCTGCCGCTGCTCGGCGACGGGCCGTTCCTCGCCGTGAACGGCGACATTTTCAGCGATTTTGATTTTTCCACTTTGCCGCAAAATCCCGACGGCCTCGCGCATCTCGTCGTGGTCGACAATCCGGCGCACCATCCGGCGGGCGATTTCGTGCTGCGCGACGGCCGTCTGTTCGACGAACCGGGCCCGCGCCTGACCTTCGCCGGCATCGGCGTGTACCGGCCGGAACTGCTGGCCGACCGCGCGCCCGGCGTGTTTCCGCTCGCGCCGGTGCTGCGCGCGGCGATGCGCGCCGGCCGCGTCGGCGGCAGTCACTGGCGCGGCGTCTGGGACGACGTCGGCACGCCGGAGCGTCTGGCCGAGCTCGACCGGCGGTTAGGCGCGGTCCAGTAGCCGGCGCAGGAACGGCACGGTGATGCGGCGCTTGGCCGCGAGCGATTCGCGGTCGATGCGCTCGAGCAGCGCGGCGAGGCTGCCGAGATCGCGCTCGGTGCGGGTCAGCAGCCAGTCGAGCACCGCCTCGTCGAGCGCCAACCCGCGCGCCGCCGCGCGCCGGCGCAGCACCTCGCGACGCTGCGCCTCGGCCAACGGGCGCAGGGCGAGCTGGGTGCAGGCCGACAGCCGCGACACGAGATCCGGCAGGACGATGCCGAGCCGGCCCGGCGCGCCGACCGCGGCGAACAGCAGAGTGGATCTTTCCGCTTTTCCACGATTATACAAATCGAACAGGGCGTGCTCGGCGCCGGCGTCGCCGGCGACTTCCTGGACGTCGTCGATCGCGATCAGCGCGCTGCCGCCGATCGCGCGCAGGGCCGCCGCGCGATCACTCGCCAGTTTCGCCAACGGCAGATACTGCGCGCTGCGCCCGCGCGCCGCCGCGTCGGCGCAGGCCGCGAGCAGCAGATGACTCTTGCCGGTGGCCGGCGCGCCGGCCAGGAACACGCCGGCGCCGGTCGCCGCCGCGGCCTCGCGCACCGCCGCGACGGCGGCGGCGTTGTCGCCGGGCAGGAAGGTCTCGAACCGCTGCTGCGCCGGCCAGCGCAGCGCGAGCGGCAACTGCCCGCTCATGCCCCGGGCGCGGCCGGCGGCGGCTGGGTGTACAGCCCGCTGGCGCGATAGCGTTCGTGCGCGTAGCGCAGCAGGACCATCGTCACCGAGGCCAGCGGCAACGCGAGCAGCACGCCGAGAAAGCCGAACAATTCGCCGCCGGCGAGCACGGCGAAGATCACCGCCAGCGGATGCAGGCCGATCTTGCCGCCGACCAGGCGCGGCACCAGCACGTAGGCCTCGAGCACATGGCCGACGACGAACACGACCAGCACCAGGATCACGTGCAGCCAGTCGTGGTACTGCACCACCGCGGCGATCACGCCCATCAGCACGCCGGTGATGCCACCGAGGTAGGGAATGAAGCTGATCAGGCCGGCGACGATGCCGATCAGCGGACCGACGTCGAGGCCGACCGCCCACAGCGCCAGCGCGTACAGCGCACCGAGCACCAGCATCACCGAGAGCTGGCCGCGCACGAAGCCGCTCAGCGTGTCGTCCGCCTCGCGCGCCAGCCGGGCCACGGTCGGCTCGACCGCGCGCGGCAGCAGCTCGCCGACCCGCGCGATCATCAGGTCCCAGTCGCGCAGCAGATAGAAGAACGCCACCGGCACCACCACCAGATGCACGATCGCCTGCGCCAGCGCCACACCCGACTTCGACACCTGCGCGAGCACCGCGGCGGCGACGCCGCCGGCCTCCTTCCAGTGCTGCTGCAGCACCGCCGCGATCTGCTGCACGTCCGGCGCCTCGAGCTCGAGATCGAAGCGCGCGTTGAGCCACGGCACGGCGTCGTTCTGCAGCCAGGCGATCGCATCCGGCACGCGCCGGATCAGGGTCACGACCTGGCGCTCGAGAAACGGCACGAGCAGCAGCAGGGCCAGCAGCAGGAGCAGGCTCAGGGCGAGGAAGATCAGGCTCACCGCGGTGGTGCGGCTCACGCGCGCGCGTTCGAGCCGGTCGGCCAGCGGATCGAACAGGTAGGCGAACGCCGCCGCGATCGCGAACGGCGTCAGCACCGGCGCGAGCAGCCAGATCAGCCCGCCGATCAGGACGATCAGCACCAGCCACTGCCAGCGTCGGTCGCGCGGCAGACTCATCGTCCGGCCTCGTCGCGCGCGCGCAGCGCCTTGCCCGACCAGACCACGACGTACTGCACGCCGCTCGCCGCCGTGACCGCGGCGGTCAGGCCGATGCCGGCGCGCAGCAGATCCGTCGGCAGCTCGAGCCAGCTCGTCCGGTGCACGAGCTGCGCGAGCACGTAGCCGATCTGCACGCAGGTGGTGAACTTCGACAGCAGGGTCGGCTGCGCGGTGATGCGGCCGATCAGCACGTGATACGCCGCCGCGCCGGCGACGATCACCAAGTCGCGGCCGACGACGAGCGCGGTGAGCCAGGCCGGATGCGCGCCGATCAGGCCGAGCGCGACGAAACAGCCGATCAGCATGAGCTTGTCCGCGATCGGATCGAGCACGCCGCCGAGCCAGCTCTGCCAGCCGAAACGCTTGGCCAGCCAGCCGTCGAGCGCGTCGCTGAGACCGGCCACCGCGGCGATCAGCAGGGCGGCATCGTAGCGCCCGGCGAGGATCAGCCAGGTCAGCGGCGCGACCAGCAGCATGCGCAGCACGGTGAGCGCGTTCGGCAGATGCCGCCAGGGCGACTGCGTGGCGGCGGGCGGCGGGCGGGGCGGCGACATGGCGGATCCGTCGCTCACGGCGCAAGATCGAGCAGCGCGTCGACGCCATCCACCGGCGGTTTGGCGTTGGTCACGCGCAACGGCCCGCCGCTCAACGAAGTCAACAGGCGCGACAGCGGGCCGATCAAGTCCAGCCGCAGCCCCACGCCGTCGCCGCGCGCCTGCTCGGCGCGCACGCCGCGCACGAGTTCGTTGCGGGCGAGGGTGCCGACCACGCGCGCGTAGTCCTCGGCCGAGCGCAGGCCGCTCACCCACACGTGGTAGCTCGCCGGCCGGGTCTCGACCGGCGCCGCCTCGCTGTCGCCGCGGGCCGCGGCGAGGCCGAGATCGCGCAGCATCTGATCCACCGCGTCGCGGTCGAATTGCGCGACCAGTCGCAACCGCAGCTGCGGCGCGCCGCCGTCGCTGACCACGTCCTGCTGGTACTGATACTGCTGCACGTAGCGTTCGGCGCCGGCGACCGCGCGGGCCACGTCCGGCCGCGCCAGGATCGCGCTGTCCCCGGTCAGGCGGATCACCACCTGCGCCAGCGCGCTCTTCAGCGCCTCGGCGCGCTCGGCGTCGGCCTGTGAGGCGACCGGCACCTCGCCGCTGTACAGACCGGCCGCCGGCAGCGCGCACGACCACAGCGCGATCAGACAAGCCAGACAGCGCGACAGGATGACCGGGTGTGTCACGGCGGAGATGCGGGATGGCCGATGCGGGGCACCAGTCTGCCCAATCGCGGCGCGAACGTCTATCATGCGCACCTCGCCGCCGCAACCGTCGCACGCGTATGTCCTCGCCGAAGGAAGCCCTCACCTACCGCGCCGCCGGCGTGGACATCGACGCCGGCGAGGAAGTGGTCGAGCGCATCAAGCCGCTGGTCGCGCGCACCTTCCGCAAGGAGGTGCTGGCCGGACTCGGCGGCTTCGGCGCGCTGTTCGAGCTCGCCGGAAGGTATCGCGATCCGGTGCTGGTCTCCGGCACCGACGGCGTCGGCACCAAGCTGAAACTCGCGCAGACGCTCGGCCGGCACGACACGATCGGCATCGACCTCGTCGCCATGTGCGTCAACGACGTGCTGGTGCAAGGCGCCGAACCGCTGTTCTTCCTCGACTACTTCGCCACCGGCAAGCTCGAGGTCGAGACCACCGTCGCGGTGATCGGCGGCATCGCGCGTGGCTGCGAACTCGCCGGCTGCGCGCTGATCGGGGGCGAGACGGCGGAAATGCCGGACATGTATCCGCCGGGCGAATACGACCTCGCCGGCTTCTGCGTCGGCGCGGTGGAGAAGGCCGCGCTGATCGACGGCAGCCGCGTGCGCGCCGGCGACGCCATCGTCGGCATCGCCGCCAGCGGCCCGCACTCGAACGGCTATTCCCTGATCCGCAGGATCGTCGCGCGCGCCGGCAATCCGTTCGATCTCGACATCGGCGGCGTGACGCTCGCCGACGCGTTGCTCGCGCCGACCACGATCTACGTCAAGCCGATCCTGGAATTGCTCAAGGCGCAGCCGCTGCACGGCATGGCGCACATCACCGGCGGCGGGCTGGTCGAGAACATCATCCGCGTCGTGCCCGACGGGCTCGGCATCGCGCTCGACAGCCGCGCCTGGCCGCTCCCCGCGGTGTTCGACTGGCTGCAGCGCGAGGGCAACGTGCCGCGATGGGAAATGTGGAGAACGTTCAATTGTGGAATCGGCTACACCGTGATCGTCGCGCCCGAACGCGCGGCCGGCACGCTCGCCGCGCTCGATCGGCTCGGCCTCGCCGCCTGGACCATCGGCGAGGTGGTGGCCGCGCCCGGCACGGAGCGGGTGCGGATTGGGTGAGCGGGGAGTAGGGAGTAGGGAGTAGGGAGTAGGGAGTGGAAAATGCGTTGCACAGCCCTCAGCCCTCGGCCCTCAGCCCTCGTCGCAGCATGAATGCTCCGCCGATTTCCGATTGAGCGAGCGACAGCGAGCGGCCGATTTCCGATTTCCGTGAGCTCGTCCCACTCCCCACTCCCCACTCACCCCACCCATGCCCTACTCCGTCATCGTGTTCGCCTCCGGCCGCGGCAGCAATTTCGCCGCGCTGGCGCAGGCCGCGCGCGATGGCGCGCTGCCGATCCGGCTCGACGCCCTGCTCTCCGACAAACCCGATGCGCCGGCGCTGACACTCGCGCGTGACGCCGGCATCGCCGCGATCGCGCTCGCGCCGCGCGATTTCCCCGACCGCGCGAGCTTCGACCGTGCGATCTTCGCGCGCGCGGCGGAGTTCGCGCCCGATCTGATCGTGCTCGCCGGGTACCTGCGCGTGATCGACGCCGGCGTGGTCGAAGCCTGGCGCGGCCGGATCATCAACATCCACCCGTCGCTGCTGCCGAAGTATCCGGGCCTCCACACCCACCGGCGCGTGCTCGCCGCCGGCGATGCCGAACACGGTGCCAGCGTGCACTTCGTCACCGCCGAGCTCGACGGCGGCCCGGTGATCGCACAAATACATCTGGCGGTCGTGCCGGGCGACACACCCGAGTCGCTCGCCGCGCGCCTGCTGCCGCTGGAACACCGGCTGTTGGTCGCGACGGTGGACGCGCTCGCGCGCGGTCGCGTCGCCCTCGGCGCGGACGGCATCGAGCTCGACGGACGTCGCCTGCCGGCGCCGTTGCGGCTGGGCGCGGACGGCCGTCTGCACGGCGCCGGCGCGGCAGTCGGATGAGATTCAGGCGCGCCGCGCCAGACTCGCACCCATTGCCCGCACGCGCTCGACCCTGTCCATGTTCCATTTCGCGCTCGTTCTGCTCGCCACCGCGCACGCTGCGACGCCGGTCGCCGCGGACCTGAAACCGCAGCAGGCCGTGTACGCGGTGACGCGCGACGGCCAGGTGATCGGCGAGGCGACGTATTCGCTGGCGCCGGCGGGCGACGGCGTGTGGACGCTCGAAAGCGTGACCCGCGGCAGCGCCGGCATGGCCAAGCTGGTCGGGCTCGACGTGCACGAGCAATCGACGTTCCGCTGGGATCATGGCGCCGCCGAGGGGTTGCACTACGACTATCGGCAGGACGCCGCGATCAAGCACAAACGGCGCACCATCGATTTCGACTGGCGCGCGGGCGAAGCGCACGTGCGCGACAACGGCAAGGACTTCCGCTATGCGATCACACCCGGCACCATCGATCGCAACACCGTGGCGCTCGCGCTCGGTACCGCGCTGGCGGCCGGCGCGCGCACGGCGACGCTCGCGGTGGCGCAGAAGGATCACCTCGAGCAGCAGCGTTTCGAGGTGCAGGCCGAGGAAAGCGTGAGTGTGCCCGCCGGCACGTTCCGCACCCGGCGTGTGGAACGCACCGACGCGGCCGGCAAGGCGCGTTCGTGGTATGCGCCGGAGGTCGGGCTGCTGCCGCTGCGCCTGGAGCAGACCCAGGGCGACGGCTCGACGATCGTGCTGGAGTTGCGTCGGCGCTGACTTCGGCCCCCGCGTGTGAGCGGGGAGTGGGAAGTAGGAAGTGGGGAGTGGAAAGAGCCGCGCTTCTCAGCCCTCAGCCCTCAGCCCTCAGCCCTCGGCTCTCAGCCCTCAGCCCTCACGACGGCAACCGCCGGATCTTCGCGCCGAGCGCGCCGAGCTTCTCCTCGATGCACTCGTAGCCGCGGTCGATGTGGTAGATGCGATCGACGGTGGTGTCGCCCTTCGCGACCAGGCCGGCAAGCACCAGGCACGCGGAGGCGCGCAGATCGGTGGCCATCAGCGGCGCGCCGGACATGTGATCGACGCCCTTGATCACCGCGGTGTTGCCTTCCAGGCGGATGTCCGCGCCGAGCCGCTCGAGCTCGTGCACGTGCATGAAGCGGTTCTCGAACACGGTTTCGGTGATCGTGCCGACGCCCTCGGCCACGGCGTTGAGCGCGGTGAACTGCGCCTGCATGTCGGTGGGGAATGCCGGATACGGCGCGGTGGTGATGTCGACCGCGCGCGGTCGACGTCCGCGCATGTCGACCTCGATCCAGTCCTCGCCGGTGGCGATCTCGGCGCCGGCCTCCTCGAGCTTGTCGAGCACCGCGTCGAGCGTCTTCGGACGCGCCCGCTTGGCCAGCACCCGACCGCCGGTGATCGCGCCGGCGACGAGGAAGGTGCCGGTTTCGATGCGGTCGGGCAGCACGTCGTAGTGCGTGCCGTGCAGACGCTCCACGCCTTCGACGACGATCGTGCTGGTACCGGCGCCGGCGACTTTCGCGCCCATGGCGTTGAGACAATGCGCGAGGTCCACCACCTCCGGTTCCTGCGCCGCGTTTTCGATCACGGTGGTGCCGGCGGCGAGCGCCGCGGCCATCATGATGTTCTCGGTGCCGGTGACGGTGACCAGATCCATCACGATGCGCGCACCATTCAAGCGTCGCGCACGCGCCTTGATGTAGCCGTTCTCCACCGTCACCTCGGCGCCGAGCTGCTGCAAGCCCTTGATGTGCAGGTTGACCGGGCGCGAGCCGATCGCGCAGCCGCCGGGCAGCGACACGGTGGCCTCGCCGAAGCGCGCGACCAGCGGCCCGAGCACCAGGATCGAGGCGCGCATGGTCTTGACCAGATCGTACGGCGCGAAATAGTGGCGCGCCGGGCGCGGATCGACGTGGATGCGCATGCGCTCGTCGATGGTGAGCTGCACGCCCATCTGACCGAGCAGTTCCATGGTCGTCGTCACGTCGTGCAGATGCGGCACGTTGCCGATCGTCACCGGCTCGTCGGCGAGCAGCGTGGCGGCGAGGATCGGCAACACCGCGTTCTTGGCGCCGGAGATCCAGACCTCGCCGTTCAGGGGTTCACCGCCGGAGATGACGATCTTGGCCATGTTGGTGTGTCTGCGGCTAGGGCTGAGGGCTGAGGGCTGAGGGCTGAGGGCTGAGGGCTGAGAGCTGAGGGCCAAGGGCCGTGCAGCTCTTCCCGCTCACCGCTCACCATTCACCGCTCACCAATTGCGACTCCCTACTCCCCACTCCCCGCTCTCGATCCCGCTTCCTCCGGCGTCAGCGTCTTCAGCGACAGCGCATGGATCTCGCCGCCCATCCGTTCGCCCAGCGTGGCATAGACCAGACGATGCCGGGCCAGCGGCGGCTTGCCGGCGAAGGCGGTGGCGATCACGGTGGCCTCGAAGTGGACGCCGTCGGCGCCGCGCACCTCGGCGCGCGCACCGGGCAGCCCTCGTTCGATCAGAGTCTTGATGGTCTCGGTGTCCATTCGCGGGCGGTATTGTGGCCGGCCCGGGGCACGGTCGACGGCGGGCGGCCTGCGACGTTCGATCGGTCCTGGCCGTCCTCCGCCTTCCGTGGGGGCCAACAAGGTACAATAGGGACGCGCATGGTACTGAAAATCCTCGGCCGCAGATACCTTTGGCGGGACGAGTCCGCGATTTCCCCGCTCAATCCGTCGCCCATGAATGCCCAACTCCACGCCGTCGCCGCGTCCGCCGTGACCCATCCGCTGCTCGATGCGGAAGCGCTCAAGCGCAGCGCCGCCACGGTGATCGACACCGAGGCGCGGGCGATCGAGGTGCTCAAGGGTCGCATCAACGACGCCTTCCTGCGCGCCTGCCAACTGATGTTCACCTGTCCCGGCCGCATCGTCGTTTCCGGCATGGGCAAGTCCGGCCACATCGCGCGCAAGATCGCCGCGACGCTCGCCTCCACCGGCACGCCGGCGTTCTTCGTCCATCCGGGCGAGGCCAGCCACGGCGATCTCGGCATGATCACGCAGAAGGACGTCGTGCTGGCGCTGTCGAATTCCGGCGAGACGGACGAACTGCTGACCATCCTGCCGGTGATCAAGCGCCAGGGCATCGCCCTGATCGCGATGACCGGCAACCCGGAATCCTCGCTGGCGGCGATGAGCGACGTCCATCTCGACGTCAGCGTGCCGGCGGAGGCGTGTCCGCTCGGCCTGGCGCCGACCGCCAGCACCACCGCCGCGCTGGTGATGGGCGATGCGCTCGCCATCGCCCTGCTCGAGGCGCGCGGCTTCACCGACGAGGATTTCGCCCGCTCGCATCCGGCCGGCAGTCTCGGCCGCCGGCTGCTGCTGCACATCAGCGACATCATGCACACCGGCGAGCAGATCCCGCGCGTCGGCGCCGATGCCAGCCTGTCGGCGGCGCTGATGGAGATGACGCGCAAGGGCCTCGGCATGACCGCGATCGTCGATCCCGAGCAGCGCCTGCTCGGCGTGTTCACCGACGGCGACCTGCGCCGCGCGCTCGACAACAAGAACGTGGACCTGCGCACCACGCCGGTCACGGCGCTGATGACGGCCAAACCGAAGACGATCGCCGCCGACAAACTCGCGATCGAGGCCGCGCGGCTGATGGAGGCGCACAAGATCCATGCCCTGCTGGTGATCGACGCCGACAACCGCGTGGTCGGCGCGCTCAACATCCACGATCTGCTGCGCGCGCGGGTGGTTTGATGGATGAGTGGGAAGTGGGGAGTCGCAATTGGTGAGCGGTGAATGGTGAGCGGTGAGCGGAAAGAGCTGCACGGCCCTCAGCCCTCAACCCTCGGCCCTCAGCCCTCAGCCCTCACCCGAATTTCCGTAGACTCGATTAACCCAGCGCAGAGTATCGTAATCAAACCCCGACACTCTCCCGCTCACCGCTCACCCCGTGCCCTACTCCCACCTCAACGATCTGCCCGCCGACATCCGCGAACGCGCCGCGCGCGTGCGGCTGGCGGTGTTCGACGTCGATGGCGTGCTCACCGACGGCACGCTGTGCTACGCCGACGATGGCCGCGAGTGGAAGTTCTTCCACGTCCACGACGGCTTCGGCCTGAAGCGGCTGCTCGCCAACGGCATCGAGGTGGCGCTGATCACGGCGCGCATGAGTCACATCGTCACCGAACGCGCGCGTGAACTCGGCGTGGCGCACGTGTATCAGGGCCAGGACGACAAGCTGCACTGCTTCGAGCAACTCCTGCACGCGCTCAAGCTCGAACCGGCGCAGTGCGCCTACTGCGGCGACGATCTGCCGGACCTGCCGGTGATGCGGCGCGTGGGTCTGGCCGTCGCGGTGGCCAATGCGCATCCCTGGGTGCGCGAGCGCGCGCACTGGCGCACCCAGCACCGCGGCGGCGACGGCGCGGTGCGCGAGGTCTGCGATCTGCTGCTCGCCGCCCAGGGCAAGGCGGAAGGCGAGCTCGCCAGGTTCGGGTGATGGAACGCCGACTCGTCCTCACGATCTTCGTTCTCGCCGCGCTCGCGCTGGCGAGCCAGTTGCTGGTGTGGCTGTATGCCGGCCGCGAGCGCAGCGCCGCGTTCGTCGGCCCGCCGCGATCGGACTATACTCTGACCAACTTCAGCGTCGATGCGCTCGACGCCGACGGCCAGCACTCCTTCACCATCGTCGCGCCGTGGCTGGTGCGCAAGGAAGAGGACGGCTCGATCTACGTGACCACGCCGCAGTACGAGATCATCGACAGCGCCGGCAACGTCTGGCAGGGCACCTCGGATTCGGCCTGGATCAACAAGGACGGCACGGTGATGCGCCTGGAAGGCGCGGTGCGGATGCACCGGCTGCCGACGCCGAAGGCCGATGCGGTCGAGGTGTTGACCTCGGACCTGACCGTGACGACGAGCGCGAAGGACAAGACCGCGACGACGCCGCGGCCGAAGCAGAAGCGCATGGAAACCGAGGCGCTGGCGACGGTGATCGATCCGAACCACGTCGCCCACGGCGTCGGCATGAAAGCCGAGCTCGCCGGCCTGAAGAACCTCGAGTTCCTCTCCGACGTCCACTGGATCGTGCAACCGCAGAACCATGCCCCGACCCGCCAATAAGTTCCGCGCCTGCGTGCTCGCCGCCGGCTGCGCCGCCGGCGCGGCCGCGCACGCGCTCAGCAGCGATCGCAGCCAGCAGTTGTTCATCGACGCCAACCACCAGCGCTCGACGCAGAGCCCGGGCGGCAATCCGAACGAGCCCAACGTCACCCATCTCGACGGCAACGTCGTCATGACCCAGGGTTCGATGAAGGCGCACGGCGATCACGCCGTGATCTACCAGAACCCGAGCCACGTGGTCGACGCCAACGGCAATGCCGGCAGCCTGACGCGCGTGGTGTTGACCGGCCGCCCCGCGCACATGGAACAGTTGCACGACGGCGATTGCGCGCGGATGAGCGCCGACGCCGAGACCATCGACTACCGCAACGACACCGGCATCGCCGTGCTCACCGGACAGGTCGTGGTGACGCAGCAGGGCAAGGGCGAGTTCCGCGGCGAACACATGATCTACAACACCAACACCGGCGAGCTGGAGAGCGGCGACGACTCGCCCGCCAGCCGCGTGCACCTGGTGGTGGAGCCGAAAGCGGCGGCGCCCGCTGCGCCGCCGCGCGGCGAGAACTGCGGCTATCCGACCGGTCCGGCCAGGCCGAAACCGGGCAAGCCCGCGGACGGCGCAGGCGCGCACTGATGCTCCAGGCGGTGGGTTTGCAGAAGAGCTTCCGCGGCCGCATGGTCGTGCGCGATTTCGACTTCACCCTCGAACAGGGCGAAGTGGTCGGCCTGCTCGGACCCAACGGCGCCGGCAAGACCACGACGTTCTACATGGTGGTGGGGCTGATCGGCGCCGACGCCGGCCGCATCACCCTGGACCGGCACGACATCACGCAGATGCCGATGCACGAGCGCGCGCGGCTCGGCGTCGGCTACCTGCCGCAGGAGCCCTCGGTGTTCCGCCGCCTGACCGTGGCGGAGAACGTGCTCGCCATTCTCGAACTGCGCCGCGATCTGGATGCCGCCGGGCGTCGCGCCGAGCTCGAGGCCCTGCTCGACGAGCTGCAGATCGCGCACATCGCCGACAGCAAGGGGCTCAGCCTCTCCGGCGGCGAACGCCGGCGCGTGGAGATCACCCGCGCGCTGGCCGCCAAACCGCGCTTCATGCTGCTCGACGAGCCGTTCGCCGGCATCGATCCGATCTCGGTGGTGGAAATCCAGCGCATCGTCCGCCAGCTCAAGGCGCGCGGCATCGGCATCTTGATCACCGACCACAACGTGCGCGAGACGCTCGGCATCTGCGATCGCGCCTACATCATGAACGACGGTGCGGTGCTCGCCAGGGGAACCCCGGCGGACGTGCTGGCCAACGAGCGGGTGCGGGAAGTCTATCTCGGCCGCGAGTTCCGCATGTAGCGCGTCGCGCTGGCCGCAGCAACCGGGGCAGTATAGCGCGTTTTTGCCGATTGACGCACAGCCCCGCCACGGCGCTATCCTCCAGTCTCCGGGCGACCGCCGTGCCGTCCGGTCCAGGACTTCGCCGTGAAACCCGCACTGAATCTCCGCCTCAATCAGCAGTTGGCGCTGACGCCGCAACTGCAGCAGGCCATCCGTCTGTTGCAATTGTCGAGCGTGGAGCTGGAGATGGAGCTGCGCGAGGCGCTCGAATCCAATCCGCTGCTCGAACTGGTCGAACCGGACGCACTGGAGGACGCCTCCGGCGAGGCCGCCGAAACCGCCGAGAACGGCGCCACCGAACCGGCCACACCGGCCGAGGAAATGGAATTCGCCGAGCCGATGGACCTCGGCCTCGACCGCTTCGACTACGGCAGCCCGGCGCCGGACGACGCCGACGGGCTGGAGCCGCAGGACCAGGAGCCGGAGGACCTGCGCGATCACCTGCTGTGGCAGTTGAATCTCACGCCGCTGTCGCCGCGCGACCGCGCCATCGGCGCGACCCTGATCGAGGCGATCGACGACGACGGCTACCTGCACGAAAGCGACGAGGTGCTGCAGCAGATCCTCGCCGGCGTCGGCCACCACGTCGACCGCGACGAGATCGAGGCGATGCGGCACCGCATCCAGCACTTCGATCCGATCGGCATCGCCAGCCGCAATCTGGCCGAATGCCTGCGCGTGCAGCTCGACGCGTTCGATCCGGCCACGCCCGGACTCGCCACCGCGCGCAGCCTGGCGAGCGAGCATCTGGAGGCGCTCGCGCGCAACGATCGCGCCCGGCTGTGCAAGCAACTGCACACCAGCGCGGAGGACCTCGATGCCGCCATCGCCCTGATCCGCTCGCTCGACCCGAAACCGGGCGCGCAGATCAATCCGGCCAAGGCCGAATTCATCGCGCCGGATGCCTACGCCTACAAGCACAACGGTCGCTGGCTGGTGGCGCTCAGTCCGAGCTGCCAGCCCAAGCTCGCGATCAACCAGCATTACAGCTCGTTGATCGCGCGCGCGCGGCGCGACGACGCCAGCTACCTGCGCGGCCAGATGCAGGAGGCACGCTGGCTGATCAAGAGCCTGCAAACCCGCGCCGAGACCCTGCTCAAGGTGGCCACCGCGATCGTGCGCGCGCAGAGCGCGTTCCTCGAGTTCGGCCCCGAGGCGATGCGGCCGCTGGTGCTGCGCGACATCGCCGAGGAAATCGGCATGCACGAATCGACCGTGTCGCGCGTGACCACGCGCAAGTACCTGCACACGCCGCGCGGCACCTTCGAGTTCAAGTATTTCTTCTCCTCCGGCGTGGCGACGGTGGACGGCGGCGCCGCCTCCGCCACCGCGATCCAGGCCATGATCCGCAAGCTGATCGAGGAGGAAACGCCGCGCAAGCCGCTGTCGGATCAGGCGCTCGCGCTCGAACTCAACCGCCGCGGCATCGAAGTTGCAAGACGCACCGTGGCGAAGTATCGCGAAGCGTTGCACATTCCCTCGTCCAACGAGCGCAGCCGTCTCGGCTGAGGAGGTCGCCGCCGGAACCCGTCCACCCGCCGCAAGGTCAACATCGTCGACTCCGCCGCGCACCCGGCGCGACGCGAGTCGCTCGCGAAGAACGTGTGCATTTCGAGGAGGTTGCTATGCAGATCACCGTCAGCGGTCACCAGGTCGCCGTCACTCCCGCGCTGCGCGATTACGTCACCGGCAAGTTCGACCGGATCGTCCGCCACTTCGACCATCTGCATGACGTCAGCGTGACACTCAGCGTGGAAAAGCTCGTGCACAAGGCCGAAGCCACGCTGCATTGCGCCGCCAACAAGACCATCCATGCCATCGCCCAGGGCGAGGACATGTACGCCGCCATCGACGCGCTGATCGACCGCCTCGACCGCCAGGTGAAGAAGCACAAGGAAAAGCTCACCGACCATCACCGCGACCACGCGCGCGAGGTGCGCTACGGCTGACCCGCCGCGGCGATCCTCACGCCGCGCCAGGCGCGGCGGGCTGTCACTTCACAGCCGGATCCGGTAGCACGGCTCGTAGCTGCTGCCGGGCAGCTTCATGCGTTGCTGGGCGACGAAGCTCGCCAGCAGCGCGTCCAGCGCACGCATGATCTCCGGATCGCCGTCGATGACGAACGGCCCGTGCGCGGCGATCGCGCGCACGCCCTCCTCCTTGACGTTGCCGGCGACGATGCCGGAAAACGCCCGGCGCAGATCCGCGGCGAGCAGATGCCGCGGCTGGTCGCGGTGCAGATTGAGCGCCGCCATGTTGGCGTGGGTCGGCCGGAACGGCTGCTGGAACGCGTGCTCGATGGTGAGCGCCCAGTTGAAGAAGAACGCATCCTGGTTCTGCACGCGGTAGGCGCGCACCTCCTCGATGCCGCGCGCGATCTGCCGCGCCGTCTCCGCCGGATCGTCGACGACGATGCGGTAGCGGCGCGCGGCGGCATCGCCCAGGGTCAGGCGCAGGAAGGCGTCGATCTGCTCGAAATACGCCGCCGACTGCTTCGGGCCGGAAAAGATCAGCGGAAACGGAATGCCGGCATTGGCCGGATGCAGCAGGATGCCGAGCAGGTAGAGGATCTCCTCGGCCGTGCCGACGCCGCCCGGAAACACGACGATGCCGTGGCCGATGCGCACGAACGCCTCGAGCCGCTTCTCGATGTCCGGCATGATGACCAGATGGTTGACGATCGCGTTCGGCGACTCGGCGGCGATGATGCCGGGCTCGGTCACGCCGATGTAGCGCTTCGCGCGCAGACGCTGCTTGGCATGGGCGATGGCGGCGCCCTTCATCGGCCCCTTCATCGCGCCCGGACCGCAGCCGGTGCAGATGTCGAGGCCGCGCAGGCCGAGCTCGTAGCCGACCAGCTTGGTGTAGTCGTATTCGTGGCGCGAGATCGAATGCCCGCCCCAGCACACCGCCAGGTTCGGTTCGACGTTCGGCCGCAGCACGCGCGCGTTG
The DNA here is from genome assembly GCA_021325475.1 of Rhodanobacteraceae bacterium. Classification (GTDB taxonomy): domain Bacteria; phylum Pseudomonadota; class Gammaproteobacteria; order Xanthomonadales; family Rhodanobacteraceae; genus Rudaea. Next base: position 6,639 of record JAJPHA010000092.1, on the reverse strand, counting down.
CGCAGGATCTCGAACACGGCGTGGGTGATGCCGTGCGAATCGCCGAGCCGGAAGCGGCCGGCCTCGATCTGGGTGGCCACGTAGGCGATGTCGCGCACCACCGCGAACAGCAGTTCGTTGATGCCGCGAATGATCTTGCCGTCGACGAACGCCTGCGCCGGCGCCTGGTGCAGCTCCAGCTTGATGCCGCGGTCCTGCTGCAGCACCTCGATGTCGAAATCCGGATGGCGCTCGAAGATGCCGAGCGCGTCGTCGTTCTCGCTGCCGGAGGTGAGCACGGCCAGCGCGCAGCGGCGCAGCAGTCCGTGCAGGCCGCCTTGGCTCGCGTCGCGCAGGCGTCGCACCTCGTCGCGCGAGAGCACGTCCATGCCCGCGACCGGGCCGATGCGGGCGTTGACCGCCGCGGGAGAGGGTGATCGGGTCTTGTCGTCCATGGGCGAAGCTTAGCGCAAAAGAACCGGGCAAAAGAAAGCCGGCGTTCGCGTGAACGCCGGCTCGAGATGAACGAGATCGCGGTGCGGAAACGTCAGAACGTGTAGCGCACCGTCACCAGCACCGACCAGCGCGACTGCGCGAACTGGTCCTCCAACTTGAGCGCGCCCGGCGCGTAGTTGCCGCCCGCGGTCGGCAGGCTGTAGACGTACTTGCCGGTCGCCTTGTCCACGCCGGCGAAGTTCGCCAGCGTGCGCGCGTAGGGGAAGTCGATGTCGTTGACGTTGCCCCACTTCTTGTTGAGCAGGTTGGCGAAGTTGAAGATGTCAAAACGGATCTCGCCGCGGCCCTGGAAGATGCCGGGGATCTCCTGACGCAGGCTCAGGTTGATCTGGTTCACCCAGCCGGAGTGCGCGGCGTTGCGGCCGGCGACCTGACCCTGGTGCTCGCGCAGATACTTGTCGCCCTGGATGAAGGCATAGAACTGGTCGATCACCTTCGGGTCGGTGCCGTGCACGAACTCGACGTCGCCCTGGCGCGGAATGTAGACCTCCCCGAACGGACAGTTGGTCGCGCTGCCGTAGCAGATGCCGTTGACGTCGTTGCCGAACGTCCAGCTGTACGGCGAGCCGGTGTGGCCGTCGTAGAACGCCGAGACGCTCGACAGATAATCGCCGAAGAAGCGGTGCTGCCAGGTCAGCCGGCCGAGCACGCGGCGGCGGAAGCTGTAGTTGCTGGGCGAGGCCACGTCCTCGTTCGGATTGAACACCACGTTGTTGTTGAGATTGGACGCCGCCTGCGAGGACGTGCCCGGATTCACCTCGGTGGCGTGGCCGGTGACGAAGGCCAGGCTGCCGAACAGGTTCTCGTTGAACGGCTTGCTCAACTGCATGGCGAGGTAATTGGCCATGCCCTGGTGGGTGTTGGTCAGATACACGACGTCGAAGTACTTGGTGTTGCGCTGCGCCCCCGGACCGCTGGCGAAGGTCGACTTCTGCGTGTTCGGATCGTAGCTGTAGTACGGATTCGCCCAGAAGCTCAGGCGACCGTCGGGCAGCACGCCGGTCGGCGCGCCGTAGTTGAGGTTCTGGTAGCGGACGCCGTTGACCACGCTCAGGTACTGATCCTCGACGGTGAACACGAGACCCCACCACGGCAGCTCACGGTCGAAGCCGAGGCTGGCCTTGAACACGGTCGGCAGCTTGAAGCGCGGATCGGTCACGTCCACTTCCGGCGCCGGCGGCGTGCCCGGCGGCGGCGTCTGATGGAACGGATCGGGATTGAAGGTGCCGCTCGACGAGGTGGTGCTGGTCAGGGTCACGCCGTTGTTGGTGTAGGGATTGGACAGCCACACGCCGGGCGTCACGCCTTCCGAGATGCCGGCGCCGCCGCGCAACTGGGTCTTGTAGTCGAAGTCGAAGTTGTAGTTGAAGCTCAGACGCGGCTCGAACACGCCGGTGCCGGGGGTGGCGTCGTTGCGCAGGCCGAACGCGCTGGCGAAGGCGGCGTTGTAGATCGGCTTGTGCTCGGCGCGCGGCGTGTCGTAACGGATGCCGTATTGCAGGGTGAAGTTCGGCGTCATCTGCCAGACGTCCTGCAGGAACAGGCCGTACTGGTCGAGCGACCAGCGCGCGATGATGTCGTCGAGCGTGTAGCCCGGCGCCGGATAGTAGAGCTGGAAGAACGAGTACTTGCCGGCGGCGAAGTCGGCGATGCTGTTGAACTGGTAGTTGCCGAATTCGGTGCGGCCGAACAGGTTGTAGAACTTGTCGCGCTGGTAGTCGAAGCCGAGCTTGACGGCGTGATCGCCGAGCGTCCAGGTGCCGGCGTAGAACGCGGTGGTGGTATCGACGTTGAGCACGTTGTAGTGGCGGAACTGGTCCTCGCCGAGGAACACGCTGGCGTTCTGCGTCGCCGGATCGTTGCGGTTGATGAACACCTGCACCTGCGGCTGCTGCGCGAGCGTGGTCGGCGTGGAGTGGTAACGCGCATAGGACACCGACGCCTCGGTCGAGAACGTGTCGGTCCAGTCGTCATAGAAGTTCAGCACACCCTGCTTGAGGTTGCGGTTCTGGGTGTACCAGTAGCTCGACAGACCGAGCGAGGGCCGCGCGCCGACGGCGTCGCCCTGGATGCGCGGCTGCTCGCCCTTGGTCTCGTTGTAGCGGAAGCTCAGCCGATGGCCGTCGCTGATGTTCCAGTCGAGCTTGACCAGGCCGCGCTTCTCGTCCTGGTTGGCGCTGCCGGTGCCGGTGAGATCGCCGGGCGTGAGGCCATAGCCCTTGGCGATGTTGACGATCTGGTTCAACTGGTCGGTCGTGATCGGCACGATGTTGTCCTGCCCGGAACCGACCGGGCCGAAGCCCGCGCCGCACGGACACACCTGCTTGGATTCCTCGTAGTTGAGGAAGAAGAACAGCACGTCCTTGATGATCGGGCCGCTGAAGGTGCCGCCGGCGGTCCACTTCTGGCGGTAGCCGTTGAATTCGACGTCGTTGACGCCGTTGCCGGTCAGGTCGCTGGCGTTGGTGTAGGCGTAGTAGACCGAACCGTGATAGTCGTTGCCGCCGCTCTTGGTGACGATGTTGATCTGCGCGCCGACCGCGCGCTTGTTGGTCACGTCGTAGTTGGCGGTGGAGATGTTGTATTCCTCGATCGCGTCGTAGGCGAGCGGCTGGTTCTGCGACGGCAGGCCGTTCGCCTCCAGACCGAACGAGTCGTTGGTCGGCACGGCATCGACGGTGATGTTGTTGTAGCGGTTGTTCTGGCCGAGCGCGCTGATCTCGGCGAAGCCGCCGGCGGCGTTGTTGTTCTGCAGGATGATGAACGGATCGGTGCGCGCGATCTGCTGGATCGAGCGGTCCGGATTCGGGATCACCTTGAGCTCGCGCTGCGAGACGTTGGTGCTGATGCCGCGGTTGTCCGGCTGGAAGATCTGCGCCGCCGCGGTGCCGGTCACCTGCACACTCTCCAGTTGCGTCGTCGCTTGGCCGAGCGTGAGGTTCAGCGTGGCCTCCTGCGCCAGTTGCAGGTAGACGTCGGACTTCGTGACGGTCTCGTAGCCGGTCTTCGACACCGTGACCTTGAACGGTCCACCCACGCGCAGCCCTTGCGCGGCGTAGTGGCCGTCGGCGTTGGTGGTGTCGGTGCGTGCGGTGTTGCTCGGCACGTGGACGATTTCCACCGTCGCGCCGGCGACCGGATTGCCGGCGGCATCGGTGACACGGCCGCTCAACGCCGCCGAGGTGTTCTGCGCCAGCGCGCTGGTCGCCGCGAACAGCATCGCGAGCGTCCACAGCAGGAGTTGCAAGCCCAATCGTTTCGTCATTTTCGTAAGCCCCATAGTCGCGAAAACCGCGCCGATCCGTCGCCGAGCCGCGCGATCGGCCATCTGGTGAAACCCCGGGAGGCGACCCGCCACCCGCCTGGCCCAGGCGCGGGGGCGGCCACCGATTCACAATAGCTTAACAGGAAAGAAATGTCAGTTCGTTGACGGCCGCGGCGAGGCGCCGCGACGCCGGCCGGTGGCGCGGCGGTCAACTGCGGCCGAGATAGGCCGCCACGCCGTCGAGGGTCATCTGCACCGACAGCGCCACCAGCAGCATGCCGGTCAAGCGTTCGAGCGCGGTGAGCACGCTCGCGCCGAGCCAGCGGAACAGGTAGGTGGACGACAGCAGGATCAGCGCGGTAGCAAGCCAGGCGGCGAACAGCGCGAGGCTCCAGTCCGCGGTGCGGCCCGGCGCGGAGTTGGTCATCAGCATCAGCGCGGCCATGGCCGAGGGTCCGGCCACGCCGGGAATCGCCAGCGGCACGATGAACGGTTCGACGTTGGGCGCGCCGCCGAAGATGCCGCCCTCGCGCGGCGGGAAGATCATCTTCACGCCGATCAGGAACAGCACGATGCCGCCGGCGATGCTGATCGATTCCGGCCGCAGTTGCAGCGCGCCGAGCACGTAGCCTCCGCCGAACAGGAAGCCGAACAGTGCGGCGAGCGCGATGACCAGCTCGCGCACCATCACCCGCCGCCGCCGCTCCGGCGCGACGTGCTTGAGCAGGCTCAGGAACAGCGGAATGTTGCCGAGCGGATCCAGGATCAGGAACAGCAGAACGCCGGCGGAGAACGTCGTCAGGCTGTGGTCCACGGTCGCTCCTGGGAAAGTCTGATCGAATCCCGAATGCTACTGTCTTCGGCGGCGGCGCCGCACCTCCACGGGCTGAGGGCTGAGGGCTAAGCAGCTTTTTGCGCTCACCGCTCACCGCTCACCGCTGGCGCGGCGTCGCGCAGATCCAGCACGGCGCCGCGCAGCGCGCCTGCCTGCGCGCCGAGCAGATACACCGCCGCGGCCGCGGCGGCGTCCGGCGGCGGCAGCGCCAGCGTATCCTCGCCGTAATACGCGGCGCGGCGCAGCGTCGTGCGCATCGGCGCGGGCAGCAGCGCGTGCACGCGCACCGGCGTGTGCTCCCATTCCTCGTGCAGGATCGAGACCAGCGCGGCGAGACCATGCTTGGCCACGCCGTAGCCGCCCCAATGCGCGCGCCGCGTGCGCGCCGGATCGTCGAGCACGAACACCACCGCGGCGTCGCTCGCCGTCCGCAGCAGCGGCGCGCAGGCCTGGGTGAGCAGGAACGGCGCCGACAGGTTCACGTGCAGCAGGCGCAGCCATTCCTCGGGCGCGAGATCGAGCGCCGGCTGCAGCGCGTCGAAATGCGCCGCGGCGTGGACGATGCCGTGGAGCCCGCCGCATTCGCGCTCGATGCGTTCGGCGAGCTCGGCGTAATCGCGCGGCGTGGCGCCGGCGAGATCGAGCGGATAGATCGCCGGTTGCGCACGGCCGAGCGCGGCCAGCTCGTCGTATACTTTTTCCAGACGCCGCACGTTGCGGCCGAGCAGGATCACGCCGGCCCCGGCGGCCGCGGCGGCGAGCGCGGTGGCACGGCCGAGGCCCCCGCTGGCGCCGGTCACCAGCACCACACGGTCGCGCAGCGCATCCGGTTCGGCGCGCCAGCCCGGCGGCAAACGCGCGGTCGAGGCGGAAGCCATCGGCGGGTCAGCTCTTCTGCGCTTCCTTGACCATGCGCGCCAGTTCGCCGCTCTCGTACAGCTCCAGCGTGATGTCGCAGCCGCCGATCAATTCGCCGTTGATGAACAACTGCGGAAACGTCGGCCAGTTCGAGTAGCGCGGCAGGTTGGCGCGCACTTCCGGATCCTCGAGCACATTGACGGCGGCGAACTCCGCGCCGACCGCCTTGAGCGCCTGCACCGCGCGGCTGGAAAAGCCGCACATCGGAAACTGCGGCGTGCCCTTCATGAACAGCACGATGGGGTGCGAATGTACGGTCTGCTTGATGCGGTCGAGAGTGTCCATGATGCGTCCGGCAGAGCGCGCGGCGAACCGCGCCGACGATCGCACATTGTAGCAGCCGCGGCCGGGTTAGCGCTTATACTTGCGATTCCCGCAATCGCAACGTTGAGGAGATCCATCCATGGCGATCGAACTACCCCCGCTGCCGTGGCCGCGCGAGGCGCTGGCACCGCACATCTCGGCCGAGACCATCGACTACCACTACGGCAAGCACCATCAGGCCTACGTGACCAATCTCAACAACCTGATCAAGGGCACCGAATTCGAGAACCTGGACCTGGTCGGCATCGTCCGCAAGGCCCAGGGCGGCATGTTCAACAACGCCGCGCAGGTATGGAACCACACGTTCTACTGGAACAGCCTGTCGCCGAAGGGCGGCGGCGAACCGTCCGGCAAGCTCGCCGACGCGATCAAGAAGGCGTTCGGCGGCTTCGCCCAATTCAAGGAGGAATTCACCAAGACCGCGGTCGGCACCTTCGGCTCCGGCTGGGCCTGGCTGGTGCAGCGGCCCGACGGCAGCCTCGGCCTGGTCAGCACCAGCAACGCCGGCACGCCGATCACCGGCGCCGACCGGCCGCTGCTCACCTGCGACGTCTGGGAGCACGCCTACTACATCGACTACCGCAACGCGCGGCCGAAGTACGTCGAGGCGTTCTGGAACCTGGTCAACTGGGAATTCGCCGCCAGCCAGATGGCGTGACGCGCGCCCCGCGCCGTCGCCACGACCGGCGGCGGCGTGGCCCTTGGCCGAGGCGAACCGGGCCTCAGGGCTTGCCGCGCAACACGCGCGCCGGCAACAGCACGATCGCGCGCAGCAGCTCCAGCACGCCTTCCACGGCGATGC
>JAJPHA010000113.1 GCA_021325475.1 Rhodanobacteraceae bacterium | reverse complement strand
TGATCCGGGATCCGGCGCTTCGAGGCGCAACAAGATCAAGAACTGGATTCCCGCTTTCGCGGGAATGACGAGCAGAGAAAGCGCGAGGCGATGAAAAATCGCCTCGATGTCGAACAACAACGTTCTTTGAGGAAAAGGCAATGGCGGACCAGAAGATTCGTATTCGGCTCAAGGCGTTCGATCACCGGCTGATCGACCGTTCCGCGAGCGAGATCGTGGAAACGGCCAAGCGCACCGGCGCGCAGGTACGCGGTCCGATTCCGTTGCCGACGAAGATCGAGCGCTACACCGTGCTGGTGTCGCCGCACGTCGACAAGGACGCGCGCGACCAGTACGAGACGCGCACGCACAAGCGCGTGCTCGACATCGTCGATCCGAACGACAAGACCGTCGACGCGCTGATGAAGCTCGACCTCGCCGCGGGCGTGGACGTGCAGATCAAGTTGTACTGAAGGGCGAGGGCTGAGGGCTGAAAAGCAGGAAGCGGGTGACGCTGCTGATCTTCAGCCCCGATCAGAGACAAGTCAGGACACGAACATGAGTATCGGTCTGGTAGGCAAAAAATGCGGCATGACGCGGATCTTCACCGAAGCCGGTGAGGCGGTGCCGGTGACGCTGATCGAGGCGACGCCGAATCGCATCACCCAGGTGAAGACGCCGGAGCACGACGGCTACAGCGCAGTGCAGGTGACGGCCGGCAGCAAGCGCGCGGCGCTCGTGAACAAGCCGCTCGCCGGCCACTATGCCAAGGCCAAGGTCGAGGCCGGCCGCGGGTTGTGGGAATTCCGCGTCGAGGCGAACGAGCTCGGCAAGTACAACGTCGGCGGCGAGATCAAGCTCGACCAGGTGTTCAAGGTCGGCCAGAAGGTCGATGTCGCCGGGATCAGCAAGGGCAAGGGCTTCCAGGGCACGATCAAGCGTCACAACTTCACCATGGGCGATGCCTCGCACGGCAACTCGTTGTCGCACCGTGCGCCGGGCTCGATCGGTCAGCGCCAGACGCCCGGCCGCGTGTTTCCCGGCAAGCGCATGTCCGGCCACATGGGCCACGTGCGCCGCTCGTCGATCAATCTCGAAGTGGTGAAGATCGACGCCGAGCGTCACCTGATCGCGATTCGCGGCTCGGTGCCGGGTGCGCCCGGCGGCGACGTGATCATCCGTCCGGCCGCGAAGGCGTGAGGAGCATCCCCATGGAATTGCAGATCGTTGGCGCGAACAAGCCGCTGTCGGTGTCCGACGCCGTGTTCGGTCGCGAATTCTCCGAGAGCCTGGTGCACCAGGTCGTGGTGGCGTACCGCAACGCCGGCCGCGCCGGCACCAAGGCGCAGAAGTCGCGCTCGGACCTTTCCGGCACGACCAAGAAGTTCAAGCGTCAGAAGGGTGGCGGTGCCCGCCACGGCGACTACCGCGCGCCGATCTTCGTCGGCGGCGGCCGCGCCTTCGCCGCGCGTCCGCGCAGCTTCGCGCAGAAGGTCAACAAGAAGATGTATCGCGGCGCGATCCGCGCGATCCTGTCGGAGTTGAACCGGCAGGGCCGCCTCAAGGTGCTCGAGTCGATCACGGTCGACAAGCCGAGCACGAAGGGCCTGCTCGCCAAGCTCAAGGATTTCAGCGGCCGCACCCTGATCGTGACCGAGAACGTGGACCAGAACCTGTATCTGTCCGCGCGCAACCTGCCGCGCGTGGCGGTGCTGGACGTCGCCGCGCTGGATCCGGTGAGTCTGGTGGATGCCGACCACGTGCTGATGACGGTCGAGTCGGTGAAGAAGATCGAGGAGTGGCTGGCATGAGCGCGGAAATCAAGAACGAGCGCCTGTACGGCGTGCTGCGCGCGCCGCACGTGTCGGAGAAGAGCGCGCGCGTGCAGGAGCACAACCAGTACGTGTTCGAGGTGGCGCCGGACGCCGACAAGGCGACGGTCAAGGCCGCGGTCGAGGCGATGTTCAACGTCAAGGTCGAGTCGGTCAATCTGGTGAACGTGAAGGGCAAGGCGAAGTCGTTCCGCTTCCGTCCCGGTCGTCGGCGCGGCTGGCGCAAGGCGTACGTGCGTCTCCAGGAAGGCCAGAGCATCGACGTCACGGCCAAGCCCTGAGGCGATCTTGGGCGGCGTGGCCGTCCCTGAGAGTAGGAATCCACATGGCACTGATCACACTCAAGCCAACTTCCCCCGGACGCCGCGCGATGGTGCGCGTGGTCACGCCCGGCCTGCACAAGGGCGGTCCATATGCGCCGCTCACCGAGCCGCAGGGCAAGACCGGCGGCCGCAACCACTACGGCCGCATCACCACGCGCCACAAGGGCGGTGGTTCCAAGCAGCACTATCGCATCATCGACTTCAAGCGCGACAAGGAAGGCGTCGCCTGCCGCGTGGAGCGGCTGGAGTACGATCCGAACCGCACCGCGCACATCGCGCTCCTGTGTTACGCCGACGGTGAGCGCCGCTACATCATCGCGCCGAAGGGCATCAGCGTTGGCGATCAGTTGATCGCCGGTCACGAGGCACCGATCAAGACCGGCAACGCGCTGCCGCTGCGCAACATCCCGATCGGCGCGACCGTGCACTGCGTCGAGATGAAGCCGGGCAAGGGCGCGCAGCTCGCGCGCAGCGCCGGCGCCTCGGCGCAACTGGTGGCGCGCGAGGGCGGCTACGCGACGCTGCGTCTGCGCTCGGGCGAGATGCGCAAGGTGCCGGCCGACTGCCGCGCCACCATCGGCGAAGTGGGCAACGCCGAGCACAATCTGCGCAAGCTCGGCAAGGCCGGCGCCAGCCGCTGGCGCGGCATCCGCCCGACGGTGCGCGGCGCGGCGATGAACCCGGTGGATCACCCGCACGGCGGCGGCGAGGGGCGCGCGGGACAGGGCAATCCGCACCCGGTGTCGCCGTGGGGCCAGCCGACCAAGGGATACAAGACGCGCAAGAACAAGCGCACCAACCAGTTCATCGTGCGCGATCGCAGAGGCTAAGCCATGGCACGTTCACTGAAGAAAGGCCCGTTCGTCGACCTTCATCTGCTGAAGAAGGTGGAGGCGGCCGTCGCCAGCAACAACAAGCGTCCGATCAAGACCTGGTCGCGGCGGTCGATGATCGTGCCGGAGATGGTGGGTCTGACCATCGCCGTGCACAACGGCAAGGCGCACGTGCCGGTGCTCGTCAACGAGAACATGGTCGGCCACAAGCTCGGCGAGTTCGCGGTCACGCGCACCTTCAAGGGCCATTCCGGCGACAAGAAGGCGGCGGCGCCGGCCGAGGCGAAGAAGTAAGCGGGCGCAAGCGACGAGGACATGACGATGCAAGCCAAAGCCAGTCAACCCAACGCACTGCGCGCGAAGGCGATCCTGCGCGGCGCGCGCATCTCGCCGCAGAAGGCGCGCCTGGTCGCCGATCAGGTGCGCGGCCTGCCGGTCGGGCGCGCCACCGATCTGCTCGCCTTCAGCGACAAGCGCGCCGCGCACCTGGTGAAGAAGCTGCTGTTGTCGGCGGTGGCCAACGCCGAGAACAACCTCGGCGCCGACGTCGACGAATTGAAGGTGGCCACCATCACCGTGGACGAGGGTCCGCGCCTGAAGCGCATGCACGCGCGCGCCAAGGGTCGCGGCACGCGCATCCTCAAGCGCACCAGCCACATCACCGTGGTCGTCGGCAACTAACGGAACGCACTCATGGGTCATAAAGTACATCCGATCGGCATTCGCCTGGGGATCTCCAAGGACTGGAATTCCAAGTGGTACGCCAACAAGCGCGAGTACGCACAGTACCTCGCCGCCGACCTCAAGGTGCGGCAGTTGCTGCGCGAGAAGCTCGCCCAGGCGGGCGTGTCGCGCATCCAGATCGAGCGTCCGGCCAAGACCGCGCGCATCACCATCCACACGGCGCGGCCGGGCGTGGTGATCGGCAAGAAGGGCGAGGACATCGAGAAGCTGCGCAAGGAAGTCACGGCGATGATGGGCGTGCCGGCGCACATCAACGTGTCGGAAGTGCGCAAGCCCGAGCTCGACGCGCAACTGGTGGCCGAGTCGATCGCGCAGCAGCTCGAGCGCCGCATCATGTTCCGCCGCGCGATGAAGCGTGCGGTCGGCAACGCCATGCGCCTGGGCGCGCTCGGCATCAAGGTCAACGTCGCCGGCCGCCTGAACGGCGCCGAGATCGCGCGCTCGGAGTGGTACCGCGAAGGGCGCGTGCCGCTGCACACGCTGCGTGCCGACATCGATTACGGTTTCGCCGAGGCCAAGACCACCTACGGGGTGATCGGCGTCAAGGTGTGGGTCTACAAGGGCGAGGTGTTCGACCTGCACGCCGCCGGCCAGGAGGCGAAGGACGAGGCGCGCGAGGCCGCATCGGCCCCGGCGCGGGAACGCCGCGAGGCGCGCGAGAGCCGCGAGCCGCGGGAAGCGCGCGCGGCGGCCAAGCCATAAGGGATCGCAACCATGCTGCAACCGACCCGAACCAAATACCGCAAGGTCCAGAAGAGCCGCAACCGTGGCCTGAGCCACGTCGGCAACAAGGTCAGCTTCGGCGAGTACGGCCTGAAGGCGACCACCCACGGCCTGCTCACCTCGCGCCAGATCGAGGCCGCGCGCCGCTGCGTCACGCGCTTCGTCAAGCGCGGCGGCAAGCTGTGGATCCGCGTGTTTCCGGACAAGCCGATCACCAAGAAGCCGATCGAAGTGCGCATGGGCAACGGCAAGGGCAACGTCGAGTACTGGGTGGCCGTGGTGCAGCCCGGGCGCGTGCTGTACGAGATCGAAGGCGTGTCGGAGGCCGACGCGCGCGAGGCGTTCCGGCTGGCCGCGGCCAAGCTGTCGGTGCAGACCCAATTCGTCAACCGCACGGTGCTGTGATGGAACTGAACGAGCTACGCAAACTGTCGGCGCAGGAACTCAACGACCAGCTCGCGGAGCTGCGTCGCGAGCAGTTCAACCTGCGCATGCAGAAGGGTGCGGGCGCGCAGACGCACACGCACCACTTCCAGCGCGTCAAGCGCGAGATCGCGCAGATCAAGACGCTGCTCGGCCAGCTGGCCGCGAAGCACTGAGGACGACGCCGATGAACGAGAACCGCAAGAGCCAGCGCACCATCGAAGGGCGCGTGATCAGCAACAAGATGCAGAAGACGGTGACCGTCCTGCTCGAGCGCCAGGTCGCGCATCCGCTGTACGGCAAGATCGTGCGCCGCTCCACCAAGGTGCATGCGCACGACGAGAAGGGCGAGTGCAAGGAAGGCGACACCGTGCGCATCGCCGAGTGCCGGCCCTTGTCGAAGACCAAGCACTTCCGCGTGGTCGAGATCGTCGCGCGTGCCGCGCAGTAACGTGGAGCCAGGGAGAATCGTGTCATGATCCAGATGCAGACCACGCTCGCCGCCGCCGACAACAGCGGTGCCAAGGAACTGATGTGCATCAAGGTGCTCGGTGGCAGCAAGCGCCGCTACGCCGGCATCGGCGACGTCATCAAGGTGTCGGTGCGCGATGCGATTCCGCGCGGCAAGGTGAAGAAGGGCGAGGTCTACGACGCCGTGGTCGTACGCACCAAGAAAGGTGTGCGCCGCGCCGACGGCTCGCTGATCCGCTTCGACGGCAACGCCGCGGTGCTGCTCAACAACAAGCTCGAACCGATCGGCACGCGCATCTTCGGGCCGGTCACGCGCGAGCTGCGCAGCGAGCGCTTCATGAAGATCGTTTCGCTCGCGCCGGAAGTACTTTGAAGAGAGAAGGGCTGAGGGCCACGGGCTGAGGGCTGAGAAGAAGAGCTAGGGCTGAGGGCTGAAGATCAAAAGCAACGCCGCTGGTTCTTTTCAGCCCTCAGCCCTCAGCCCTCAGCCCTAGAGAATCAACCGATTGGAATTGACGTCATGAACCGAATTCGCAAAGGTGATCAAGTCATCGTGATCACCGGCAAATACAAGGGCCAGAAGGGCGAGGTGCTGCGCGTCGCCGACGATCGCGTGTTCGTGCAGAACGTCAATCTGGTCAAGCGCCACACCAAGCCGAATCCGCAGGCCAACCAGCCGGGCGGCATCATCGAACGCGAGGCGTCGATCCACATCTCCAACGTGATGCTGCTCAACCGTGTCACCGGCAAGGGCGAGCGCGTCGGCTTCAAGACCCTCGACGACGGCCGCAAGGTGCGCGTGTTCCGCGGCAGCGGCGAAGTGGTCGACGCGTGAAGGAGCCCGCCATGACGACGCGATTGGAAAAAGTATACAAAGAGCAGATCGTGCCGAAGCTGATGCAGCGCTTCGGTTACCAGAATCCGATGCAGGTGCCGCGCTTGGTCAAGGTCACGCTCAACATGGGCGTGGGCGAGGCGGCGGCGAACAAGAAGGTGCTGGAGAACGCGCAGGCCGACATGACCAAGATCGCCGGGCAGAAGGCCGTGGCGACGCTGTCGCGCAAGTCGATCGCCACGTTCAAGATCCGCGACGGCTGGCCGATCGGTTGCAAGGTCACGCTGCGCCGCGCGCGCATGTACGAATTCCTCGATCGCCTGATCAACATCGCGCTGCCGCGCGTGCGCGACTTCCGCGGCATCTCCGGCCGCGCCTTCGACGGTCGCGGCAACTACAACCTGGGGATCAAGGAACAGATCATCTTCCCCGAGATCGATTTCGACCAGGTCGACGCGATCCGCGGCATGGACATCGCCATCACCACGACGGCGCGCAGCGACGAGGAAGCCAAGGCGCTGCTCGAGGCGTTCAACTTCCCGTTCCGCAACTGATTTCAGCGAGAGAGTACCGGCATGGCCAAGACTTGCATGGTCGAGCGCGAGAAGAAACGCGCCAAACTGGTGAAGAAGTACGCCGCCAAGCGCAAGGAGCTGAAGGCGATCGTGCTCAGCCCGAAGTCCTCGTACGAGGAGAAGATGGCGGCGCAGGCCAGGCTGCAGAAGCTGCCGCGCGACGCCAGCCCGGTGCGCCAGCGCAACCGCTGCGAGCTCACCGGCCGTTCGCGCGGCGTGTACCGCAAGTTCGCGCTCGGTCGGCACAAGCTGCGCGAGGCGACCATGCGCGGCGACGTGCCGGGGCTGCGCAAGGCGAGTTGGTAACCAGAAGACCGAAGACTGAGGACAGATGACAGAAAGGTGATCAGTGCACAGTCGACAGAATACCCCTTCTTTCCTCTGCCTTCTGTCCTCTGTCATCCGACTTGGATATCGATGCTACTTACAGGAATTGAACCATGAGCATGACTGATCCCATCGCCGACATGTTCACCCGCATCCGCAACGCCCAGGCGTCGGCGAAGGCGACGGTGCGCATGCCGGCGTCGAAGATGAAGGTGGCCATCGTCCAGTTGCTCAAGGACGAAGGCTATGTGCGCGATTTCCAGGTGAGCAAGCTCGACCGCAACAAGTCGGTGCTCGAGATCGCGCTCAAGTATTTCGAGGGGCGGCCGGCGATCGAGCGTCTCGATCGCGTCAGCCGCTCCGGGCTGCGCGTCTATCGCGGCAAGGACAAGCTGCCGAAGGTAATGGGCGGTCTCGGTGTGGCGATCATTTCCACGCCGGCCGGCATCATGACCGACGCGCAGGCGCGGGCCAAGGGCGTGGGCGGCGAAGTGATCGCCACCGTCGCCTGACAGATTCGGGAGAAGACTGATGTCACGAGTCGCCAAGAAGCCGATCGCGCTCCCCAAAGGAGTCGAGTGCAATGTCACCCGGGACACGATCACGGTGAAGGGCCCGAAGGGCACGCTCAAGCTGCCGACGCCGGCGGGCGTGGAGATCGGTGTGCAGGGCGCCGAGGTGCAATTCACGACGAAGGACGCCAACACGCGCATGGCCGGCACGGCGCGCGCGCTGGTCGCGAACATGGTCAAGGGCGTGAGCCAGGGCTACGAGCGCAAGCTCGAGCTGGTCGGCGTCGGCTACCGCGCCGCGCTGCAGGGCAAGGACCTGAACCTCTCGCTCGGGTTCTCGCATCCGATCGTGTTCAAGGCGCCCGAGGGCATCACGCTCAGCGTGCCGAGCCAGACCGAGGTCGTCGTCGCCGGCCCGGACAAGCAGCGCGTGGGTGAAGTGGCCGCGAAGATCCGCGCGTTCCGTCCGCCCGAGCCGTACAAGGGCAAGGGCGTGCGTTACGCCGGCGAGAAGATCAGCTTGAAGGAAGCGAAGAAGGCGTAAGCGCCGGCTTCGACTCCGGGAGAACGAAGATGGAAAAGAAACTCGCAAGACTGCGTCGTGCCAAGGCCACGCGCCTGCACATCCGCAAGCTCGGCGTGCCGCGCCTGACCGTGCACCGCAGCGACCAGCACCTCTACGCCCAGGTGATTTCCGCCGACGGCGCGCGGGTGCTGGCGGCGGCGTCCACGCTGCAGCAGGAGATCGCCAAGGATCTCAAGGGCACCAAGAACAAGGCGGCGGCCGCGGCGGTGGGCCGGGCGATCGCGGCCAAGGCCCGCGCGGCGGGCGTGGAAAGCGTCGCGTTCGACCGTTCCGGGTTCCGCTATCACGGCCGCATCGCCGCGCTCGCGGACGCGGCGCGCGAGGCGGGGTTGAAGTTCTGATGGCGAGGGCTGAGGGCTGAAGATCAAAAGCAACGCCGTTGGTTCTTTTCAGCCCTCGGCCCTTGGCCCTCAGCTCTGCAATGAACAACTCCAAGCGGCACGGCCGCAAGCAAAGTCCGCCGGTCGTCCGGCGGCAGACAGGTGAAGAGAAATGACAACCAGCGAACGTGAAAACACCGACGGCATGCTGGAGAAGCTGATCGCGGTCAACCGCGTGGCCAAGACGGTCAAGGGCGGCCGGCAGATGAGCTTCACCGCGCTGACCGTGGTCGGCGACGGCGACGGCAAGGTCGGCTTCGGCTACGGCAAGGCGCGTGAGGTGCCGGTCGCCATCTCCAAGGCGATGGAGCGCGCGCGCCGCGGCATGACCACGGTCAAGCTCAACAACGGCACGCTGTGGCATGCGGTCAAGGCCAGCCACGGCGCCGCGCGGGTCTACATGCAGCCCGCATCCGAGGGCACCGGCGTGATCGCCGGCGGCGCGATGCGCGCCGTGCTCGAAGTGGTCGGCGTCAAGAACGTGCTGGCGAAGGCGGTGGGTTCGCGCAATCCGGTGAATCTGGTGCGCGCCACGATCAAGGGTCTGCAAGCGATGGCCACGCCGGAACGCATCGCGGCCAAGCGCGGCAAGAAGGTGAGCGAGGTGAGCGGCCATGGCCAAGACTGAGAGCAAGGCGAACGCGACGGGCACGATCCGCGTGCGCCTGTACAAGAGCATGAACAGTTGCCAGTGGAAGCATCGCCTGAGCGTGAAGGCGCTCGGCTTGAACAAGCTCAACGACGTGCGCGAACTGAAGGACAGCCCGCAGGTGCGCGGGTTGATCAAGCAGGTCGGCTATCTGGTGCGGATCGAGGGCTGAGGGCCGAGGGCTGAAGAGCAAGCGCTCCGGATTCCACTGCCGGATGGCAGTCATCACATTCATTGGGCATACGAACATGCGTCTGAACACACTGAAACCGGCCAAGGGCGCGCGCCGCGCGCGCGTGCGCGTCGGCCGCGGCATCGGCTCCGGCCTCGGCAAGACCGCCGGTCGCGGCCACAAGGGCCAGTACGCGCGTACCGGCAAGGGCAAGGTCAAGCCCGGCTTCGAGGGCGGCCAGATGCCGCTGCAGCGGCGTCTGCCGAAGGTCGGTTTCCGTTCGCGCACCGCGCACGAGGTGTGCGAGGTGCTGTTGTACAAGCTCGACTCGGTGGCGGGTGACGTGATCGATTTCGCCGCGCTCAGGAACGCCGGCCTCGTGGAAACCCGCGCGGTGCGGGCCAAGATCGTGAAGAAGGGCGAAATCAAGCGTCCGATCAAGCTCAAAGGCGTGGCGGCGACCGCCGGCGCGCGCGCGGCGATCGAGGCGGCCGGCGGCAGCGTGGAGTAACTCGTGGCGGCATCCCAGGCCAACATGCTCGCGAGCTTGGGCAAGCTCACCGAGCTCAAGCAGCGCATCCTGTTCGTGATCGGCGCGCTCATCGTCTATCGCCTGGGCTCGTTCGTGCCCGTGCCGGGCGTGAATCCCGACGCCATGGCCTCGCTGATCGAGCGTCAGGGCGGCGGCCTGGCGGACATGTTCAACATGTTCTCCGGCGGCGCGCTCAAGCGGTTTTCGCTGTTCGCGCTCGGCGTCGTGCCGTACATCTCCGCCTCGATCATCGTGCAGATGTTCGCCTCGGTGATCCCGACCTGGCAGGCGCTGCGCAAGGAAGGCGAATCCGGTCGGCGCAAGCTCACCCAGTACACCCGCCTCGGCACCGTCGGTCTGGCGGCGTTCCAGGCGTTCGGCATCGCCACCTGGTTGCAGACCCAGGTTTCCGGCGGCACGCCGGTGGCCTACGCGCCCGGTCCGGGCTTCGTCTTCACCACCATGGTGGGACTCACCGCCGGCACCATGTTCCTGATGTGGCTCGGCGAGCAGATCACCGAGCGCGGCGTGGGCAATGGCATCTCGCTGCTGATCTTCGCCGGCATCGTCGCTGGCCTGCCGAGCGCGGTGGTGCGCACGCTGCAGATGTCGCAGGAGGGCGAACTCAGCCCGCTGCGCGTGCTCGCGGTGCTGCTGATCGTGCTCGCCGTGACCGCGATCGTCGTGTTCGTCGAGCGCGGCCAGCGCCGCATCACGGTGAATTACGCGCGGCGCCAGGGCGGCGCGCGCGCCTACATGAACCAGAGCTCGCACCTGCCGCTCAAGCTCAACATGTCGGGCGTGATCCCGGCGATCTTCGCCTCGTCGCTGATCCTGTTTCCGGCGACGGCGTCGTCCTGGTTCGCCGGCAGCAGCGAGATCCGCTGGCTGCAGCAGCTCACCGCCGCGCTGAGTCCTGGCGAGCCGCTGTATGAGGTGCTGTACGCGCTGCTGATCATCGTCTTCGCCTTCTTCTACACCGCGCTCGTGTTCAACTCGAACGAGACCGCGGAGAACCTGAAGAAGTCCGGCGCGCTCATCCCCGGCATCCGGCCGGGACGGGCGACCGCCGAATACATCGACGGCGTGCTCACGCGCCTGACCGGCGCCGGCGCGCTGTACCTGGTCGGCATCTGTCTGGTGCCGACCCTGCTCAGCCAGGGCTGGCACGTGCCGTTCTATTTCGGCGGCACCTCGTTGCTGATCGTGGTCGTGGTGGTGATGGATTTCACCGCCCAGGTGCAGGCGCACCTGGTCTCGCACCAGTACGAGAGCCTGCTCAAGAAAGCCAACCTGAGGGGATACGGTCGCGGCGGTCAGCGTTGAGCCGGCCGGCGGCGCGGGGCCGCGACGTCGCCGGGCTTCTCGGCCGGGGCGAGTCGCGATATAATTCAATGTTCACTGCGGTACGGAATTGATCGGAGAAGAGTGAGATGGCGCGCATTGCGGGAGTCAACCTGCCGGTTCACAAGCACGTCGTGATCGGCCTGCAGAGCATCTTCGGCATCGGCCGCTCGCGCTCGCGGAAAGTGTGCGCCGCCGCCGGCGTCGATCCGGCCACGCCGATCAAGAGCCTGAGCGAAGGCGAAATCGAGAAGCTGCGTCAGGAAGTGGCGAAGTATACCGTCGAGGGCGATCTGCGCCGCGAGGTCGGCATGAGCATCAAGCGCCTGATCGATCTCGGCACCTACCGCGGTCTGCGTCACCGTCGCGGCCTGCCGGTGCGCGGCCAGCGCACGCGGACCAACGCCCGCACCCGCAAGGGTCCGCGCCGCGCGATCAAGAAGAGTTGATTTTTTGCCACTACTGCCTGCCCGGAAGTCCTGACTCATGAACAAACCGGTCGCTGTCAAGACCAAGAAGAAAGCCAAGCGCGTGGTGACGGACGCCGTCGCCCACGTGCAGGCCTCGTTCAACAATACCGTGGTGACGATCACCGATCGCCAGGGCAATGCGCTGTCGTGGGCGACCGCGGGCGGCGCCGGTTTCCGCGGCTCGCGCAAGTCCACGCCGTTCGCGGCGCAGGTCGCGGCCGAGCAGGCCGGGCGCGCCGCGCAGGAGTGCGGCGTGAAAACGCTGGAAGTGCGCATCAAGGGCCCCGGTCCCGGCCGCGAGTCGGCGGTGCGCTCGCTGAACGCGCTGGGTTTGAAGATCACCAACATCATCGACGTCACGCCGATTCCGCACAACGGCTGCCGTCCGCCCAAGCGCCGGAGAGTGTGACCATGGCACGTTATCTCGGTCCCAAACTGAAGCTGGCGCGTCGCGAAGGCGCGGACCTCAACCTGAAGAGCCCGGCGCGCGCGATCGATTCGAAGTGCAAGCTCGAGCAGAAGCCGGGGCAGCATGGCGCCGGCGGCAAGAAGACGCGCCTGTCCGACTACGCCGTGCAGTTGCGCGAGAAGCAGAAGGTCAAGCGCATCTACGGCTTGCTCGAACGCCAGTTCAGCAACTACTACAGCAAGGCGTCGCGCCTGAAGGGCAACACCGGCGAGAACCTGCTGCGCATGCTGGAAAGCCGGCTCGACAACGTCGTCTACCGAATGGGTTTTGCGGTGACGCGCGCGCAGGCGCGCCAGCTCGTGTCGCACAAGTCGATCGAGGTCAACGGCAGGAAGGTCAACCTGCCGTCCTACCAGGTCAAGCCCGGCGATCAGATCGCCGTGACCGAGAAGGCGCGCAGCCAACTGCGCATCCAGGAGGCGTTGAACCTGTCGCAGGAGATGGATCTGGTGCCGGCGTGGATCGAGGTCGATCCGAAGAAGTTCGCGGGCACCCTGAAGGCGCTGCCGGAGCGCTCCGACCTGCCGAGCGACATCAACGAAAGCCTGATCGTCGAGTTGTACAGCAAGTAAGGTCATCTGCGGCCGCGCGCGCTCCGGTGCGCGCGGCGGCGACGCCCCGCGCACGGCGCGGCGGCCGTCGCCTGGCAAAGTATCGATTTATACTTTTATCGGGAGTGTAGTTCATGGCACAGTCGCCTACTACCATCCTGCGTCCCCGTGGTCTTCATGTGGAACGCATCGGTGCCAATCGTGCCAAGGTGGTGGTCGAGCCGCTCGAGCGCGGCTTCGGTCATACCCTGGGCAACGCCCTGCGCCGCGTGCTGCTGTCGTCGATTCCCGGCGCCGCGGTCACCGAGGTGGAGATCGACGGCGTGCTGCACGAGTACACCACGCTCGAAGGCCTGCAGGAGGACGTGATCGAGGTCCTGCTCAACTTCAAGGACGTCGCCATCCGCCTGCACAATCTGGACGAAACCACCTTGACCCTGTCGAAGAAGGGCAAGGGCGTGGTCACCGCCGGCGACATCAAGGTCGATCACAACGTCGAGATCATCAATCCCGATCACGTGATCTGCCATCTCACCAAGGACATCGCGCTCAACATGCGCATCAAGGTCGCGCGCGGCGTCGGCTACCAGCCGGCCACCTCGCGCCGCCGTCCGGACGAGGAATCGCGCCCGATCGGCCGGTTGCAGCTCGATGCCTCGTTCTGCCCGGTGCGCCGGGTCGCCTACGAGGTGGATCACGCGCGCGTGGAGCAGCGCACCGACCTCGACAAGCTCGTGCTCGACATCGAGACCAACGGTGCGATCGACGCCGAGGAAGCCGTGCGCAAGGCCGCCGAGATCCTGCAGGACCAGTTGAGCGTGTTCGGCGACTTCACCCGGCGCGAGAGCGCCGAGGCGAAGGCGGAGAAGGCCGCCGTCGATCCGATCCTGCTGCGGCCGATCGACGATCTGGAACTCACCGTGCGTTCCGCCAACTGCCTCAAGGCCGAGAGCATCTACTACATCGGCGATCTGGTGCAGAAGACCGAGGTGGAGCTGCTGAAGACGCCGAATCTCGGCAAGAAGTCGCTCACCGAGATCAAGGACGTGCTCGGCGCGCGCGGGTTGTCGCTCGGCATGAAGCTGGAGAACTGGCCGCCGCCGGGACTGCAGCACGGCATGCAGTTGTCGTAAGACGCCCGCGCCGCGTGGCGGCAGGATCGATCGCCGTGCGGATGCCGGCGTCCGGCGACGGAACCGGGGTCGCCCCGGGCGAACGAAGTAGTGTACAAACGAAATAGTATACAAATATAAGCGGAGTTTCCGCGGAGCCCGGTTCCAGGCGAACGGGTATCCATAACAAGCGAACCTGAGGGTTTCACCATGCGCCACCGCAATTCCGGACGCAAATTCAACCGCACCAGCAGCCATCGCCAGGCGATGTTCCGCAACATGGCGGCCTCGCTCATCAAGCACGAGCTGATCCGCACCACGCTGCCGAAGGCGAAGGAGCTGCGCCGCGTCGCCGAGCCGTTGATCACGCTCGCCAAGACCGACGGCGTGGCCAACCGCCGCCTCGCCTTCGCGCGCCTGCGCGACAAGGTCGCGGTGGGCAAGCTGTTCGTCGAACTCGGTCCGCGCTACCGCGAACGCAAGGGCGGCTACCTGCGCATCCTCAAGTGCGGCACGCGCCCAGGTGACAACGCGCCGATGGCCTACGTCGAGCTGGTCGATCGTCCGCGCGTCGAGGCTGAGGCGTCCGCCGAGTAAGCCGCACCGAGCGCGCGTTTCGTCGCGGCCTCGGCGGGCAACCGCCGGGGCCGTTTGCGTTGGCGGCGGGACGGCGAGCCGCGGTTTCGGGAACACAACCCTTTGCCTGCGGTCACAGCGCCATGTTCGCCGAATCGAGGACGCCATGTTGAACCCCTTCCGCTGGCCGTTCCGCCTGCAGTACTTCGCCGGTTTCCTGGTCTGCGCGGCGCTGCTCGCCTACGCCTACTACGTGCAGTTCGCGCTCGGCGTCGAACCCTGCCCGATGTGCATCTTCCAGCGCATCGCCTTCATCGCCATGGGCCTCGTGTTCCTGATCGGCGCGATCCACGGGCCGCGCGCGACCGGCCGGCGCGTCTATGCGCTGCTGCTGCTGCTCGGCGCCGCCGCGGGCGTCGGCATCGCCGCGCGACACCTCTGGGTGCAGCACCTGCCGCCCGATCCGATGGCCGGCTGCGCGCCCGGCTGGAATTACATGATCGAGAATTTTCCACTCAGCAAGACGCTGAAGCTGGCCTTCACCGGCTCGGCCGACTGCTCGCAGGTGAGCTGGACCTTCCTCGGCCTGTCGATGCCGTTCTGGACTCTGGTGTGCTACGTCCTGCTCGGCGTCGGGGCGCTCTGGGCCGGCTTCCGCCGGCGCGGCTGAGCACACTTGCGGCGCGCCGCGGCTGTGGCATCATGGCATGCCGCAGCGCAGCAATACGGCCCCGCCATGCCGCTCGAGAAACAGCCATTGAGCCCCGTCCGCGAGGTGCGCGACTGGGCGCCGGATTCCTGGCAGCGCAAGCCCGCTGCGCAGCAGCCGGCGTATCCCGACGACGATGCGTTGCGGCGCGCGCTCACGGAATTGCGCGAGTTGCCGCCGCTCGTCACCTCGTGGGAAGTGCTCGCCCTCAAGCGCAAGCTCGCCGACGCCGCCGAAGGCCGCTGCTTCCTGCTGCAAGGCGGCGACTGCGCCGAGAGCTTCGCCGACTGCAACGCCTCGGTGATCACCAATCGCCTGAAGGTGCTGCTGCAGATGAGCGTGGTGCTGGTGCACGGCCTGCAGTTGCCGGTGGTGCGCGTGGGCCGCTTCGCCGGGCAATACGCCAAGCCGCGTTCGGCCGACAGCGAGACGCGCGACGGCCTCACCCTGCCAAGCTATCGCGGCGATCTCGTCAATGGCGCCGAGTTCACCGCTGCGGCACGCACGCCGGATCCGCGCCGGCTGCTCGAAGGGCACGCCAAGTCGGCGCTCACCATCAACTTCATCCGCTCGTTGATCGACGGCGGTTTCGCCGACCTGCACCATCCGGAATACTGGGATCTCGGCTGGGTCCAGCACGCGCCGTTGCAGGAGGAGTACCAGCGCATGGTCGAGGCGATCGGCGCCTCGGTGCGCTTCATGGAAACCCTCGCCGGCGAGGCGATCGGCAACTTCAGCCGGGTGGATTTCTATACTTCGCACGAGGCGCTGCTGCTGCACTACGAGCAGGCGCAGACGCGCCAGGTGCCGCGCCACTGGGGCTGGTTCAACCTGGCCACGCATTTCCCGTGGATCGGCATGCGCACCGCCACCGCCGACGGCGCGCACGTCGAATACTGCCGCGGCATTCGCAATCCGATCGGGCTCAAGGTCGGACCGCAGACGACGCCGGCGTCGCTGCTGCGCCTGATCGATCTGCTCAATCCCGACAACGAACCCGGACGCCTGACGTTGATCCATCGCATGGGCGCGGTGCAGATCGCCACCGCCCTGCCACCGCTGCTGCACGCGGTCAGGAGCGAAGGTCGGCGCGTGCTGTGGTGCTGCGATCCGATGCACGGCAACACCGAAACGCTCGCCAACGGCGTCAAGACCCGGCGCTTCGCCAACATCCTCGCCGAACTCGATCAGGCCTTCGACATCCATGCCGCCTGCGGCACGCGGCTGGGCGGCGTGCACCTCGAGCTCACCGGCGAGAACGTCACCGAATGCCTCGGCGGCGCGCGCGATCTCACCGAGTCCGACCTCGCGCGCGCATACAAGTCCACGGTCGATCCGCGACTCAACTACGAGCAGTCGCTGGAACTGGCCATGCGGATCGTGCGCAAGTGCGGCGGGGTGGTACGGTCGGCGTCCTAGCGACGCGCATCGACCGCTTCCGTCGCGTTCCACCAGCCGCCGCCGAGTGCCTGGAACAGCGCCACGGTGTCCGCCAGGCGCGCGGCTTCGGCTTGTACGCGGGCGATGACCGCTTGGCGGTAGTTTTGTTCGGCGGCAAGCAGGGCGAGCGCACTGACATCGCCAAGCTCCATCTGCCGACGAGCCAGCTCGAAGCTGCGCCGAGCCGTGCGCTCCGCCTCCACCGCCGCATGCAGCGTCTGTGCGTCGTAGCGCAGGGCTTCCAGCGTATCGGCGACGTTCTGGAAGGCTGCGATCACCGTGCTGCGGTATTGCGCTGCGGCCTGCGCGTAGGCCGCCTGCGCGGCGCGTTGTCGATGTTGGAGTGTGCCGCCCTGGAAGATCGGCTGCGCCACGTCCGTCGCGGCGCCGAAGAAGCCGGTGCCGGCGGCGAACAGATCCGCGAAGTGCGTCGCCGTGCTGCCTCCCGCCGCGGTCAGCGTGATTTGCGGCAGCCGGTTCGCGATCGCCACGCCGATCTGCGCGCTCGCGGCGTGCAGTTGCGCTTCCGCGGCGCGCACGTCGGGACGCTGTTCGACGAGTTTCGACGGCAGGCTGAGCGGCAGTTCCTCGGGCAGATGCAGCGATGCGAGCGAAAGCGTCGGCGGCGCCTGCTCCGCGGGCAGGCGCCCGCTGAGTGCGGCAAGCAGGTCGTTCTGCTGCGCGAGTTGCTTCTCCAGTGCCGGCAACTGCGCCCGGGTCTGCGCGAGCGCGGATTCCTGCGCGACGACTGCCGCCTCGGCGATGGCGCCGAGTTCGAGCTGTCGGCGCATCAGGCCGAGCTGTTCGGCCTGCAATTCGACGATGTGACCGAGTTCGTCGAGCTGATCGCGCAGTGCAGCCGCCTGTACCACCGCCACGACGACATTGGCCGCGAGCGTCACCCGTGCCGCCTGCCACTGGAAGCGTTGCGCTTCCGCCTGCGCCGCGAGCGACTCGACCTGGCGGCGGTTGCCGCCGAACACGTCGAGGCTGTAGCTCACCAACACCTGCGCGGTGCGCAAACTGTACGGATTGACGGCGGAATTCAGCGTCGGCGACAGCACCGGTGCGGTCTTCTGGCGTGACGCATCGAGGTCGGCGGTGAGCGATGGCCAGAACGCGCCCCGCTGCGCAGCCACGTTCTCCTGTGCCACGCGCAACGTCGCCTGCGCCGCCTGCAACGACGGATTGGTGGCGAGTGCCTGCCTCACCAGCCGATCGAGTTCGGCGCAACCGAATCGGGTCCACCAGTTCGCGGCGACGTCGGCATCGGACGCGAAGCGTTGTGCTTCGCCGTGCGCGCTCGGGGCGGTCGCGGTCGTCTCGGGTAGCGGTGTCGTGGTGTAACGCGCGGCATCCGGCGGGGCGGGGCGTGCGAAATCGGGGCCGACCGTGCAGCCACCGGCGGCGGCGAGCGCCAGGCTGGCGGCGATCGTGCGTGCGATGAAGACCGGCCGCGCGCGCATCTCACGCATCCGCCGGTTGCGGTTCGGCGAGCGCGCCGTCGGCGCTGCCACGCCGGGAGAAACGCTCGATCAATACCGGCAGCACGAACAGGATCAGCGCCGGCGCCAGCAGGATGCCGCCGACGACGACCAGCGCCAACGGCTTCTGTACCTGCGAGCCGATGCCGGTCGAAACCGCCGCCGGCACCAGGCCGACGCAGGCGACGATGCAGGTGAGCATGACCGGACGCATCTGCACCTGGCAGGTGTGGTACATCGCACTGGCCCGGCTGACGCCGGATTCGATGTGCCGGTTGAAATGGGCCAGTACGAGAATCCCGTCCATCGTCGCGATGCCGAACAGGGCGATGAAGCCGATCGCGGCCGAGACGCTGAGTGGCGTGCCGGTGAGATACAGCGCGAACACGCCGCCGATCAGCGCCATCGGGATCACGCTGAGCGCGAGCAGTACGTCGATCAGCGAACCGAAGTTGACGTACAGCAGGATGCAGATCACGAGCAGGCTGAGCGGCACCGAGACGGCGAGCCGCTGCAGTGCATCCTTGAGATTGCCGAATTCGCCGACCCATTCGAGGCGATAGCCGCCCGGCAGGTGCACCTCCTCGGCGACCCGGCGCTGCGCCTCGAGCACGGCGGTGCCGAGATCGCGGCCGCGCACGCTGAACTTGATCGGGATGTAGCGCTGCTGCTGTTCGCGGTAGATGAACGAGGCGCCGGAAACGAGCTGGATGTCGGCCACGTCGGCGAGCGGCACCTGCAGCACGCCGGAGCCGTTCGGATTCGGTACGCCGACAGCGATGCGGCGGATGGCGTCGAGGCTCGTGCGATACTCCGGCGCGAGACGCACGATGATCGGGAAGTGCCGGTCGCCGCCTTCCTCGAACACCTCGCCGGCGGCGGCACCGCCGATCGCCGCCTGCACCACGGCGTTGACGTCGCCCGGCGCGAGGCCGTAACGCGCGGCGCGTTCGCGATCGACGTCGATGCGGATGGTCGGCTGGCCGAGCGAGCGGAACACGGCGAGATCGGTCACGCCGGGAACCGTCGCGAGGACGTCCCGGATCCGGTTGGCGGTCTTCTCCAGCGTTGCCAGATCGTTGCCGATCAGCTTGATCGAATTCTCGCCCTTCACGCCGGAGGCGGCCTCCTCGACGTTGTCCTCGATGTACTGCGAGAAATTGAACTCCACGCCCGGAAAGTGATCCTCCAGCGCGCGCGTCATCCGCTCGGTGAGCTGTTCCTTGTCCATGCCGTGCGGCCAGGCGTCGAACGGCTTCAGCGGCACGAAGAATTCGGCGTTGAAGAAGCCGGTGGCATCGGTGCCGTCGTCCGGACGGCCGTGTTGCGAGACTGCCGTTTCCACCTCGGGAAAGCTCTTGATCAGCTTGCGCATGCGATTGACGTAGGCATTGCCTTCCTCGAGCGAGATCGATTGCGGCAACGTGGCGCGAATCCACAGATTGCCTTCCTCGAGCTTGGGCAGGAACTCGAGACCGAGATTGCGCGCGGCGAGGCCGGCGACGCCGGCGAGCAGCAGGGCGCCGCCCAGCGTGAGGTAGCGGTTGGCCAGGGCGAAGCGCAGCAGCGGCGTGTTGAGGCGGCGGATGAAGCGCAGCGCGAAGGTCTCGGTCTCGCGCAGTTCGCCCCGGAACAGGAATGCGCTCAGCGCCGGGGCGACGGTGAAGGTGGCGATCAGCCCGCCGGCAATGGCGTAGGCGTAGGTCTTGGCCATCGGCCCGAAAATGTGCCCCTCGATGCCGGACAACGTGAACAGCGGCAGGAAGCCGGCGACAATGATGCCGGCCGAGAACAGGATCGGCTTGGTCACCTCGGCGGCGGAATATGCGATCGTGGCGAGTCGACCCTGCACGCCGAAATGCGCGCGCGCGTGATCGAGCGTGGTGAACGCGGCGCGCCGCGCCTGCGGCCCCTCGGCGAGATGGCGGAAGATGTTCTCGACCATGATCACGGTGGCATCGACGATCAGACCGAAGTCGATCGCGCCGACCGAGAGCAGATTCGCCGACTCGCCGCGCCAGACCATCAGCACGATGGCGAAGGCGAGGGCGAACGGTATGGTGGCGGCGACGATCAGCGCGCTGCGCAGGTTGCCGAGGAAGGCCCACTGCAGCAGAAAGATCAGGACGATACCGAACAGCATGTTGTGCAGCACCGTGCGCGTCGTCGTCGCGATCAGTTCGCTGCGGTCGTAGATCTTCTCCAGATGCACGCCGGGCGGCAGGATGTCGCTGCGATTGATCCGGTCCACCTCGGCCTCGACGCGGGCGATCGTCGGCGCGCTCTGCTCGCCGCGGCGCATCAGCACGATGCCCTGGACGATGTCGTCGGCGTCGTCGCGGCCGGCGATACCGAGCCGCGGCTGGTGGCCGACCGAAATCTCGGCGATGTCCGAGAGGAACACCGGCGCGCCGTTGTTGGCCGCGATCATCGTGCGGCGCAGATCGTCCATGCCGCGGATCGCGCCGACGCCGCGCACGACCGCCGCCTGCGGGCCGAGGCTGACGGTCTGGCCGCCGACGTTGCCATTGCTGTTGGCGAGCGCTTGCAGCACCTGCGCCAGGGTGAGGCCGTGGGCCAGCAAACGGTTCTGATCGATGACGACGTCGTAGGTCTTGGTCTTGCCGCCCCAGCCGGTCACGTCGATCACGCCGGGGACCGCCTTGAAGCGCCGTTCCAGAATCCAGTCCTGGATGGTCTTGAGGTCGGTCACCGAATAGCCGGGCGGGCCGACCACGCGATAGCGGTAGATTTCGCCGATCGGACTCGTCGGCGAGATCTGCGGCTGCGCGCCATTCGGCAGCGGCGGCAGTTGCGCCAGCCGGTTGATCACCCACTGCTCGGCCTGTTCGTAGGTGAAGTCGTAGGTGAATTGCACCTTGACGTCGGACAGACCGAACAGCGAGATCGTGCGCACCGTGGTCACGTGCGGAATCCCGGCCATCTGCACTTCGATCGGGATGGTGATGTAGCGTTCGATCTCCTCGGCCGACTGGCCGCTCGACTGGGTGACGATGTCGACCAGCGGCGGCACCGGATCGGGGTATGCCTCAATGTTGAGCTTGAGGTAACTCGCCGCGCCGGCGGCGAAGACGACGAGCATGAGGAGGACGACCAGCAGGCGCCGGCGCAGCGCGAACTCGATGAGGCGATTCATGGCCCGCCGCTGTCCGTGGCGCGATCGATGAACAGAGTCCCGCCGCTGACTACCTTCTCGCCGGCCGCGAGTCCGGCGAGCACCTCGATGCGATCGCCGCTGGTGCGGCCGGTGCGGATCGGCCGCAGCGCGATGCTGCCGTCGTCCAGCGCGACGAACACGTGCGCCTCGTCCCCTTCGTAGACGACCGCGCGCTTCGGCACCGCCGGCGCCGTCGCCTCATCGCCGGCATCGATGTGGAAGCTCGCGAACATCAGCGGTTTCAGCAGGCCATCCCGGTTGTCCACCTCGGCGCGCACCGGCAGACGGTGCGTGGTCGGATCGAGCGCTGGCGCCACCCAGGCGATGCGCGCGTGGAAACTGCGCTCGGGAAGTGCGAGCGCGCGCACCTCGACGGCTTGGCCGACGTGCACGCGCGGCGCGTCGCTCTCGCGCACGTTCGCCACCAGCCACACGCTGGAAAGATCGCCGATGGTGTAGACCGGTGTCGCCGCACCGGCGGTGAGGTACTGGCCGAGGCCGACCTGCCGCTGGGTGACGGTTCCGGCGATCGGTGCGCGCACCAGCGTTTCCGCGGCCTTGCCGGTCCGGTCCGCGCCCGCCTCGATGGCAGCGATCTCGGCGTCGGACGTGCCGAGGATGCGCAGGCGATTGCGCGCGGCGTCGAGCGCGTTGCGCGCCGCGGTGGCGTCGGCTTGCGCCTGCAACCAGTCCTTGAGCGCGCCGGCCTTGGCGAGATACAGCTCGTGCTGGCGCCGCTCGTTCGCTTCGGCGAGCGCAAGCTGCGCGTGCGCCGTGCCGACATCGCTCTGCGCCTGGGCGAACTCGCTCGCCTCGATCGCGAGCAGCGGCGCACCCGGTTTGACCGTGTCGCCGGGCTTGGCGATGAGGCGCGTGACGCGGCCGGAATAGGGCGAGAACACCGGCGTCAGCCGGTCCTCGTTGTAGGCAATGCCGCCGTCGACGACGATCTCGCTGCGGAAGGTGGCGCTCTCGACGGTGGCGAACGCGAGGCTCGCCCATTGCTCCTTGCTCGGCCGAAACGTTCCCGGTGCCGGGGACGTGGTGGTGGCCGGCGGTCGCGTCTGCCAGTGCGAAAGCAGCGCGCGCACACCGGCGAGGCCGAGCAATGCGGCGGCGCCGAGGCCGAGCAGCAAGAGCTGCGTGCGGCGGGGAAACGCGCGCGGCGGCGGGAGCGGAAGCGTCTCGGACATGATCGCAGGGCGCCGGTGAAGAAGGGAACAACGTGCCGAGTCAGAGCCGACCGTGCGAGCGGCGGCTGTAGTACGCCGCGGCAATGCCGAGCACGCCGAAATCGTCGAGCAGGCCGAAGAACGGGATGTGATCGGGAATGAAGTCGATCGGCGTGAGCAGATAGAACAGCGCGCCGTAGGCGACAGCTTTTTCCAGCCGACCGATTTTCTTCGAGCGGATCACCTGCCACAGCGCGCCGATGCGTTGCGACCACTCGCGGCCGAGTTTCTTGAACGAAAAAATCTTGCGTCGATTGCCGTCCACGTCGTGCTGCTTCTGGCTCTGCGTGCCGATGCGCGACAGGCCGAGCAGCACGTCGTCCTGCGACATGGCGTGACGCGTGTCGAAGCCCTGCGGCAGGCCGAGATTACAGAGCGCGGCGTGGTACTCGTTCGACAGCGTCCGCGCCAGCAGAGTCCGCACGGTGGCGGATTCGGCGCGCAGGCGGCCTTGTGAGATCAGCGCGTAGCAGGCGTCGCGGATCGCGGCGAGGTAGACGCGCGGCACGGGCTGTTTCGGCCTCTTCAACCAGCGCCGCACGGTCATGCCGGATACGCCGATCGCCGCACCGAGCGCCTCGGGCGAAAGGCGGGCCTCTTCGAGCAGGGCTAACACATGTGAGTTCTGCATTCACAAATGTTAAGCCGCGATCGAGACGGGTTCAAGCCGCCGGTGACGGTGTCACAACTCCAGATGCAGGCGCAGGCCGAGGAACCGCGCCGGGCCGCGGTCGCGGTTGTAGCCGGGGTTGCGGATGAATTGCAGGTCCGGACCCAGGTCCGCGTGGGCGACGACGCGCCAGCGGTAGTAGGCCTCGGCGATTTGCTCGCGCGCGTAGTCGAGCCGCCCGTCGCCGAGCACGAACCCATTGCCGCCGAGCGCGAGGTAGTCGCGGTGATCGCGCGCCAGCGCATTCACTGCCAAGGCGACGCCGAGGCGATCCTGCGCGCGCCGCCAGCGCGTGCCGGCGAGCTGCGCGCCGACGCTCAGCGTGCGATCGACTTCGGTGAACGCGAACGACTCGGTGCGGCCGTCGTTCCAACCGGCGCGCGCGAACAGACCGGTTTCGCCGCCGTCGGCGAGCGGCAGTTCCAGGTTCGCGCCGAAGCCGTACTTGCGCCGGCCGTCGTGGTCATCGGCGCGGATGTCGGGCGGTGTGTGCGCGGCCTCGGCATGCGCGATCGCCGCGCGGTACACGCCCATGCGGGCGAGGTTGCGGAAGGTGAGCAGGCGCAGCGCCCACGCATCCGGTGCCGGTTGCAAGGTCAGCTCGAGCTGTTCGCCGCGCGCGCGCGTCAGCGGCCATTCCAGCGTCTGGCCGTTGGCTTCGGTCGGCATCTGGAACACGCCGTAGCGCAGCGACCAGCTCGGCTCCGCCCAGGCGACCAGCGCGCCGTTCGTGTAGCCGCGCGTGTCGGCGGCGAAGTCCCAGGCGGTGTTGTTGAACAGCGACCAGTTCATGAACTGCGTGCGCGTGGCATTGGCGTAGCGGTTCTTGTCGAAGTCGTCGCTCGCGGCGAATCGGCCGAGCTTGAACTCGACGCGCCGATCGGGCTCCTCGCCGCCGAGCTGGTCCTGCGCCGCGGCAACGGCGTGGCGGGCGTCGCCGAGCGGCAGCAGCCAGCGCAGATAGCGGCGCGCGACGTAGGCGCGCTTGCCGAGCGACACCGTGCCGGAGCGGATCACGTCGCCGTTGGTGAGACCGCCGAGGCCGGTGGCGTTGCTCACGCCCTCGCCCTTGAACATCTCGACGTCGAAGTAGAACGCGAGTCGCGCCGTGAACGGCACGCCGAAGTAGGCGCCGAAGGTGTGCGATTGCTCGGTGTCGCCGCGCGGCTCGAGGCTCAACGGGCCGCGATAGGGTGAGCGCAGCGCGTCCTGGTGCTGATCGACAAAAGTATACTGCGCGCCGAGCAGTTGCGGCAGGAAGTACACGGGCTCATCGGCGTTGGCGACGCCGGCGAGTGCGGCAAGCAGGAGCGGACACAGGCGCAGGGACATGGCGGCAGCGAACAGCTTGTCGCCGTTCGGTTACGGCGTCGCGACGGCTGCGGGCGCGTCGATCCGCGCCGGGAATCGCGGCGGCCGGCGCGCGTGGGTGACCTGCTCGAAGGCGTAGGCGTAGCGGATCAGCTTCGGCTCGCTCCAGGCCGCGCCGAAGAAGCTCAGGCCCACCGGCAGATCGTGCACGAAACCCATCGGCACCGTCACATGCGGATCGCCGGCGACCGCGGCCGGTGTGGAGCTGCCGCCGCTGGTGTGATCGCCGTTGACCGGATCGGTGACCCAGGCCGGGCCGCCGGTCGGCGCGATCAGCGCGTCGAGAGTATACTTTTTCAGAGCGGCGTCGATGCCGCGTGCGCCGGCCAGCCGTTTGGCCTTCGCCAGCGCCGCGCGGTAGGTCGGATCGGCGAGCTCGCCGCGCCGCTGCGCCTGTTCGAACAGCTCCTGGCCGAACCACGGCATTTCGCGCGCGCGTTCGCGCTCGTCGTAGGCGATCAGCTCGGCGAGCGAGCGCGGTGCCCGCGCCGTCGCCGGCAGCGCGGCGAGATAGGCGTCGAGATCGTGCTTGAACTCGAATTC
Source organism: Rhodanobacteraceae bacterium (assembly GCA_021325475.1). Taxonomy (GTDB): domain Bacteria; phylum Pseudomonadota; class Gammaproteobacteria; order Xanthomonadales; family Rhodanobacteraceae; genus Rudaea. The sequence goes on along the minus strand of JAJPHA010000113.1, from coordinate 15,271 downwards.
CAGCACGGTCAGCTCGGCCTCGTCGTACTGGCCGAGGTTGGGCAGCTCCACCGGATCGAGCACCGTGGCGCCGGCCGCGCGCAGCGCGGCGATCGCGGCGTCGAGCCGCGCGTCCACGTCGGGATGGAAGCCGGCGAGCTTGCGCACCACGCCGAGGCGCACGCCGCGCAGGCCGTTCGCGTCGAGGAATCGCGCGTACTCCGCGCGGTGCGCATCGGCGTCGCGGGTCGCCGGGTCGCGCGCGTCGGCGCCGGCGATCGCCTCGAGCAGCAGAACGGCGTCGGCCACACTGCGCGCCATCGGCCCGGCGGTGTCCTGGCTGTGCGCGATCGGGATGATGCCGGCGCGGCTGACCAGGCCGAGCGTCGGCTTGATGCCGACCAGCCCGTTCGCCGCCGCCGGACACACGATCGAGCCGTCGGTCTCGGTGCCGATGCCGGCCGCCGCCAGATTGGCCGCGATCGCGGCGCCGGTGCCGGAGCTCGAGCCGCAGGGATTGCGATCGAGCGCGTAGGGATTCTTGGTCTGCCCGCCGCGACCGCTCCAGCCGCTGGTCGAATGCGCCGAACGGAAATTCGCCCACTCGCTCAGATTGGTCTTGCCGAGCAGCACCGCCCCGGCCGCGCGCAGTCGGGCGGCGACGGTGGCGTCCTGCGCGGCGATCGACTCGGCCAGCGCGAGCGAGCCCGCCGTGGTGTGCATGTGGTCGGCGGTGTCGAGGTTGTCCTTGAGCAGCACCGGAATGCCGTGCAACGGCCCGCGCACTTTTCCACTTTTGCGCTCGGCGTCCAGCGCATCGGCGATCGCGAGCGCATCCGGATTGAGTTCGATGATCGCATGGAGCGCCGGTCCGGCCCGGTCGATCGCGGCGATGCGATCGAGATACTGCTGCACGATCGCATGCGAGGTCAGCTCGCCGCTCGCCATGCGCTGCTGCAACTCGGCGATGGTGGTTTCCTCCAGCGCGAACGCTGCCGGCTCGGCCGCGATCGCGACGAACGGCAGCAGGGCGAGCACGAGCCCGCGCGCGGCGATGCTCCGCGCCGCGCTCACGGCGCGCGATCCCGGTTCTGCGCGAGTTGCGCGATGCCCTCGGCCGCGCGCACGAATTCGGACGGCATCATCACCACCATCATCGTGTTCTGCTCGGCGCCGATCTCGGTCATCATCTGCATGCGGCGCAGCTCCAGCGAAGTGCGCGACTTCTGCATCTCGTCCGCCGCCTCGCGCAGCTTGCGTGCGGCCTCGAGCTCGGCCTCGGCCTTGATGATGCGCGCGCGCTTCTCGCGCAGCGCCTCGGCCTCCTGTGCCATCGCGCGCTGCATCGATTCGGGAATCTCCACGTCCTTGATCTCGACCCGTTCCACCTGGATGCCCCACGGCTCGGTCACCTCGTCGATCGTCGTCTTCAGCATCGCCGAGAGCTTGTCCTGCTCCTTCAACAGCTCGTCGAGCGAATGCTGGCCCATCACCGTGCGCAGCGTGGTGAGCGAGGTCTGCGCGATCGCGCCGTCGTAGTCGGCCACCTCGATCACGGCATGTTGCGGATTGGTCACGCGATACCACACCACCGCCTTCACCTTCACCGGCACGTTGTCCTTGGTCATCGTCTCCTGCGGCTCGACATTGAGCGTGACCACGCGCACGTCGACGATGTGCATGCGCTCGACCACCGGGATGATCCAGCGCAGCCCCGGCGCGCGCGTGCCGCGATAGCGGCCGAACCGGAACACCAGGCCGCGCTGGTACTGCTGCACGACGCGGATGCCGCTCACGGCGAGGATCACGACGATGACGACGATCGGCATGAACGGCATGGCGGCCCCCTCGGTGCGGTTGGGAGGCGAAGCTTAGCACCGACGGTCGCGATGCGTTGGCGCGGCGGAATGGGCGCGATACACTGCGGCGGCTTTCCTGGAATGCGCGGTTGAACCGCTCCAGCCATGCCGAGACGACCGAAACGATCCATCGACAGCGCCGCCACCGTCGGCTACGAGGCCGAGCTCTGGCAGATGGCCGACGCGCTGCGCGGCTCGATGGACGCCGCCGAGTACAAGCATGTCGTCCTTGGCCTAATCTTCCTCAAGTACATCTCCGACGCCTTCGAGGAACAGCACGCGAAACTCGTCGCCGAACAAGCGAGCTGTGCCGATCCGGAAGACCCCGACGAGTACCGCGCCGTCAACATCTTCTGGGTACCGCCCGAGGCGCGCTGGCAGCACCTCAAGGCGCAGGCACGACAGCCGACCATAGGCCAGCTGGTTGACGACGCGATGGCCGGTATCGAGCGCGACAACCCGGCGTTGAAGGGCGTGCTGCCCAAGGACTACGCCCGCCCCGCACTCGACAAGACCCGCCTCGGCCAGTTGATCGACATGATCAGCAACATCAGGGTCGGCGACGAAGCGAGCCGCGCCAAGGACGTGCTCGGCCGCGTCTACGAGTACTTCCTCTCGCAGTTCGCGAGCGCCGAGGGCAAGAAGGGCGGCGAGTTCTACACGCCACGCTGCGTGGTGAAGCTGCTCGTCGAGATGCTGGAACCGTACCGTGGGCGCGTGTACGACCCGTGCTGTGGCTCATCGGGCATGTTCGTGCAGTCCGTCGAGTTCATCCGTGCACACGCGAACGGCAACGGCAACGGCGGCAAGGCCAAGGCCGACATCTCGATCTACGGCCAGGAGTCGAACTACACCACTTGGCGCCTGGCGCGCATGAACCTCGCCATCCGCGGCATCGACAGCGGCCAGATCGCGCACGGCGACACCTTCCACAACGACCGCCACCCCGACCTCAAGGCCGACTTCATCCTCGCCAATCCGCCGTTCAATGTCTCCGACTGGGGCGGCGAGCGAATGCGCGACGACAAGCGCTGGCGATTCGGCGTGCCGCCGGTCGGCAACGCCAACTTCGCCTGGGTGCAGCACATCGTGCATCACCTCGCGCCCGCAGGCGTGGCCGGCTTCGTGCTGGCCAACGGTTCGATGTCGTCCAACCAGTCGGGCGAGGGCGAGATCCGCAAGAAGCTCATCGAAGCCGACCTCGTCGACTGCATGGTCGCGCTGCCGGGCCAGCTCTTCTACTCGACGCAGATCCCCGCGTGTCTGTGGTTCCTGCGCCGTGACAAGTCCAAGCTCCCCTCGCCCTTCGGGAGAGGGGTCGGGGGTGAGGGTCCGGCTCGCCTCAACGCTGCCGACCGCCGCGGCCACATTCTCTTCATCGACGCCCGCAAGCTCGGCCGCATGGTGGACCGCACCCACCGCGAGCTGACCGACGAGGACGTCGCGCGCATTGCCAACACCTACCACGCCTGGCGTGGCGAGAAGGAAGCGGGCGAGTACGCCGACGTGCCGGGCTTCTGCAAGAGCGCGCCACTCGATGAGGTGCGCAAGCACGGCCACGTGCTTACGCCCGGCCGCTATGTCGGCGCCGAGGCGCAACAAGACGACGGCGAGCCGTTCGACGAGAAGATGAAACGGCTCGTCGCGACGCTGCGTGAGCAGCAGGCGGAGGCTTTGAGGCTCGATGCCACGATCGCCGCCAACCTGGAGGCGCTTGGCTTCGGGTCTCCGTAGCGAATTCACGCTGCGTTGACCATGGCGGCGCACCGACCGTATGCTAAACGTAACGTTTATTACAGAAAATCCGCGCTCCATGGTCAACGTAGCATCAGCAGCCCGCGCCGGTCGCTACGAGCGCCAGCCCAGCGGCTATCGAGCCTTCATCCCGGCCGCTTTGCCACCGCGCCCCGCCGTGCGGCTGGACGCCGAACTCCAGACACTGCTCTCGAAGGCCGACCATGCGCTCGGCCGCCTGGACGGCGCGGTGCTGACGCTGCCGAATCCCGACCTCTTCGTCTTCATGTACGTGCGCAAGGAGGCGGTGCTCTCCAGCCAGATCGAAGGCACGCAAAGCTCGCTGCAGGACCTGCTCGCCGCGGAAGCGGCCATCCTGGACCCCCATCGGCCGCGCGACGTGGACGAAGTCCTCAACTACGTCCGTGCCATGAACCACGGATTGAAGCGGCTGCAGTCGCTGCCGGTTTCCGTGCGGCTCGTCCGCGAGATTCACGAAGTCCTGATGCATGGCGTGCGCGGCGGCCGCCTGACGCCCGGTGAGTTGCGCCGCAGCCAGAACTGGATCGGCCCCGGCGGCGCCACGCTGAACGAAGCGAGCTTCGTCCCGCCGCCGCCTCACGTCGTGCCCGAAGCGCTGTCGCAGCTCGAACGTTTCCTGCACGCCGAAGATTCGCTGCCGCTGCTGATCAAGGTCGGTCTTGCGCACGCCCAGTTTGAAACCATCCATCCCTTTCTGGACGGCAACGGACGCATCGGCCGGCTGCTGATCACCTTCCTGCTCACCGAGCACGAGCTGCTGTCCAAGCCGGTCTTGTATCTGTCGCACTACTTCAAGCGCCATCGCCAGACCTACTACGACAAGTTGCAAGCCGTGCGCGACTCCGGGGACTGGGAAGGCTGGCTCGCGTTTTTTCTGCGCGGCGTGGTCGAAGTCTCGCAGGAAGCGGCCGACACCGCGCGCCGCATCCTGCTCATGCGCGAAGACGCCCGCAGCCGCATCGCCGACAGCCTGGGCCGTGCGGCGGGCAACGGCCACCGCGTGCTCGAAAAGCTCTTCGACCAGCCGATCGTCAGCGTTGCCGACGTGCGCGGCTGGCTCAAGGTGACCCAGGCCGGCGCCAACAATCTCGTCGCGCGGCTGGAGCGCTTGCAGATCCTGCGCGAGTTCACCGGCTACGCCCGCAACCGGCGCTTCCGCTTCGAACCTTACCTGCGGCTTTTCGAAAACCAGAAGGAGGGCGGGAAGTGACGGCGCATTCCGTACTTTGCGCGTGGGCTGAGGCTGCGAAGCTCGATGCCGCGATTGCCGCTAACCTGAAGGAGCTCGGGTATGGCGGGTGAGTGGCGCGAGCGAACCCTCGGCGAGCTGACCGAGAACTTCGACGGTGTCCGAGTCCCGGTGAAGGAGGCCGACCGTCGGAGTGGCCCATACCCGTACTACGGGGCGTCGGGCGTCGTTGACCATGTCGATGGCTTTCTGTTCGACGGCGAGTACCTGCTGATTGCAGAGGACGGCGAGAACCTGCGCACGCGGACCACGCCTGTTGCTTTCATGGCGCGCGGCAAGTTCTGGGTGAACAACCACGCTCACATCGTGCGCGGCAACGACGAAGCCGACACGCGCTTCCTCATGTACTCGCTCGCGGCGGCGGACATCAGCGGATACCTGACCGGCTCCACGATGCCGAAGCTGACGCAGGGGAACATGAACCGGATTCCCCTGCTCGCCCCGCCTCTCGCCGAACAACGCGCCATCGCCCACATCCTCGGCACGCTGGACGACAAGATTGAGCTGAATCGGCGCATGAGCGAGACGCTGGAGGCGATGGCGCGGGCACTGTTCCAGTCGTGGTTCGTGGACTTCGATCCCGTGCGCGCCAAGATGGAGGGCCGCGACCCCGGCTTGCCGAAGGAAATCGCCGACCTCTTCCCCGCGCGCCTCGTCGACTCTGAACTCGGGGAGATTCCGGAGGGGTGGGAGGTGGGCAGCGTCTACGAGGTTGCTGATGTCATCTACGGTGCGCCCTATTCATCGGCTTGGTTCACCAATGGGGAAGTTGGCGAACCGTTGATTCGCATTCGCGATCTTCCGAGTGAATCTCCGAGCGTGCGGACCCCGGAGGTACACCTCAAGGGCTACAAGGTGCGTCCCGGCGACATCGTTGTCGGTATGGACGGTGAGTTCCGCGCGTATCTATGGGGAGGACCCGAAGGGTGGCTCAATCAACGAGTATGCGTGTTCAAGCCGAAGCCGGAATCGAGCGCAGCATTCGTGCGGAACGCGATTGTCCAGCGGCTGGCGGACGTCGAGGCGACCGAAACCGCGACAACGGTCATCCATCTCGGCAAGGCTGATATTGATCGGTTCAGGGTTGTTCTGTCTCGCTCAGACGTGGCGGACCGTTTCAACAGGATATGTCAGCCTTGGTACGACCGCATCGTCACGGCGAAGCAGGAATCCCGTACCCTCGCCACTCTGCGCGACGCCTTGCTGCCCAAGCTCATCTCCGGCGAGCTGCGCGTGCGGGACGCGGAGCGCATCGTGACCGAGGTCGTCGAGTGAAGCGCGAACCGAGGCTGCTACTTGCAAAGGCGTGCGACTCGCTCGTTTTGAGCATTGAGCTGTTCAACCGCCCGAACGACCGCGGGCGTGTCAGCAGCACGCTGATTCAGCTCGACCACGCGTTCGAGATGTTGCTCAAGGGCGCCATCCTCCACCGCGGCGGACGCATTCGGGAGAAGCGGGCAAAAGAGACGATCGGCTTCGACGCCTGTGTCCGCAGGGCGCTTAGCGACGGGCACATCAAGTTCCTGACCGACGAGCAGGCGCTGGTGCTCCAGACCATCAACGGGCTCCGCGATGCCGCACAGCATCATCTGCTCGACATATCCGAAGGACAGCTCTACGTTCATGTGCAGTCCGGTGTAACGCTCTTCCGCGACTTGCTGAAGTCCGTCTTCAAGCAGGAGCTGGTCACGCATCTGCCCACGCGTGTCTTACCGGTGTCGACGTCACCGCCTACGACACTGGCGACCCTGTTCGACTCCGAGGTCGACGAGATCAAGAAGCTTCTCAGACCTGGCAAGCGCAGACAGATCGAGGCAATGGCGCGCTTGCGGCCGTTGGCGATTCTGGACGCCACGATCCAAGGCGAGAAGGGCCAGCCGAGCGACGCAGACCTGCGGCGCATCGGCAAGGAAGTCGTGTCCGGAAAGTCTTGGGCCGATGCATTCAAGGGAGCGTCGGCGGTGGAGATCGCGGCCGAGGGGGCGGGTCCGAGCCTCTCGCTGCGGCTGACCAAGAAAGAGGGTATCCCGATTCAGCTTGTCGCCGAGGGCACGCCCGGTTCATCCGTCGTCGCCATCAAGCGCGTCAATGAGTTGGACTTCTATAACCTCGGCGCAAAGCAATTGGCTGACAAGCTAAGCGTGTCGATGCCGAAGGCGCTCGCGGCAGTGGACCACTTCGGTGTACGGGGCATGACGGACTGCTACAAGGAGTTCAAGCTCGGGAGCCAGTTGCACAAGCGGTATTCACCGAAGGCGTTGGACGTTATCCGCGACAGACTCAAGACCGAGAGCTTGGACGGCATCTGGGAGAACCGGCGCGTCGGTAGGGGTAAGACATGACAAACGACTGGTGCACCCGCGCCGAGTTCGGTACATACCCGAAGCAGTTGGTGGAGGGTGAACTCTGCCCAATGCCACTGGGTGTGTGTGTATTGCGCTGTGCGCCGACCGGGTACCCTATTCGGATAGACAAGAGGAGTGGACCGTGCCTGTAGTCAAGCGCATTGTGTGCCTTGCTAACTCGCGCAAGCTCAACGGCCGCTGCGTTGCTGGCGTCGAGCTTTCCGCTGACAAACGCGTCGGCTGGATCCGACCGGTGAGTGCGCGGGAGCACGAGGAGGTTTCGGAGTACGAGCGCCAGTACGCGGACGGCAGCGACCCTCGGCTGCTCGATGTCATGGACGTGCCCCTCATCGCGCCGAAGCCCAAGGACTACCAACAGGAGAACTGGCTCCTGGACCCCGATCACTACTGGCAGCGCGTCGCGCAACTGAAGTGGAGTGACCTCGGCGCATTGGCAGACCCGATCGGTCGGTTGTGGGTGGACGGCGACAGCACCTACAACGGGCTTAACGATCGTATTGCCTTTGCCCAGGCCAGCAGCATTCGGAGTTCGTTGCGCCTGGTTCGCGTCGATCGCATGACCCTGTCTGTCTTCAAGCCGGGCGAGGCCTTTGGCAACCCCAAGCGGCGCGTTCAGGGCCGCTTCAAACATGCCGGCGGGGACTATCACCTATGGGTCACGGACCCGATCTACGAACGGGCATACCTCGCGAAGCAGGACGGCGACTACCAGATCGGCGAGAGCTTCCTCACGGTGAGCCTGGGCGAGCCACACAACGGCTACTGCTACAAGCTCATCGCGGCGATCATGGAGCGCGCTGGAGGGCCGAAGCCATGACCGCCTCGCGACCCATCGTTGTGTTCACCATCGGCCACTCGACGCACCCCTTGGACGAGTTCATGGCCCTGCTCAAGCAGCACGCCGTCACGGCGCTTGCTGACGTGCGCTCGGCGCCCTTCAGTCGCTTTAACCCGCAGTTCAACAAGGACGCGCTCGCCCGTGATCTAAAGGCAAACGGGATTAAGTACGTTTTCCTCGGGCGCGAGCTTGGGGCGCGTTCTGACGATCCTTCCTGCTACCAGAACGGACGTGTTCAATACGGACGGCTCGCCCGCACGGAGCTGTTCAGGCAGGGCATTGAGCGAGTGATGAAAGGCGCCGGGGAGCACCGCATCGCCCTGATGTGCGCGGAGAAGGAGCCTCTGGAGTGCCATCGCACGCTGCTGGTAGCGCGTGCGCTGGACGAACAGGGCGTCGAGGTCACCCACATCCTCGGCGATGGGCGGCTGGAATCGCATCGTGCTGCAATGGACCGACTGCTGGATGTGACTGGGTTGCCTCACGAGGACCTGTTTCGCTCGCGGGCGGAGTTGATCGCGGAGGCGCTGGCAAGGCAGGAGGACAAGGTGGCGTACGTGGACGAGACGGTGGCGGCCGAGGAGAAAGGAGGAGCGGGATGAAGCTGTTCACGATCGGATTCACGAAGAAGTCCGCGCGCCGGTTCTTCGAGCTGCTTCGGTCGTCGGGTGCGAGGCGCCTCGTGGATGTACGGCTCAACAACGTCTCCCAGCTGGCCGGCTTCGCCAAGAAGGACGATCTAGCCTACTTTGCCAAGGAAGTCTGCGGAATCGACTACCTGCATGTGCCGGCGCTGGCGCCCACGCAGGAGATGCTGGACCGCTACAAGAAGGAAGGCGGCGACTGGCTGGATTACGAGCGGCAGTTCCTCGATCTGATGCGCCAGCGCCGGATCGAAGAGAAGATCTCGAAGGAGGTGGTTGCTGATGGTTGCCTGCTTTGCAGCGAAGACAAGCCCCATCACTGTCACCGCAGACTCGTGGCGGAGTACCTCAAGGAGCGTTGGGGTGACGTGGACATCGTTCATCTGACGTAGGCGGGCCTGCACATTGGGCGCCTTCACCGAGTCCGTCGTCGAACAGGCTGCCCTCGCCTGGCTGGAGTCCATCGGCTGGCGCGTTGCACACGGACCCGACATCGCGCCCGACACGATCGGGGCCGAGCGGCGTGACTACGGCGACGAGGTTCTCGCGCAGCGCCTTGACACAGCCGCGGATCGAGACCACGGCCGGTTGCCTTGCGCAGGGCATTGAGTAAAATTACTCAGCGTATTGAGTAATTCGTCATGGCCTACCAGCGTTCCCAGGCGGCGATCCTGGCCGCGCGTCTGCGCGAGCCGCGGCGTTTCCTGCAGGTGGTGGCGGGTCCCCGGCAGGTGGGCAAGACCACGCTCGTGCGGCAGGTGGTGGGTGGTGCCGGTCTGCCGGCGCGCTTTGCCAGCGCCGACGAGCCGACCCTGCGCGGCGCGGATTGGATTGCGCAGCAATGGGAAGCCGCGCGCCTTGCCGCGAAGGATGGCGGCAGGCGCGGTGCGGTGCTGGTGCTGGATGAAATCCAGAAGATTCCGGGCTGGTCGGAAACGGTCAAACGCCTGTGGGACGAAGATGCCGCCGCCCGCGTCCGGCTGAAGGTGGTGGTGCTGGGATCGGCGCCGCTCTTGATCGCGCGCGGCCTGACGGAGAGTCTGGCCGGGCGCTTCGAGATCTTGCACCTGCCGCACTGGTCGTTCGCGGAAATGCGCGAGGCGTTCGATTGGGCGCTGGACGAATTCGTCTTTTACGGCGGTTATCCCGGCGCGGCGCCCTTGATCCGCGAGCCCCGGCGCTGGGCGCGCTACATCATGGATTCGCTGGTCGAAACCTCGATTTCGCGCGACGTGCTGCTGCTTTCGCGGGTGGACAAGCCGGCGCTGTTGCGCCGCGTGTTCGAACTGGCCTGCCGCTATTCGGGGCAGGTGCTGTCGTACACCAAGATGCTGGGCCAGTTGCAGGACGCGGGCAACGTGACGACGCTGGCGCACTATGTGGACTTGCTGGCGGGGGCGGGCATGGTGCGCGCGCTGCCGAAGTACGCGGGCGATGTTGCGCGTCAGCGCGGCAGCAGTCCGAAATTTCAGGTAATGAACACGGCCTTGCTGAGCGCACAGACGGGTTTGACTTTGAAGCAGGCACGGGCCGACGCGACGCTGTGGGGACGGCTGACGGAATCGGCGGTCGGGGCGCACCTGGCCAATGCCGCGGCGACGGGCGAGTGCGCGCTGTATTACTGGCGCGAACGCCATCACGAGGTGGATTTCGTGGTCGAGCGCGGGCGCAGGCTGACGGCCATCGAGGTCAAGAGCGGGCCCGCGCCGCGCGCGCACACCGGCAGCGCCGCCTTTGCGCAAGCCTTCAAGGCCCGGCGGACTCTGCTCGTGGGAGGAGACGGCATCGGCGTGGGCGAGTTTCTCGGCCGGCCGGTGTCGCACTGGATCGCATGAACCGCTTCAACGAATCGCACGTCGAGCAAGCCGCGCTGGCGTGGCTGGAGGCGCTCGGGTGGCGTGTCGCGTACGGGCCGGACATTGCGCCGGATACGCCGGGCGCGGAGCGGCGCGACTACGGCGAAGTGTTGCTGGCACAGCGCCTGCGCGAGGCGCTGGCGCGACTCAACCCCGGCATGCCTTACGAGGCGCTGGAAGACGCCTTCCGCAAGCTGACGCGCCCGGAACACCAGAGCCTGATCGCGCAAAACCACCGCTTCCACCGTTTCCTGGTGGATGGCGTGCCGGTCGAATACCAGCGCGAAGATGGAACCATCGGCGGCGCACAGGTGCGTGTGCTGGACTTCGATGATCCGGAAAACAACGACTGGCTGGCGGTCAACCAGTTCACGGTGGTCGAGAACCGCAACAACCGCCGGCCCGACATCGTGGCGTTCGTCAATGGGTTGCCGCTGGCGGTGCTGGAGCTGAAGAACGCCGCTGACGAGCACGCCGACGTGGATGCGGCGTTCCGGCAGCTCCAGACCTACAAGCGCGAGATCCCCTCGCTGCTGCACTACAACGGCGTGCTGGTGATTTCCGATGGCGTGCAGGCGCGGATCGGCACGTTGACCGCAGGACGCGAATGGTTCAAGCCTTGGCGCACGATCGAGGGCGCGACGCTGGCGGACGATCGCCTGCCGCAAATCCAGGTGTTGCTGGAAGGCGCGTTCGAGCAGCGGCGTTTGCTGGATATTTTGCGCTACTTTATCGTGTTCGAGCACACCGGCGGCGACGAGCCGGTCAAGAAGATGGCCGGCTATCACCAGTTCCACGCGGTGAACGCGGCGCTGGGGGAAACCCTGCGCGCCGCGAAGCTGCAACGCGCCGCGGAGGAACGCGGCCGCTATGAAACCGGCCTGCGGCCTGGCGGTGAGGCGGGCGACCGGCGCATCGGCGTGGTCTGGCATACACAAGGCTCCGGCAAGAGCCTGACGATGGCGTTCTACGCCGGCCGCATCATCCGCGAGCCGGCGATGGGCAACCCGACACTCGTCGTGCTGACCGACCGCAACGACCTCGACGACCAACTGTTCGCCACGTTCTGGCGCTGCAAGGACCTGCTGCGCCAGCCGCCGGTGCAGGCAGAGAGCCGCGCCGACTTGCGCAAGCTGCTCTCCGTGGAGGCCGGCGGTGTGGTGTTCACCACCATCCACAAGTTCTTCCCGGACGAGCGAGGCGACAAATACCCGGCGCTCTCCGACCGCCGCAACATCGTGGTCATCGCCGACGAGGCGCACCGGAGCCAGTACGACTTTGTTGACGGCTTCGCGCGGCACATGCGCGACGCACTGCCGCGCGCCTCGTTCATCGGCTTCACCGGCACGCCGATCGAGCTCGCGGATGCCAACACGCGCGCGGTGTTTGGCGACTACATCAGCGTGTACGACATCCAGCGCGCCGTGCAGGACGGCGCGACGGTGCCGATCTACTACGAGAGCCGCCTCGCCAAGCTCGCGCTCGACGAAGCCGAACGGCCGAAGATCGACCCGGACTTCGAGGAAGCCACCGAGGGCGAGGAGGTCGAGCGCAAGGAGAAGCTCAAGACGAGGTGGGCGCAGCTCGAAGCCGTGGTCGGCGCCGACAAGCGGCTCGCCGTCGTTGCGCGCGACATCGTCGAGCATTTCGAGAAACGGCTCGAGGCCATGGACGGCAAGGCCATGATCGTCTGCATGAGCCGGCGCATCTGCGTGGAGCTCTACCGCGAGATCGTGAAACTGCGCCCGCCATGGGACGGCACCGACGACGAGCACGGCGCGCTCAAGGTCGTGATGACCGGTTCCGCCTCGGATCCGCTCGACTGGCAGCCGCACATCCGCAACAAGCCGCGGCGCGAGACGCTGGCGAATCGTTTCCGCGACCCGAAGGATCCGTTCAAGGTCGTGATTGTGCGCGACATGTGGCTGACCGGCTTCGACGCGCCGAGTCTGCACACCATGTACGTGGACAAGCCGATGCGCGGGCATGGGCTGATGCAGGCGATCGCGCGGGTGAATCGCGTGTTCCGGGACAAGCCGGGTGGGCTGGTGGTGGACTATCTGGGGCTGGCGCACGAATTGAAGCAGGCGCTGGCCACCTACACCGAAAGCGGCGGCACCGGACGCACGGCGCTGAATCAGGACGAAGCCGTCGCCGTGATGCTGGAGAAGCATGAGATCTGCCGCGGCCTCTTCCACGGCTTCGACTGGTCGAAGTGGACCGCCGGCACACCACCGGAGCGTCTTGGTCTGCTGCCGGCCGCACAGGAGCACATCCTGGCGCAGGAGCGTGGCAAGGAGCGCTGCGTGAGCGCGGTGCGCGAGTTGTCGCGGGCCTTTGCGCTCGCCGTGCCGCACGAAGAGGCGCTGCGCATCCGCGACGACGTCGCGTTCTTCCAGGCCGTGCAGGCGGTGCTCGCGAAGCGCGCACTGGGAGAGGCGCGACCGGAAGAGGAGCTCGACCATGCCGTGCGCCAGATCATTTCGCGCGCGGTGGCCCCCGAGGGCGTGATCGACATCTTCGCCGCCGCGGGGTTACAGAAACCCGACATCTCGATTCTGTCGGACCAGTTCCTGGCCGAGGTGCGCGGCATGCCGCAGCGAAACCTTGCGGTGGAACTGCTGCAGAAGCTGCTGAAGGGCGAGATCCGACAACGCCAGTGCAAGAACGTGGTGCAGGCGCGTTCATTCTCCGAAATGCTGGAGCAGACCATCCGTCGCTACCAGAGCCGGGCCATTGAAGCCGCACAGGTGATCGAGGAACTGATCGCGCTGGCCAAGGACATGCGCGCGGCGAATGCCCGCGGCGAGGCGCTGGGCCTGTCCGAGGACGAGCTGGCCTTCTACGACGCGCTGGAAACCAACGACAGCGCCGTCAGGGTGCTCGGCGAACCCACCTTGCGCGCGATTGCGCAGGAGCTCGTGAAAACCGTGCGTGCGAACGTGACGATCGACTGGACCTTGCGCGAGAACGTTCGCGCGCAGCTACGAGTGCTGGTCAGACGCATCCTGCGCAAGCACGGCTATCCGCCGGACAAGCGGGAGAGGGCGACGGAGACCGTGCTCGAACAGGCCGAAGCGCTGTCGGCGGCGTGGGCGATGGCGTAGCCGGACTATGCCGCCTGCCGCGAGGCGCGTTTGCGCTCGCTTTCGGTGAGCAGTTTCTTGCGCAGGCGGATGGCCTTGGGCGTGACTTCGACGAGTTCGTCGTCCTCGATGAATTCCAGCGCCTGCTCCAGCGACAGCTTGAGCGGCGGGGTGAGCAGGATGTTGTCGTCCTTGCCGGCGGCGCGGATGTTGGTGAGCTGCTTCTCGCGCAGGGCGTTGACGGTGAGGTCGTTGTCCTTGGCGTGGATGCCGACGATCTGGCCTTCGTAGATCGGCGCGCCGGCCTCGATCAGCAGGCGGCCGCGTTCCTGCAGGCCGAACAGGGCATAGGCGGGCGCCTCGCCCTGGCCATTGGAGACCAACACGCCGTTCGGACGCTTGGCGATGGTGCCCTCGGCGAGCGGGCCGTAGTGATCGAACACGTGGAACAGCAGACCGGTGCCGGCGGTGACGGTGCGGAATTCGGTCTGGAAGCCGATCAGTCCGCGCGCCGGGATCAGATACTCCAGGCGCACGCGGCCCTTGCCGTCGGGCTCCATGTTCCTGAGCTGGCCGCGCCGCGCGCCCAGGCGTTCCATCACGCCGCCCTGGTATGGTTCCTCCATGTCGACGACGAGCTGCTCCCACGGCTCGTGCGGCACGCCGTCGATCTGCTTGACGATCACCTCGGGCCGCGACACCGCGAGCTCGTAGCCTTCGCGGCGCATGGTCTCGATCAGCACCGACAGGTGCAGTTCGCCGCGACCGGAGACCTTGAACTTGTCGGCGTCGTCGGTTTCCTCCACGCGCAAGGCGACGTTGTGCAGCGCCTCGCGCAGCAGGCGTTCGCGGATCTGGCGGCTGGTCAGGAACTTGCCGCCGGAGTGATCCTTGTGGCCGGCGAACGGCGAGTTGTTGACACCGAAGGTCATGCTGATGGTCGGCTCGTCCACCGTCAGCACCGGCAGTTGTTCCGGCGCCTCGGGCGCGCACACGGTGTCGGAGATGCCGAGGCCCTCGATGCCGGAGATGGCGACGATGTCACCGGCCTCGGCTTCGGCCACTTCCTTGCGCTCCAGGCCGAGGAAGCCGAGCACCTGCAGCACCTTGCCGTTGCGCTTGCGGCCCTCGCGATCGATCACCGCGACCGGCATGGCGGTGCGCACTTTGCCGCGTTGTATACGGCCGATGCCGATCAGGCCGACGTAGGCGTTGTAGTCGAGCTGGCTGATGCGCATCTGGAACGGGCCGTCCGGATCGACCTTCGGCGCCGGCACGTGGCGCAGGATCGCCTCGTACAGCGGCACCATGTCGCCTGCGCGCGCGTTCGCGTCGAGGCTGGCGTAGCCGTGCAGCGCGGAGGCGTAGACCACCGGGAAATCGAGCTGCTCGTCGGTCGCGCCGAGGCGGTCGAACAGGTCGAAGGTCTGGTTCAGCACCCAGTCCGGCCGCGCGCCGGGGCGGTCGATCTTGTTGATCACCACGATCGGCTTGAAACCCATCTGGAACGCCTTCTGCGTGACGAAGCGCGTCTGCGGCATGGGGCCGTCCAGCGCATCGACCAGCAGCAGCACGGAATCGACCATCGACAGCACGCGCTCGACCTCGCCGCCGAAAT
>JAJPHA010000007.1 GCA_021325475.1 Rhodanobacteraceae bacterium | reverse complement strand
TCAGCCCTCGGCCCTCGGCCCTCAGCCCTCGGCCCTCGGCCCTCAGCCCTCGGCCCTCGACCCTCGACCCTCACTCCTCGAACGCCGCGCGGATCCACTCGAAGGCCGGCTGCGCGCGCGTGCCACGGCAGGCGACGACGTCGAATCGGCACGGCGCATCGGTGAGCGCCGGGTGCGCCTGCAGAAAGACCGCCGCCGCGCGGCGGAGTTTCGCGCGCTTGGCGGCGCCGACCGAGGCGATGCCGTCGCCGTGGCCGGCCGAGCGCCGGAAGCGCACTTCGACGAACACGACGCAGTCGCGCTCGCGCATGATGAGATCGATCTCGCCGTGGCGGCAGGTGAAATTGCGCGCCAGCGGTTCGAGCCCGGCGTCGGCGAGGTACGCCGCCGCCGCGTCTTCCCAGGACGAACCGACCGCGCGCATCGGGTCAGGGTTGCGCGGGCGGCGCGGCGCCGACGTGCAGGCCGCCGTTCACCGGGCGCGCCGCGCCGTTGTCGAACTGCGCCCACACCAGCAAGCGCTGGATGCGACCGGCGTCGTCCTCGGCGAGCTGGCCGGTGGCGCCGGGCAGGTAGCTGTCGTGGTGCTGGCCCAGCCATTCGAGATACGGCAGCAAGGCGTAAGCGTCGAGGCCGAGCGCGAACAGCCGTGCGCCGGCGCCGCGCGCGCTGTCGAGCGTGCGCGCGATCGCGCTGCGCGCGGGCAGGCCGGGCGTCAGATCGAACAGCCACGGCGCATCGCAGAACTCCACGCCGTCGAGATCGCGGTCGAGGCCGGGATCGTAGTCGCCGGCGTAGATGTGCGAGGTGGCGAACACCGGCACCCCGGCGTAGCCGGCGAGCTTGAGCTGCGGCAGCAGCAGGCGCGCCTGTTGCGGCCGCATGCTGATGAAGATCGCGGTGTCCGGCGGCGGCGCCGCCTCGCTCGGCGCGACGGCGCCGGGCAGCGCGGGCGCCGCCTTGCCGGCGGCCACGCCGGACAGCGCCTGGCGGATCGCCGCGGCGTAGTTCACCTCGTTGTCGCGCAGCCGCGCCTCGTTGAGGATGCGGCCGTTGCGGCTCTCGAACTGGGCGCGGAAGGCGAGCGCGGCGCGCTCGGCCCAGTCTTCCGTAGCGGTGATGACCACCGCCTGGCGGATGCCGCGCTCGAGCAGGTGTTCGGCCGCCTGCGCGCCTTCGGCGTCGGGCGTCAGGCCGAACGCGGCGCTGCCGGGCGGCGGCGTCTCGCCGCGCTCGGGCTGGTTCAACGCCAGCACCGGCACCGGCAGCGCGCCTTGCGCGAACAAGGCCGATACGGCTTCGCGCGTGAGTGGGCCGACGACGTGATCGGCCCCGTCGCTGACCGCCTGGCGATAGGCGGCGAGCGCGCCCTGCGCCGTGCCGCCGGCGTCGTACACGGCGATGTCGGGGCGCTGCGGATTGCTGTCGGCGAAGCGCGCCGCGAACACGCCGTCGCGCACCGGTTGCGCCACCGCGCCGAGCGGTCCTTCGCCCGGCAGCAACAGGCCGACCTTGCGCACGGCGCGATAGCCTTCGCGCTGGGTGCCGCCGGGACCGGGAACGAAGGTGCCGACCGGCTGATTCGGCCGCAGCACCACGAGCGGCAGCGCCTGGCCGCCGGCGCGCAGCGCCTGATCGAGCCAGGGCAGGAGCGGATCGCCCGGCGCGAGCGCGGCCGCTTCGCGCTTGAGCGCATCGGCGCCGAGCGCCTGCAGCGTGGCGCGGATCTGGCCTTCGTTCTGCGCCCGGTCCGCGCCGGCGAGCCCACGGTCGAGTTCCACGCGCGTGCGCGCGCTGGCGATGGCATGGCCGCTCGCCGCCTCGGCGCGTGCGCGCAGTTCCAGCGCGCGCAGTTTGAGCGGCGGCGGCAGCGCGGCGAGATCGAGGCGGCCGAGCGTCTCGAGCGCCGGCGCCGGCGCTCCCCGCGCCAGCGCCACTTCCGCCTCGATCAGCGCATAGCGCACGGCTTCCTCGGCGTCGAGGCGCTGCGGCTTGATGCCGGCGAGCGCCTCGGCCGCGGCGTCGAGATCGCCGTTCTCGCGCCAGGCCTCGGCCGCGCGCAGGCGGTAGTGCGCGCGCTCGCGCGGGTGCGCATCGGCGAGCTCGAGAAACGCCTGCGCGGCGCGATCGAAATCGCCCTGATGCCAGGCGGCTTCGGCATCGGCGGCGGCGGACGGAGCCGGGCGCGGCGCGACCTCGAGGCAGCCGGCGAGCAGCGCCCCCAGCACGATGAGCAAGGCGCCTGCGGCGCGATGCGGCAAACGCAACCTGGCCATGATCGTCACCTCGCGGATCGGCGCTCATGATAGCGGACGCCGGGCCGGTCGGCGCGCTAAGCTTGGCGCGCACACGGGGAGCAGGCATGACGGAACGGCGCGCAGGCAGGCTGTGGGTGGTGGCCACGCCGATCGGCAATCGCGAGGATCTGTCGCCGCGCGCGCAGGCGGTGCTGCGCATGTGCGACCTCATCGCCGCCGAGGATACGCGCCACAGCATGGCGCTGCTCATGCACTACGGCATCGCCGCGCGTGTGATCGCGCTGCACGAGCACAACGAACGCGCGGTCGGCGACGAGCTGGTGCGGCGTCTGCGCGAGGGCGCGACGATCGCGCTGATCAGCGACGCCGGCACGCCGCTCATCAGCGATCCCGGCTTCCGGCTGGTGCGCGCGGCGCGCGCGGCCGGCATCGCGGTCTCGCCGGTGCCCGGGCCGTGCGCGGCGATCGCGGCGTTGTCGGTCGCGGGATTGCCGAGCGACCGCTTCGTGTTCGAGGGCTTCCTGCCGGCCCGCGCCGCCGCGCGCCGGGCGCGCTTGCAGGCGTTGCGCGGCGAATCGCGCACGCTGATCCTGTACGAGGCGAGCCACCGCATCGCCGAGACGCTCGAGGATTGCCGCGCGGTCCTCGGCGACGAACGCCGCGCGGTGCTCGCGCGCGAGTTGACCAAGCTGTACGAAACCGTGCTCGACGGCACGCTCGCGGAGCTCGCCGCGCGCCTCGCCGCCGACGCCGATCAGCGCCGCGGCGAATTCGTCCTGCTGATCGCCGGCATCGAGGAGGACGACGCGGCCGCGCGCCTGGCCGAGGGTCGGCGCGTGTTCGAGCTGCTGCGCCGGGAGCTGCCGCCCGGACGCGCGGCGAAGTTGGCGAGCGAGATCTCCGGCGCGCCGCGCAAGGCGCTGTACGCGGAGCGCGAGTCGCCACCGGAGCCGTGAATCGGCGCCTGCGGCCGCCACCTGGGGAGGAGCCATGACATCGCTGCAAACGCTGTTGAACGACGCCGCCGCCCGCGCCGGCGCCTATCTGCAGGGCCTCGGCGAGCGCAAGGTCGCGCCCGACGCGGCGGCGGTCGCGGCGCTCGATGCGCTCGATCATGCGCTGCCGGAGGCGCCGAGCGATCCTGCGCAGACGCTGGCACTGCTCGATCGTCACGGGTCGCCGGCGACGCTGGCGATCGCCGGCCCGCGCTTCTTCGGCTTCGTCATGGGCGGCGCGCTGCCGGCCGCGCTCGCGGCGAACTGGCTGGCCGCGGCCTGGGACCAGAACACCGGCTACTACAACATCACCCCGGCGACGGCGCGGCTGGAGCAGACCGCGCTCGCCTGGCTGCTCGACCTGTTCGACCTGCCGCGCGATTGCGCCGGCGCCTTCGTCACCGGCGCGACCATGGCGAATTTCGCCGCGCTCGCCGCCGCGCGCCATGCCGTGCTCGCGCGCGCCGGCTGGAACGTCGAGGCCGACGGCTTGTTCGGCGCGCCGCCGATCGAGGTCGTGGTGGGCGAGGAGGCGCACCCGACGCTGATCAAGTCGCTCGGTCTGCTCGGCCTCGGCCGCAACCGCGTGCGGCGCGTGCCGGTCGATGCGCAGGGCCGCCTGCGCGTGGCCACGCTGCCGAAGCCGTCCGCGCCGGCGATCGTCTGCACCCAGATCGGCAACGTCAACACCGGCGCCTGCGACGACGTCGCCGGCGTGCGCGAGCGGATCGGCGCGTCGGCGTGGCTGCACGTCGACGGCGCGTTCGGGTTGTGGGCGCGCGCCGCGCCGTCGCGTCGCGCGCTGGTCGCCGGCATCGAAACTGCCGACTCCTGGGCGACCGACGCGCACAAGTGGCTGAACGTGCCCTACGACTGCGGCCTCGCCTTCGTGCGCGACGCCCACGCGCTGCCGGCGGCGATGGCGATCACGGCGGAGTATCTGCCGACCGCGAGCCCGTGGCGCAATCCGTCCGATTACACGCCGGAACTGTCGCGACGTGCGCGCGGTGTCGAGGTCTGGGCGGCGCTGCGCAGCCTGGGCCGGCAGGGCGTGGCCGAGCTGATCGAGCGCAACTGCCGGCAGGCGCGCCGTTTCGCCGAAGCGCTGCGCGCCGCCGGCTACGAGGTGTTGAACGAGGTGGCGTTGAATCAAGTGCTGGTCGCCTTCGGCGACGCCGAGCGCACCCAGCGCGTGATCGCGGCGTTGCAGGCGGAGGGCACCTGCTGGTGCGGCGGCACGGTGTGGCAGGGACGCACCGCCATGCGCATCAGCGTGTGCTCGTGGGCGACGACCGATGCCGACGTGGAACGCAGCATCGCGGCGATGCTGCGCGTAGCCGGCTGACGCCGGGCGGAAGATGGGCGAAGCGATGGTGCTCGCGCATCCGTTCGCCGTGGGTCGGCCGGCACGCGCCGCCGCTCGCGGCGCTCGGCGCCGGCCCTGTCTTCCGTGCGCGATCTCGAGTATTCTGGCGGCGAGCCGGCCAGACAGTCGCGACGTGCGCGAGCACGCCGAGGAAAGTCCGGGCTCCACAGGGCAGGGTGCCAGGTAACGCCTGGGCGGCGCAAGCCGACGGAAAGTGCAACAGAGAACAGACCGCCGATGGCCCGCGAGGGATCAGGCAAGGGTGAAACGGTGCGGCAAGAGCGCACCGCGCGCGGGGCCAACGCCGCGCGGCACGGCAAACCCCACCCGGAGCAAGACCACATAGGGGAGCGATGGCTTAGCCCTGAGCCGCTCCCGGGTAGGTCGCTAGAGCCTGGCGGCGACGCCAGGCCGAGAGGAATGACTGTCCACGACAGAACCCGGCTTACCGGCCGGCTCACCTTTTCTTCGCGGCGGCCGCGCGTCGCGAGCGCGGTGCGGGAACGCACTCGCTCGACGGCCTGTTTTGGAACCTCGGCGCCAACGGACAATGCGGCGCCCGTTCTTTTCAGCCCCCTTGAGTCAAGGGGGCGATCCAACCCTTGCGCAGCAAGGGGTGGATGGGGGTTGTGGAAGTGCGGTAGCGCCGCCGAAGACAGGAACCTCGGGAATTGATCGGATCTTCCTTATAATGCGCGCCCCGCCCGCGGCTGCCGTCATGACCCGGAAAACCGTCCTCAACCAGACCCATCGCGCGCTCGGCGCCAAGATGGTCGATTTCGGCGGCTGGGACATGCCGCTGCATTACGGCTCGCAGATCGACGAGCATCACGCGGTGCGCCGCGACGCCGGCATGTTCGACGTCTCGCACATGACCGTGGTCGATCTGCGCGGCGCGAACACGCGGCCGTTCCTGCGTCGCTTGCTCGCCAACAGCGTGGACAAGCTGAAAGTCCCCGGCAAGGCGCTGTACTCGTGCATGCTGAACGAGCACGGCGGCGTGATCGACGATCTCATCGTCTATTACCTCGCCGAGGATTTCTTCCGTGTCGTGGTCAACGCGGCGACGCGCGACAAGGATCTCGCCTGGCTCGAGCGGCAGGCCAAGGCGTTCGACGTCGTGGTCAGCGAACGCGCGGATCTCGCCATGATCGCGGTGCAGGGCCCGAACGCGCGCGCCAAGGTGCAGTCGCTGCTCGGCCCCGCGCTGCGCGAGCGGGCGGCGAAGATCGGCAAGTTCGTCGCCGCCGAAGGCGACGGCTTGTTCATCGCCCGCACCGGCTACACCGGCGAGGACGGCTACGAGATCATCGTGCCGGAAACGCAGGCGGTGGAGTTGTGGAACCGCCTGCTCGCCGCCGGCGTGAAGCCCGCGGGTCTCGGCGCGCGCGACACCTTGCGCCTGGAGGCCGGCATGAATCTCTACGGCCAGGACATGGACGAGAACGTCACGCCCTGGGAGGCCGGATTGGCATGGACCGTCGCGCTCGACGACGGCCGCGACTTCATCGGCCGCGCCGCGCTGGAACGGCAGCGCGCCGACGGCGTCCGGCGCGAGATGGTCGGGCTGGTGATGGACGAGAAGGGTGTGTTGCGCCACGGTCAGCGCGTGATCACGCCGGTCGGCGACGGCGAGGTCCTGTCCGGCACGTTCTCGCCCACGCTCGGCAAGGCGATCGCCTTCGCGCGCGTGCCGACCGGCGCCGGCGCGCGCGTCGCGGTGGACATCCGCGGCCGCGAGGTGCCGGTGCGCGTGGTCAAGTATCCGTTCGTCCGCGACGGCAAGGCGTGCGCGGGCGTGTGACTTTGCTTGCGCCGGGCTCCGTGTAGAATTACCCGGCCGCGTCGATCGGCATCCAGGAAATCCCCCATGAACGAAATCCCCGGCGACCTCAAATTCATGAAGTCCCACGAGTGGGCGCGAATCGAGGACAACGGCACGGTCACCGTCGGCATCTCCGACCACGCCCAGAGCCTGCTCGGCGATCTGGTCTACGTCGAGCTGCCGAGCGTGGGCGACGAGGTCCAGGCCGGCAACGCCTGCGCGGTGGTCGAATCGGTCAAGGCGGCTTCGGACGTCTATGCGCCCGTATCCGGCAAGGTGGTCGCGGTCAATTCGGCGCTGGCCGACAAGCCCGAGACGATCAACGAGGACGCCTACGGCGAGGGCTGGATCTTCGTGGTCAAGCCGAGCAACCTGGCCGAGGAGCAGGAAGAACTGCTCGACCCGGACGCCTACGCCGAACTGATCGAGAGCGAGGAACACTGAGGTGCGGGGGAGTGGGGAGTAGGGAGTGGGGAGTAGGAAGTCGAGCTCCTCCCATTTCGGATTCCGCGAATGGCCGGTTCGGTTTTTTTATGCTCACCGCTGATCGCTTACGCGCGAGGGCCGAGGGCTGAGGGCTGAGGGCTGAAAAGCACGGCATTTTCCACTCCCAACTTCCCACTCCCCACTCCCCACTCCCCACTCCCCACTCCCCACTCCCCACTCCCCACTCACCGCTCACCGCTCACCGCTCACCGCTCACCGCTCACCGCTCACTGCCCCCAACCCCGATGCCCTTCATCCCCCACTCCGAAGCCGATGTGCGCGCGATGCTGAAGACCATCGGCGTGGCGCGCATCGAGGATCTGTTCGACGAAATTCCGGCGGCGCTCAAGACCGCCGAGTTGCGCAACGTGCCGCCGGGATTGAACGAGATGGAGCTCGCCCGCCTGATGCGCGAACGCGCGGCGGCGGACGGCACGCCGCTCAACTTCTGCGGCGCCGGCGCGTACGAGCACCACATCCCCGCGGCGGTGTGGGAGATCGTCTCGCGCGGCGAGTTCTACTCGGCGTACACGCCGTACCAGGCCGAAGCGAGCCAGGGCACGCTGCAGGTCATCTACGAATACCAGACGATGATGACGCGGCTGACCGGCATGGACGTGAGCAACGCCTCGTTGTACGACGGCGCCACCGCGCTCGCCGAGGCCGTGCTGATGGCCGAGCGCTGCGCCAAGAAGGGGCCGCGCAAAGTGCTGGTGCCGCGCTCGGTGCATCCGGCCTACCGCAAGACGCTGCACACCATCGTCGATCTGCAGAACATCGAGGTGGTCGAAGTCGATTTCTGTCATGACGGCCGCGCCGCCGGCGGCGTCGATCCGGAATGGCTGGCGCGCCAGGATTTCGGCGCGTTCACCGCGCTGGTCGTGCCGCAGCCGAACTTCTTCGGCGTGCTCGAGGAGGTCGATGCGCTCACCGACTGGGCGCATGCGCGCGGCGGGCTGGTCATCGGCGTGGTCAATCCGCTGTCGCTGGCGGTGCTGAAGCCGCCCGGCCGCTGGGGTGCGCGCGGCGCCGACATCGTCTGTGGCGACGGCCAGCCGCTCGGCGTGCCGCTGTCCTCCGGCGGGCCGTACTTCGGCATCCTCGCCTGCAAGCAGGAATTCGTCCGCCAGATGCCGGGCCGCATCGTCGGCCGCACCACCGACATCGATGGCCGCGAAGGTTTCACCCTCACCCTGCAGGCGCGCGAGCAGCACATCCGCCGCGCGAAGGCGACGTCCAACATCTGCACCAACCAGGGTCTGCTGGTCACCGCGGCGACGATCGCGATGGCCATGCTCGGGCCGCAGGGTCTGGAGCGCGCGGCGAAGGCGAGCATGCACAACACGCGCGCGTTGTGCGCCAGGCTCGGCGCGATCGCCGGCGTGCGTCCGCTGTTCACGCGCCCCTACTTCCACGAAGTGGCGCTGGCGTTGCCGCAGCCGGCGCACGCGATCGTCGAGCGTCTCGCCGAGCAACGGATCGTCGCCGGGTTCGCACTCGGCGAGGAATATCCCGACCTCGGCGACGCGCTGCTGGTGTGCGCGACCGAGACCAAGACCGAAGCGGATCTCGACCGCTTCGCGCGCGCGCTGGCGAGCGCGCTGCGCTGAATCTCGTTGCCGTCGGCGCCGTTCGCGACGCGTCCGGGTTGCGCAATTTTGCGCAAATTGCGCGTTTCGCGCGCCGATTCGGCGTCGCCGCGAAAAAAATTTTCCGCGCTCGCGCGACGCGCTCCGACGTCGCGGCGGGCGCGCGCCGGATGGCAAGTGCACCTGTGCGACCACATTCCTCGCCGCGCGCGGCGCGGTAACGCCGCAGGCGTCGATGGCAGCGGCCGGTGTCGACGGCGCGCATGCGTCGCCCCGCTGCAACCCGCATCATTGCTGGCGTTGCGCGCAGCGGTGGCCGGCGCGCGGCGCGCCCCGTGACGGCGACGACGTTGCGCCGTATAGAAGTATAGACGTCCATTTGTGAACGTCCGCCCGGCGGTTGCGGCGATTCGCTGCATCCCGCGGCGCGCGTCGCGGCGGCACCGCGCGACGGATTCCGCCGCGTCGATCGCCCACAAAGAGGTTGACAGCGCGAAAAAGCGGGAATAATTTTTTGTCCCGGCGTACCACCGCGTTACGGGATCATGCCGGTAGCGAAGTTCATCCAGCCGTACATCGAGCACGGCCACAAGGCCGAAGCAGTAAAAAAAGTGACGGTATCGATACCGCTTCACGTCCTCAAACTTCTCTCCGACGAACGCACACGCCGGCAAGTGAACAATCTCAGGCACGCCACCAACAGCGATCTGCTGTGCGAAGCGTTCCTGCACGCTTTTACTGGGCAACCACTACCAACTGACGAGGAGCTAAGACGCGATATGGCTATGAAGAAAGCTGCAAAGAAAACCGCGAAGAAGGCCGCCAAGAAGACCGTGAAGGCCAAGGCGGCGAAGAAAACCGCCCGCAAGACGGCGAAGAAGTAAGTAGGCAACACGCAGCAACGACGCTCGAAGAGGGGTGCACGGATCGCACCCGAGCGAACCGGTCGGGTGGCAGACGACCGGCAGCGTTCGCGGAACCGGCGGCCTCGCTTCCGGTACCGCGACGGGTAACACGAAATACAACCATCGGTAGACGGATTGACTCTCCCTGTGTTTTGCCCAGCGCAGGGAGAGCCTTTACCGCAGACCCGAATCCTCCGTTTTCCCTTCCATTCGCCACGGCGCGCGCGGCGCAAGTGGCGAGCCTGCTCCCAGTCGGCTAGCATGCCTCGATCCGCTCGTTCGGGGAGGTGCGTCATGCGCTGGCTCGTGCGGTTGTCGCTGGTCCTCGCGGTCGTGGTCGTGCTGCTGGTCGCGATCGGTTTCTTCCTGCCGGATCACACGCGCGTCGAGCGCGCGATCACCATCGCGCGGCCACCCGCGCAAGTGTTCGCCGTGCTCAACGGCTTCCGGCGTTTCAACGACTGGTCGCCGTGGTTCGAACTCGATCCCGATGCCAGCTACCGCTACAGCGGCCCGGCCTTCGGCGTC
This sequence comes from Rhodanobacteraceae bacterium, assembly GCA_021325475.1. Lineage (GTDB taxonomy): Bacteria > Pseudomonadota > Gammaproteobacteria > Xanthomonadales > Rhodanobacteraceae > Rudaea. The sequence goes on along the minus strand of JAJPHA010000007.1, from coordinate 1,114 downwards.
GGCGCCAAGGCGAGCTGGTCGGGCAACAAGTCCGTCGGCAGCGGCAGCCAGGAGATCGTCGAGAGCAAGCCGTATGAATCGATCCGGACCGCGCTCGACTTCGGCGACATGGGCAAGGCGACGGCGAGCTTTCGCCTGGCGCCTGCCGGCGGCGGCACCGCAGTCACCTGGGCGCTGGACGTGGATGCCAACGGCCGCCTGATCGGTCGTTACTTCAACCTGCTGATGGATTCCATGGTCGGCAAGGATTACGAGAAGGGCCTGGCCAAGCTGAAGGCATTGCTCGAGAGTCTGCCGGCGGCCGATCTCGCCGGCGTGCAGGGCGAAGAAGTGCAGCGTCCGGCGCAGAAGATCTATTTCGTCAGCCTGTCGACCGGCCAGGATCCGGAGGCGATCAAGACCGCCATCGGGGAGGCCTACGGGCACATCGGCGCCTTTCTCAAGGACCATGGCATCGCCATGCAGGGCGCGCCGATGACGATCACCACCAGCTACGACGCCGACGCCTGGAAATTCGACGCCGCGATTCCGGTCGATCGCAACGACGTCGCGGCGAGCGGCGAGGTGCAGGCCGGCAGCAGCTACGCCGGACGCGCGGTCGCGTTCGTCCACACCGGACCGTACACCAGGCTCGGCGAGACCATCACCAAGGCCTACGCCTGGCTCGCCACCGAGGGCTATCAGCCGAAGGATCGGTTGATCGAGGAATACCTGAACGATCCGGGCGAAGTGCCGCCGGAACGGTTGCAGACGCGCATCGTCATTCCCGTGCAGTAGGGCAGGTCTGGTTGAATCCCGATGTTCCTGTCTTCGGCTGCGGCGCCGCACCTCCACAAGCCCCATCAAACCCTTGCGCGGCAAGGGTTTGATCGCACCCTCGACTCAAGGGGGCGCAAAGAGCCGAGACTCCATCTTGCCTTGGTCCACGGATTTCCTGGCGAGGCGGCGCGACGCCCGGCACTGTGACGCAGGTCAAGGACGCAGCACACCGCACGCGGCTAGAACCTGTCTCAAAATCTGCTGCGCTCGACGGCTCACGCGCCGGCGGTGCTCGGACTCCTCATTTACTACCAGTAAACTCCGGGTCCTGCGCTCCGGCGGCGCGCAATCCGTC
>JAJPHA010000132.1 GCA_021325475.1 Rhodanobacteraceae bacterium | reverse complement strand
TTTGCTCGTGCACTGCGCCGCAGGAGCGGCGCGAACAGCGGAGCTGGCCGCGAAGCGGCGGAGGGCAGGATGCCCGGAGTCAAGAGAAGTAACCAAGAGAAAGCACGTTCAAGCAGAACATCCCTCGGAGGACCTGCACAAAGGTCTCCAAGCAGATGAATGTTCCGGTACAACTCGGTCGCACCGGGTCGGACGGCTCTTCGCTTCGCTTGCGACGAAAGACCTGCATGCGAAGCGAACGACGTATCGGCCTGCGATGGACGAGTTGTATACGGAGCCTTCATCCCATCGCGGAAGACTCGTGCGGGTCCTCCGGGGGAGGCTCTGCTTTCGAGGTGTTTCTTGGTTACTTCTTTGCACCCGCAAAGAAGTAACCCGCTCGGCCAGCGGCCGAGCGGAAGCTCCTATTGTGAAAGTCATCAAGACCCAGCGCCGCCGAGCGGAAGCTTTGGCTCTCGAAGACAGATTGCGCAAACACAACGTCCGAGCGGAAGCTCTGCTCTTGTGCGGGAGCAGGGAACCGCCTGCTGAGGTTTGACGCTAATCAGGATTGCCGAAACCGTCCTTGAAAATGCCGTCGCCGAGCGTGACGGTGATGCAGGCGGAGAACTCCGAGGTGTTGCCGTTGCCGTCGGTCGCGGTGGCGGTGATCTGGCTGCCGAGCGGCGCCGGCGCATAATCGAGCGCGAAGGTTTCGCGCAGCACGAGATCGTCGAACAGCACGGCCTGCGCCGAACCGAGCAGCCGTTCCCCCGGCCCGTGGGCGGTGCCGTCGCAGGCGCTGCTCGCGTAGGCGACGATCGAATACGGGCGTGGGGTGACGGAGCCGACGTGCGGGATGTCGAGCGAGCCCTGCAGCAACAGTCGGCCGTAGTCGAGCGTGGCGCTCGTCAGCACCGGAAAGTTTTGCAGGTGATTGCCGCCTTCGTCGGTATCGTTGACGTCGTTCGAGGTCACGCCGTCGGCCGCGGCACTCGCCGACAGCTCGATGCCGAGCCGGCTGTTGGTGTGGAATTCGTTCGCCGCCGCGTCGATGCCGGTGCTGCCGTTGAGCACGACCACACCCCAGAAATTGAACGCGATCCGGTTCGCCGCGCCGGCGGCGACGCCGCCGATCGTCACCGACTTGGCGAACTGGTACACGCTGACGCCAGCACCATGGTTGCCGCGCGAGGCGTCGCCCTGCGCCGTGGTGCCGAGGTAGTTGCCGAGGATCGTGCTGCCATCGACGCCGATGTTGATGACGGCGATGCCGCCGCCGAATTCGTTGCCGGCGCCGTTGGCCGAGATCACGTTGCGGCTGGCGGGATCGGTGCCGCCGATGCGCACCGCCGCGGACCCGTTCAGCAGGATGCCGGCACTGCCGTTGCCGCCGGCGGTCACGCCGTCGGGCGCAAGGCCGATGAAGCAGCCCTCGATCACCGCGCGGTCGGCCGGCCGATTGCCCGGCAGGCCGAGCACGATGCCGTTGCTGCCGGCGTTGGCGAAGTCGGTGATCGCGAGCCCGCGCACGGTGACGTCGGTGGCCGCGATCGAGAGTCCGTGGACCAACTGGTTCGGCGGGATCAACGTGCCATCGAGCTGGATCAGGATCACCGCGTCGTCGCCTTCGGCCAGCGTGTTCGGCGCGGCACCGGGTTGGGTGTAGCCGTCGATGGTGACGTTGGCGTGGGTGAGCGTCGGCAGCGGTGTCGCCGGCGCGATGACGTGGACTCCCGTGCCCGGAATGGCGAAGGCGATGGTGTGGGCGCCGCTCGCCGCCGCGTTGACCGCGTTGAGCGCCTGGCGCAGCGTGCAGGTGGCGCCGCAGGTGGTGCCGTCGGTGTCGGCGTTGCTGGTGACGGTGAACACCGCCGCGCGGGCGTGGCCGCAGGCCAGACAAAGCAAAGCCAGCGCCGCGAGCAGGGCGAGGCCGGTCGAGGTGCGCTGCCACAGACGCGGCAGGCGATGGTGTGTGCGACGAAGCATGGGCGATCTCCCCGGACGGATCAGGCGACGTATCTTGGGAATGTGCCGGCGGCGTCGAAACTGGCCGAAGGGGGGACGCATCCCCGGCGAAGGTCGGCTGTCTCGCTCGTGTCGGTGTCCGATTCGCCGTGCGGCCGGCGGGGCATCAGACGTGGCGCGCACAGGCGCCGATCAGCGCCGGCGCGATCAGTGTGGCATCGACCGCGGCGGCTTCGACGCGCAGCCGTTCGGCGAGGGTGTCGACCTCGACGCCGTGCGGCGCGGCGACGCCGAGGCGCTCCATGTGCGGCAGCAGCGTGCGGGTGATCTCGGCGAGCGCGTGGCAGACCTCGGCCTCGGCGCCGTGTTCGATGCGCGCGGCGAGCGAGAGCGTCGGCGGCGGCAGGCCGGCCTCGCGGAACAGGCGCGGAAAGCGCAGGCCGAGCCGGGTATCGAAGCCGCAGCGCAGGAAGGTTTCGCCGACACGGTCGAGCGCGGCCTCGTACAGGCGGCAGTATGGTTCCGACTTCGCCGCGGCAAGATCGAATTCCTGGAACGCGACGATGCCGCCCGGCTTCACCGACAACAGCAGATCGCGCAGGGTGAGTGCGGGATTGTCGAGGTACATCAGCACCAGGCGCCCGACCAGCGCATCGGCCGGCGGATCGAGCGTGAAGTCCTCGAGTTCGGCGGCGACGAAGCGCACGTGACGGTAGCCCGCCGCGTGCGCGCGCCGCGCCGCCAGGGTCACGGCCGCGTCCGAGCGATCGACGCCGACGACCGATCCTTCCGGGCCGACGATGGCGGCGGCGAGCAGGCTGACGTCGCCGGCGCCGCAGCCGATGTCGAGCACGCGCATGCCGCGCCGCAGACCGGCGGCGAGCAGAAACTGGCGGGTGAGCTCGGCGAAGAATTCGCCCTGCCGGATCAGCCGCGCCAGCTCGGATTCGGCATCGCCGAGCGGGTAGGCGCGCGGCGCATCGTCTGGCGTCGGCGGCGTGGCGGCGGTGAGGGAGACGTCGTGCATGATGGGGTGCTCGCGAGGGTGGTCGGACCGCGGACACGGTGACGCGCCGCCGCCCGGCGCACCACTGACCGAAGCGCGGGCTGATCGCCTGCGATTGGGGACCTGCCCCGGGAGCTACGGCGTGGAATCGCCTCGTCCGAGCGCCGGATGCGGGAGATCCGCACGTCCGGTGCGACGAGCGGGGACTGGAAACGGAGCCTGATCGCTACCGCGCCAGTCCTCGACCCTACCAAGCCCCTGTGTTCCGGTCTTCGGCTGTCGCGCCGCACCTCCACAACCCCCCGTCAAACCCTTGCTGCGCATGGGTTTGATCGCCCCCTTGACTCAAGGGGGCTCAAAAAGTCCGAGCGGCGTCCTCCACTGGTTCAGAGGTTCCCTATAATGAGAAGCAGGGGATAGGTCGCGCCCACGGGAGGCTGAGCGTGGACACGCAACGCTGGCTGCGCGCGGGGGACATCTTCGATCGCGTCTTCGCCGCGCCGCGGGCGCAGCGCTCGGCGTTGGTGGACGAGCTCTGCCGCACCGATCCGGACCTGAAGCAGATCGTCGCCTCGATGCTGGATGCGGAGGAGTCGGCGCTCGAGTTCGAGCAGGCGGCCGCCGCCATCGTGCGGCGGGGAGCCGAAGAGGCGACGGCGACGGAGGACGCCGGTCACGCGCCCGCGTCACCGGGGCGCGTCGGTCCCTGGCGGCTGGTCAAGAAGCTCGGCGACGGCGGCATGGGCGTGGTGTGGCTGGCCGAGCGCGCCGACGGCCAGTTCGAGCAGCGTGCGGCATTGAAGCTCATCAAGCGCGGCATGGATTCCGATGCCGTGCTCGCGCGCTTCCTGCGCGAACGCCAGATCCTGGCGCGCCTGCAGCATCCGAACATCGCGCACCTGCTCGACGGCGGCATCACCGACGATGGTCGCCCGTATTTCGCCATGGAATACGTCGAGGGCAAGGCGCTGCTGAGCTATTGCCACGACAACGATCTGAAACTCGAAGACCGCATTCGGCTGTTCCTCGAGGTGTGCGCCGCCGTGCAGTTCGCACACCAGCACCACGTCGTGCACCGGGACCTGAAGCCGTCCAACGTGCTCGTCACTCCCGCCGGCGAAGTCAAACTCCTCGACTTCGGCATCGCCAAGGTGCTGGTGGACGTCGGCACCGGCGAACCGACGCTCACCCAGGCGCGGCGGGAGCGGCCGATGTCGCCGGCGTACGCGGCGCCGGAACAGTTCAGCGGCGGCAGGATCACGGAAGCCACCGACATCTACGCGCTGGGTTGCGTGCTGTATCAGCTCCTCACCGACAAATATGCCTACGACTTCCGCGGCGTGTCGCAGCCGGAGGACATACGCCGCATCATCGAGGCGAGCGATCCGATGCCGCCGAGCCGGCTGCGGCTGTCGGCGCCTCCGGTGCCGCCGCGGCGCCTGCGTGGCGATCTCGACACGATCGTGCTGGCCGCGCTCAAGCACGATCCGGCCCGGCGCTACCCCAGCGTCGCCGCGTTCGCGGAAGACCTACGCAACTATCTCGACGGCAAGCCGATCAGTGCGCGCCGCGATCATCTACTGTACCGCACATACAAATACGTGCGCCGGCATCGCGTGGGCATGGCGGCGACGCTGGCGGTCGCGCTGATCGGCATCGCCGCGGTGCTGTTCGAGTCGCGCGGGCGTGGCGGGGCGATCGCGGCGGGCAGCGCCGTCGCCATCGTCGATTTCAGCAATTTGGGACCGAACCAGCAGCACGACTGGATCGCCGCGACGCTGAAAAACGAGCTGGCGACGGAAATTGAAGCCGGCGGAAAGCTGCACACGCTGCCCGGAGAACTGGTGAGTGCGGCGCACGCGGATCTGCCGGCGCCCACTGCGGGAGGTTATGCGCCGGCCAGCCTGGGTAAGTTGCGCCAGCGGCTCGGCACGGACTACGTGCTGAGCGGCAGCTATCTCGTCTCGGGCGCCGCCGATGCGCCGATGCTGCGCCTCGATCTCGCGCTGCAGGACGCGCGCACCGGTGCGCCGCTCGCGCACTTTGCGAAATCGGCGTCGCTTTCCGAATTGCCGGATCTCGTCGAGAAGGCCGGCGCACAACTGCGTGCGGAAGTCGGAGTGGACGTGAACGACGCCGCGACGCTGCAGCAGATCGCCACGGCACATCCATCCACCCTGGACTTGTCGCGGCACATGGGACTCGCGCTCGATGCGCTGAGCCGGTCCGATCCGGCGCGTGCCCGCGACGAGTTGCTCGACGCGATTGCGATGGCACCTGGCTATGCGCCGGCATATGCGCTGCTGGCCCAGGCTTGGAAGGCACTGGGTTACGACGCGAAGGCACTGGCCGCCGCGCAGCAGGCAGCTGCCCACAGCGAGGGCCTGCCGGAGGTACAACGGATGTCAATCGCGCACGAGGTTGCCGTGCAGAAGGGTGACTGGAATCGGGTACTGGATCTCGACCGCCAGATGCTCGTGATGGAACCGGCCAACCCGGAGCGACACATGGCGCTGGTCCGCGATCTGCGCGATGCCGGCCAGATGGATCGCGCGCAAGCCGCACTCGCGGAATGGCGCAAGCTTCCCGGAAGCGGCGAGGATCCGCGCATCGACCTGGAGGCGGCCGAATTGGCCAACGTGCGCAGCGATCTCGACTCGGCGGTAAAGCTGGCGGAAAGGGCATTGAATGAGGCCCGGCGACGCGATCTCACCGGGCTGGCAGCGCGCGCGAAGGTGGCGATTGTCAAGGCGCGCGACTATCTCGGCAAGCGCGATGGTGCCGAAGCGATGCTGGCCCAGGCGGCCGACGACTTTCGGCGCATCGGCAATCCGAAGGGAGAAGGCGACGCGCATCTGATGCTGGCGATCGTTCTGGACGAGGAGAACCAGGGTCCGGCGGCGCGCCGCGAATTTCAGCGTGCGCTCGAGATCTACGAAGCCATCGGCTATCAGGCAGGGATGTCCATGGTCTACAGCAACCTGACGCGAATGCTATGGCGCCAGGGCGACCGCGACGCAGCCATTCGTGCGGCCGAACGCGCATTGGCAATCGGCGTCGAAAGGGGTGATTTGGGTGCACAGGCATCCGCCACGGTCGCCATCGCGGTCGCGCATCTGGACGACTCGGCAGAGGACTCGGTCGTTGAGGAATTCCGCCGCGCGATCGCCCTCGGCGAACGGGCGGGCGACCTGCGGCTTCGCCTGATCGCAACACGCAATCTGGCGGACGCCTTGCGTCTGCGTGGTGAACTCGGGCAAGCGCAGCAAACCTGTGAGCAGGCGCGCGCGCTCGCACGGCAGTTGAACGAGCCCTACACGATTGCCAGCGTAAGCATGTCGTGCGGGCAAATCTCGCTCGATCGCGGCGACGTGGCCGGTGCGTCCGCGGAGTTCGAAGCCGTGTTGCGTGCCGCCACGAGCAGCAGCGACCTCAATTGGCAGGCGCTGGCGCAAACGGAGCTCGCGTGGATCGACATGGAGCAGGCCGCCGAGCCGGACTGCGACGCGCTTGGGCGCGCGGCCGATTCCGCGGAGCGCGCCGAAAGCGTCGCAACCGAGGCGAATGCGCGCGCGCTGCTGGCGATTTGCCTGGCAGTGCAGAAGCGCACGGACGAAAGCAGCAGGGAAGCCACGCGTGCACGTGAATTGCGCAGCCGCGTCAACGCGCGCCTGGAGGTATCGCGCGCGGACCTGGCGCTGGCGCAGTTGCCCGATCGTGAGCGAGAGACTTTCGAGCCGTCGGCCGCCGTCGCCGCGCTGAGCGCCATTGCCGCTGACGCGGCACAACGGCATTTCGTCGCTGATTCGCTCGAGGCGAAGCTTGCGCAGCTACGCCTGCAGGAGCAACGGCATTCGCCGGCCGCTCCGGCACTTCGCGCAGAATTGCGCGCAGCCGCTGAGGCGCACGGCTTCGCCTGGCTGCTGATGCGAATGCAGGGGCGCGCCGGGAACTGAGAGCCGGTTAGCCCGCGGGCAATCCCGACGTACTGCCCTTCAGCAGGTTGTTGCCGGCGGTTGCCAGGGCCCTTGCAATGGCTTCATCGCAGACGTTTTCTGCTGCTTCCAGGTAGAGCTGCCCCAGGCACAGCTTGGCGACGGCGCCCGTCGGCCCAGCCTTGCTCAACCCATCAATCAGATCATGGTAGGTGACCTGCACTGTGATCTTGGGGCGAGGTCCCTGGCCCATGTCGCCGCCCCCGGCGGCTGACGCGACGGGATGGGAACCCCCGCCGCCGGCTGCGCCGCAATTGCAAGTGGTCGTTGTGGTCGTCGTTGTCGTAGCCATCGCTGCACCCCCACGTTGATTGACGCAGATCGGCGACGAGGCAGACGGCGTTCGCCGCCGGCGATTCACCCCTCTACGATATATACGGAAACTGGTGCCGAAAGTTACCGTATTCAGGGTTCCATTCGCGCGGACTTATACACCTTCCCCTCCCTCATCACAAACTCCACTTTCTGCAACAGCGCGACGTCCTCCAGCGGGTTGCCCTTCACCGCGATCACGTCGGCGTATTTGCCCGGCGCAATGCTGCCGAAGTCCTTGTCGTGTTTGAGCAACTGCGCGGCGTGCGTGGTCGCCGCCTGGATCGCGAACATCGGCGGCATGCCGGCCGCGACCATGTACTCGAATTCCTTCGCGTTCATGCCGTGCGGGTAGACCGCGGCGTCGGTGCCGAAGGCGATCCG
>JAJPHA010000094.1 GCA_021325475.1 Rhodanobacteraceae bacterium | reverse complement strand
GCAGGAACCGATCGCCGTCGGGGGCATACTGGAAGGTCGTCGACGTGGTGCCGGACGCGGCACTGGCGAGTTGGTTCAGCGCGTTGTAGACCAGCGTCCTGCCGGAGTTGCTGGTGGTCTGGTTGCCGTTGCCGTCGAACTGGTACGTGGTCGTGCCGACCTGTGTCGCCGCATGCGGACTGCCGGTCGATCCGTGGTTCGGACAGCCGGCGGGTCCGGCATAGCGGTACGTCTGGCCGTTCTTGCTGCAGAGGTTGCCGAGCAGATCATACGAGAGCGCGGCGGTCGTGATGGGCGTGGCCTGCGCCACGCCCTGCACCTTGGTCAGTTGCGCCAGGGTCAGGCGGTTGAGCGCGTCATTGGTGAACTGCTCGATGGTCGGCTGGGTCGAGGTGGCGCGGGTGCGCGAGACGAGAGTGCCGGTGGCGTCGAAGGTGTAGGTCAGATCCTGCAGGGCGCAGCTTGCGCCCGAACAGATCGTGTTGATCCGGCCGGTGGCGGGATAGAACCCCAGGATCGTCTTCAGCGCATTGGTGCCGCCACGGCGCTCGCTCGACACCTGGCCGCGCGCGGTCATGCCGAGCACCTCGTACACCGTGCCCGCCCGGCTGTCGGTGAGGGAGCCCACGTAGCCGCGGGCGGTGTAGTTCGTGGTCAGGGTGTAGCCGGAGGCATCTTGTTGCGACTGCGGCCGGCCGTAGGCGTCGTAGGCGGTGGACTCGGTGTAGAGGTTGCCCGCGATCGAGGTGCTGCGGCCACTGGCGCGGCCGTAGGCGTCGTAGGTATAGACGCGGCTGAAGCTGAGGCCGGTGGTGGAGGTGCGGACTTCGCCGGCGAGTTGCCCATAGCCGTTCGCGGCGGTGTCGTAGGTCCAGGTGTCGGTGAGGGCATTGCCGTCGTCGCCGGCGGTGGTGGTGCGCCGCCAGCGCCGGCCGAGCGCGTCATAGCTCGAGGTCACCGTCTGCCCCTTGGCGTCGGTCTGCGCGATCAGGTCGCCGGCGGCGTTGTAGGCGAACCGGGTCGTGCCGGAATCGGGGTCGATCTGCCGGATCTTGCGGCCGAGCGTATCGTAGAAGTACGTGGTCACGATCTGCGTGGCGCTTGGGCTCACGCCATTGTTCAGGGCATCGCGGGTGAGGGTGAGCACGTCGCCGGCGGCATCGTAGGTGGTCGCGACGATCAGGCCGACGCTCGGATCGCCGGTCACGCTCGGATCGCGGGTTTCGATCACCTCGCCGAGGGCGTTGCGGGTTTCCTCCCAGGTGTAGCCGCGCTCGTTGGTCGTGAACGTCGTCAGACCAAGGTAACTCTTGACGATGGTGGCGGTATCCGGCTTGGTGATCTTCACCACCCGGCCGAGCACGTCGTACTGCGTCGTCGTCGCGTAGCTCGCGCTCGCGCAGGGCGAGGCGGCGGTGGCGCCGAGGGTGGGCGCGTTGCCGTCGTTCGGGTTGGCCGGGACGTCGAGGAAGAACGGCTCGGACCGGTACACGGGCCGGTTGTGGCCGTCGTAATACGTGCACACGGCGGTGAACTGCTGGCCGGCCGGATTGTCGTCGAAGGCCTGCGTGATCGTCGCCACGGCGCGGCCGAGCCGGTCGAAGTAGGTCCAGCTCGTCGGTGCGCCGGCGCTGACCGTCTGGCTGCGGAACACGAAGGTCGCATCGCGCGAACAGAGCCGGCCCGTGCCGCTGCCGCATGGCCGGTAGGTGGTGGTCGTCGCCTTGCCGGTGTTGTCGCCGCGGAAGTAGGGCCGGCCGAGCGCGCCGTATGCGGACGTCTCGACCAGGCCGTCGATGCTCTGCTGGGCGGTGACGTTGCCGAACTCGTCGCGGCTCTGGATCGTGAGTGCGCTCTGTTCGTTGAGGATCGGCCGGCCCTGACCGTCGGTGCCGCCGAAGAACGGCAGCCGGCTCGCCGTCACGTACCGTCCCTGGCTGTCGTAGACGGTCTTGGCGTAGCGGTGCACTTGCGTGCCGGATGGCTGCTGCGCGAAGCCGGCGGTGCTCTTGCAGGCGCTATCGGTGAGATCGTTGCTGCACTGCCAGGCCTCGATGCGGTTGCCGAAGGCGTCGAGGGAGTAGAGGGTGCGCAGATCCTGATCGGCCGGGCCGCCCGACTGGATGCGTTCGGACGTGAGCAGCCCGGTGGTGGGGTCGTAGCCGAAGTCGGTGCGGCGCACGATGTCGGGCGTCCCCGGACGCACGAAGGTGACCGTGCTCTGGGTCAGGCGGCCGAGGAACCAGTGGCCGGTGTCGTCGTTGAAGGTGTTGGCGGTGAGCTTCTGCGCCACCACGTTGGCGTGGTTCGCGCTAATGCCGTCATAGGTTAGCGTCCGACTGTAGAGCAAGTTGCCGTGGCTCGGCGTGCTGGCGTCGCCGTCGTAGCAGGAATACGTATCGACTTCGCTGAACACTGCCGCACCCGCGGTTCCCTTGTCGCCGCCCAGGTCCGCCTGCATGTCGGTCATGCGGTAGACATAAGCGAACACGGGCTGCGCGCTGGCGGGCGGGGTGTACAGGCCATTCGTCGCGACGGCATGGATCTGCGTCGGACGGGTGGCGGTGGACGTGCAGGTCGTGGTGTCAGCCACGGTGCAGCCCGGTCCATTGCATGCGGGTTGCTGATCGGAATAGCCGACGATCACACCGTTGCTCACGAGGTCCGGCCACGGCGTCGCACCGGCGCCGGCGAAGCAGCCGCCGGCATCCTCGATGTTGTCGGCGCAGGCATCGAGCGCGCTCGATCCGCGCGTGATCGCGGTGCCGGGGAAGACGAGCTTGAAGGTCGCCAGCGGCAGACCGAGGAACGGATACTGCTGGCCGTAGGAATTGACGGTGACGAGGTACCGGCCGTTCTCGATCGCCGCATCGTTGGCATCGAAGCTCCAGGTCTCGTAGAAGCCGAGAAAGCCGCGGCCGCCGGACTGGATCAGGCCGCCGGCGTAGCGGTAGTCCACCGTGCTCTGGGCGTTGGCATCGCCTTGCACCGGTGCGCTGCTGCGGGCGCGGCTGACCACGTAGAGCGGCGCCAGCACGTCGAACACCGGCGAGTTCCAGCCGAAGGCGACATTGGTTTGCAGCGAGGGATAGCCATTGGTGCCACCGCGCTGGTAGACCGCGATATTGGTCAGCGGCTGATAGACGACCGTCGTCTGCGCGCCGAGGCCGTTGGTGAAGGTCGTGATCGCGTCGCGCGCATGGTAGCGGCTGCAGCTCGCCCGGTTGTCGCTGGCGGTGCAGATGGTCGAGCCGGTGTTGCCGGCCGGTCGCGCCGAGGCGAAGTTGGTCGAGGAACTCTGGTTGACGGCGAGGAAGTCGGCGGCGCCGTCGCCGTCGAAGTCGCCGAACAGGCCGGTCCAGGCGCCCCCGCTCGGCAGACTCGCGCCGATCACGGTCGTGCCGCCGAAGGCCCACGGGACTGCGCCGTTGCTCGGCGCCACGCTCACATAGGCGTAGCTCGCGCCGGTCGGATACACGATGTCGGCGCGGCCGTCGCCGTTGAGATCGGCGAACTGGAGCGGCGCGCGAATGCCGGTCGCCGAGATCGCGGCCAGATACCCGGAACCGGTATTGATCAGCGCGCGATAGGTCGTGCCGGCGTTGTCGGTGGCATCCTTGTACAGCAGATCCGCCAGGCCATCGCCGTTCAGATCGACCACGTACATATCGTCGATCAGGAGCGGCAGGGTGTTGTCCGCCGCGGCGCTGAAGCGCGCATAGGCCTGCATCTGCTGCACCGGTGCCGCACCGCTGTTGAGCGGGGCGATGCCGGCGGCGGTGAACTGGTACCAGTACGTGGTGGTGCCGGGCGTGCCTTGCGCGCCACCCGGCCGACCGAGGGTGGGATCGAAGGCGAGCACGTTCGCGCCGTCCGGGCGCTGCTGGCAGGTGATCCCGCACGGGGTGGCCGTCAGCATCAGGGTGAGATCGGCGCGGCCGTCGCCGTCGACATCGTTGGTCGCCACCGCCGACAGGCCGCCGCCGTTGCGGGTGGCGTTGAAGAAGGTGATCGAGCAGTTCACCTTCTGCGACGGCGCACAGGTGGTGTCGCCGGCGGCGAAGCGCAGCACCAGTTCCACCGGATCGGCGTAGCCGAGGCGGCCGTTCGCCTGGCGGGTGAGCAGGCGCACCGAGAGGTTGGCGTAGGCCGCCTGGGTGATGCCGGTGACCGGATTGATCGGGCCGGCCGCATCGGGCGTGATGAGGTCGGGCAGGCCATCGCCGTTGAGATCGGCGAGCAGCGCCGTCGCGTTCATGCCCGCGGGCACGGTGATCGGTGTGGCGAGATTGGCGAGCAGGTCCTTGGTGCCGTCGAACGCCTGCGCGCCGCCCGCCGGGCGGCCGACGCCGGGATGGATCGCGAAGGCGCTGCCCGCCGCACCGCCGATCAGGAGATCCGCCTTGCCGTCGCCGTCGTAGTCGAGGAGATACCAGGCCAGATCGTTGCCCTTCAGATCGATCGGCGCACACACCGGCGCCTGACCGAGGGTGGTCAGGGTCATCTGGTGCGTGGCGGTCTGGTCGAGGAAGCCGACATAGAGTGCGCTCGTGCCGGTGCAGTGCGTGTCATTGTCGATGGCGAGCACCACGTCCAGACGACCGTCACCGTCGACGTCGGCCACCTTGTAGCCGACCAGGTTGGCGTAGTTCGGGCCGGCGAGGGTCTGCGTGCCTTCGGCGACGAGGTTCGTCGTCGCCGCCGACCAGGTGAACTGCGTCGGCGGGAAGCACACCGTGCGACTGCCGTCGCGGCATTCCTGCACCGAGGTCAGCCACGGCCAGCCGCTGCCCGAGGTCGAGGTGCCGTAGCCCAAGGCGTAGTAGCGCATCGTCGTGCCGCCGCTGGCGACGGTGACGTTCATCAGTTGCTGGCTCTGCAGGAACGCGACGCCCGCCTGATAGCCGAGCCGCACCTGACCCAGGCCGAGGGTGGCGTAGCCGAAGCTGACGCTCGCGTAGGGCGGGGTCGCCGGGTTCGCCAGGTGGCCGGTGTAGTTGACCTGGGACAGCACCGACTCGACGGCCGCGCCGCCGAACGGGAATACGCCGCCGGACGGGTGGTTGGTGTACAGGTAATCGATGTAGTTGCCGGCCGAATCCTGCGCGCGGGCGAGGTTCCAGCTCACGTTGACCGCGGCGCCGGTGGCGGGCAGCGTGGCGCTGACCGTGGCATTCGGCGAAGCGGCGGTGTTGCCGTAGGTGCTGCTCGTGCCGTCCTTGCGCTGGACGGTGAAACTCGCCGGCCCGGCCGCCAGCGTCGTCACGTGCGCCGTCACGAGCGTGGTCGGATCGTTCTCCGGCGAATACGTGGTGCCGTCCGCGCCGTAGGCGCCGGGGTTGCCGGACCGGAGCAGCAGACGCACGCCGTCGAGGCAGAAGCGATCCGAGCTCGTGAAATCGACCGGCGGCGGATTGCCGTCGACCGGGGTCGTGCCGGACATGAAATCGCCGTGCTCGCGGGCCTGGCGGCAGCGCGTGATCGAGGAGGCGCCCTCGATCGTCCAGCCCGGACCCATCACCCCGTTCGGCAGGCGATTGTTGTAGCTCAGCGCGAGCTTCGGCACCAGGCCGGCGGTGCCGGGCGGAAGCTGGATCGGAATCGAATACGTGGCGTTGCCGCCCTCGTCCACGCGGAACGACGCCACGGTCGCGCCGACGGTATCCGAGGTCGCATCGGGCGCCGGGACCGCGGCCGGCTTCGGCGCTGCGCTCGACGGCTTCGGTTGCGTCGCGGCGCCGGCACCCGACGGCCCCGGCGTCGCCCCGAACCCGGTCAACTGCACCGCGGCATGCGCACACGACGACAGCGCCACCAGCAGTGCCGCAAGCGCCCCGCACCCGCGACGACCCATCCCGGCGCGCACCCGCTCGACCGCCTCGCCCCCACACCACCCGACCCTCGACCACGACGCGACACTTCCCTGAGCAGCCCGGGCGGGCCGCTCCTCCTTGCGCAATGCCATGGTTTACCCCTTTGCGGCGAGTTGTCCCGGTGAAGGATCGAAAGCCTACCGTTTTTTCCGGTAGGCGAAAAGCCGGTATAGGTTCGGGGCCGCTTCGTGCGAGCGGCCAATGCCCAAGACGATCCATCGCGCCGAATATCGCCAGTTGATTCGCAAGTTGCGCGAGGCGAGAGAGCAGGCGGGGCTGACTCAGGTGCAACTGGCTCGCGGCGTGCGCAAACGCCAGACCTGGCTCAGCGACATCGAAATCGGCACCCGACGCCTGGACGTCATCGAACTGCGCGATCTGTGTCGTGCGATGGACATCGACTTCATCGATTTCCTGCGCGACTTTGAACGGAGTCTGGTATCTCCGTCGCGACGCTGATCGCATCGCCATGCGGATCTGGACGGAATCCGCGAGTCGAGCGGCAAAATCAGGAGTGTTTGTCCCCGCGCCCGGCCAGCGCCCGGTACGCGGCGGCGATGCGCGCGCCGAAGCAGCAAAAGATCACGCGCTCGGGCAGCGGCCGCGGCCAGTCGCGCACTTCGCGCCAGGCGATCGCGGCGGCGGCGTCGATCGGATAGCCGTATACGCCGCAACTGATGGCGGGGAAGGCGATGCTGTGCAGCTCGTGTTTCGCCGCCAGCTGCAGCGATTCGCGGTAGCAGCGCGCGAGCAGTTCCGCTTCGCCGGCGTCGCCGCCGCGCCAGACCGGACCGACGGTGTGGATGACCAAGCGCGCCGGCAGGCGGAAGCCGGGCGTGAGGCGCGCCTCGCCGGTCGGACAACGCACGCCCGGTCGCACTTCGGGCAGCGCGCGGCAGGCGGCCAGCAGGTCGCGGCCGGCGGCGCGGTGGATCGCGCCGTCGACGCCGCCGCCGCCGAGCAGGGTCTCGTTCGCGGCGTTGACGATGGCATCCACGGCGAGCGTGGTGATGTCGGCTTCGAGGATCTCGATCGTGCGCATGGCGGGCTCCGTGGCGCGGCGGATCCGCCATACCCTGCTACCATGGCGCCATGCGCGCAACCGAGACCGAACGCGAACGAGCGCCGCGCGCGCGACACGCGGCGGAGACGCGGGTGTACGGGCGCAACGCCTGTCTCGCGCTGTTCGCGCATCGGCCGCACGATCTGCGCAAGGTGTATCTCGTCGAATCGCGGCTCGGCGATCTGAAGGCGGTGCTCGCCTGGTGCGTGCAGCGCCGGCTCGGCTATCGCGTGGTCGCGGCGACCGATCTGGAAAAGCTGACGCAGAGCCAGCACCACGAGGGCGTGTGCTTCGACGTGCGCGCGCGTCCACTCGTATCCTTGTCCACTTTGTTGCAACGCCTGCCGGCCGGACCGGCGCTGCTGGTCTGGCTCGACGGTGTCGGCAACCCGCACAACCTCGGCGCGATCCTGCGCAGCGCGGCGCATTTCGGCGTCGCCGGCGCGCTGCTGTCGCCGGCGCCGGCCGGCGATCTGCCGGGCGCCGCCTATCGCGTGGCCGAGGGCGGCGCCGAGGCCGTGCCGCTCGCGCGCGTGGCGGCCGGGGAGGACGCGCTCGGTGCGCTCGCACGCGCCGGCTTCGCCGTCGCCGCGACCGTGCCGCGTGCCGGCGAGTCGCTGTACGCGGCGCGGCTGCCGGCGCGCCTGGTCGTCGCACTCGGCGCGGAAGGCGAGGGCCTGCGCCGCGGCCTGATCGAGCGTGCCGATCTGCCGCTCACCATTCCCGGCACCGGCGCGGTGGAGAGCCTGAACGTCGCCGCCAGCGCCGCCGTGCTGTTCGGCGAATACCACCGGCAGCACGGCGTGCGGGCGGCGCCGGCGCGGCGGCGCTGAGCCTTGCCTCAATCGACATGGAAGTCCTGCAGCCGCACCGGCGTGGTGGTCTGGTCGTTGAACGTGTCGTTGGCGAGATTGGTCTCGCCGCCGCCGGACACGGTCACGCTGTTGGTCACCGGGTTCGGCGCATTCGCGGCCACATCGACGGTGACGATCAGGTTCGGGTAGCTCGCGCCATTGGCGAGCACGTCGCTGCGCGTGCAGCTCAGCGTGCCCGGTCCGACCACCGGCGTGGCGGTGCAGTTGCTCCAGCCGCTGCCGCCGATCGCGGTGGCGGTGAGTCCCGCCGGCAGCGTGTCGGTGACGGTGACCGTGCCCATGGTCGGGCCGTTGCCGACATTGCTCACGCTGATGGTGTAGGTCGCGCCGATCTGGTTGTGGCTGAACGGATCGAGGTGCGATTTGGTGACGGTGAGATCCGGCACGCCGACGATGTTGGTCGAATCGTTGGCGGTGTCGTTGGCGGTGTTGGCCTCGCTGCCGCCGGCGACGGTGGCCGTGTTCGTCAGCGGACCGCTGGCGTTGGCGGCGACATCGACGGTGAGCGTGATGGCGGGATAGTTGGCGCCGCTGCCGAGCGCGTCGTTGCGCGTGCAGTGCAGCGTCGGCGGCGCCGCGCAGCTCCAGCCGCTGCCGGCGATGGCGGTGGCGGTGAGTCCCGCCGGCAGCGTGTCGTCCACCGTCACCGTGCCGGTCGTGGCGTCGTTGCCGGCATTGCCGACGGTGATGGTGTAGGTGTCGCCGGCCGCGCCTTGCACGAACGGATCGGTGTGCGATTTGGCGATGGTGAGATCCGGCACGATCGCCGATTCGAACGCGCCGATGTCGCAGTTCGGTTTGCCCTTCGGCCGGCCGTTGAGCGCTTCGTCGAGGTTGAGGATCGGCGAATTCGCGCAGGTCGCGGGATCGCCGGCGCCGGACGCCGCGCTGCCGCTGTTGAGATCCATGGTGAACACCAGCGCGTTGACGCCGCCGAACAGCGCCGGGCTCTTCAGCTTCGGATCGCCGGCCGGCACGCCCGCGCAGGTGCCGGTCGGATTGAATTCGAGGTTGCTCTTGGCCGCGACCGGATCGGTGAACGGATTGCCGGCGCAGTTGCCGCCGGCGCCGCCGCCGTCGAAGATGGTGTTGGCGACGACGACCTCGGCCGCGCTCGCGTTGCCATTGAAGAACGCGCCGCCGCCGCCGGCACCGGCGGAATTGCCCGAGATCGTGTCGTTGGTCAGCGTCACCTTGCCGGCGTTGCCGGTGAACTTGCTGACCAGGTTCGCGATCGCGCCGCCCTTCGCCGCGGCGCTGTTGCCGTTGAACGTGGTGTTGGAGATGGCGAGCGGCGCGAAGCTGTCGCCGGCGTCGTTGTAGGCGATCGCGCCGCCGCTCGCGTTCTGGCTGCTGTTGCCGCCGACGAAGCTCGAGGCGAACACGCTGACGTTGCCGGCGTTGGCGTACAGCGCGCCGCCGGAGCCGGCGCGCGGATCGATCGGCACGTCCGCCGAGGTGCCGCCGGCGACGTTGCCGCTGAAGTTGCTGGCGACGATGCCGCCCGGGATGCCATCGACCTTGCCGAGCTGGTACTCGCCGAGATTGAACGCGAGGTTGCCGTAAGTGAGGTTGCCGCTGGTGAGCAGGATCGCGCCGCCGGTGCCTTGCGGCGCCAGATTGCCGACGAAGGCGCTCTGGAAGATCAGGAACGCGCTGGCGTTGAGTCCGCCGCTGCCGTCGTGGCCTTGCAGCGCCGTGCCAGTGGCGTAGATCGCGCCGCCGCCGAGCTCGGCGTTGCCTTCGCTGTTGGTGTTGCCGTTGGCGATGTTGCCGGAGAAATTCGAGGTGTCGATGGCAATGGCGTCGGTGCCGGCGAGATAGATCGCGCCGCCGTTGTCGCCGGCGAGGTTGCCCTGGAACGTGACCCCCGAGATCGCCACCTTCTGCTGGCCGCCGACATTGCCGATGTAGAGCGCGCCGCCGTTGCCGTGGCCGCCGCCCGGCAGGGCGCCGCCGTCGTCGACGACGCAGGTGGTGAAGCTCGCGCCGGTGATGGCGAGCGTGCCGCTGCCGTGGCGCACGCAGCCGCCGTTGCCCTGGTTGGTGGCGCGGATGTTGGTGAAGGTCACGCCGGTCAGGGTGAGATCGCCGGTGCCGGAATTGACGATCGCGGCGCCGTCGGCCGGCGCGGTGCAGTTCTGGAAATGCGTGCCGGCGATCGACAGGCTGGCGCCGGCGGCTTCGGTCAGGATCGACACGCCCGCGATCGGCGGCATGGCGCTGGCATCGCTGAAGCACGACAGCGTGCCGCCGGTGATCGACAGCGTTCCCCAAGTGGCCTTGTCGCCGACGAACGGCAGCAGGCCGTTGTGCACGAGGTTGGTGCCGGTGACGTCGGTCGGATCCGGTTCGGCGGCGTTGATCTGGATGTTCTGCGCGCCGAGCACGATGGTGTTCGTCGCCGCCGGGCCGGCGTCCGGCGTGCCGCATTCCGGATAGGACAGCGTCGGCGGATTCGGATAGGCCGCCGCGGCATCGGCGATGTCCTGCAGCGCCTCGCGCAGTGAACAGCCGGTGGAATTCGGATAGTTCTCGCCGCTGCCGTTCGGCGGCGTGCTGCAGCCGGCTACGCTGCGGCAGTTGGCCTCGTCGTGCGCAGTGGTGACGGTGAGGACGGCGGCGCGGCCGTCGAGGACGACGAGCATCAGGGCGCCGAGCAGACCGGTGCGAAGGTGGCGCATGGCATTTCTCCCCGTGGGCAAAGGAGCCATCCCGCGCGCGGTGACGCGCGGGCGTGGCACCGGGGCCGTGCGCGGCCGCCGGTGTGTGCCAGGAATCAACGCCGCTTCGGGAGCGAAGCGAACAGCGCCGGCCTCAGCCGCGCGTCTGCGCCTTCAGCAGATCGCGGATCTCGGTCAGCAACACCACCTCGGCCGGAGGCGCCGGCGCGGCCTGCTGTTTGCGGATCAGCCGGTTCATCAGCTTGATCACCAGAAAGATGGCGAAGGCGACGATCAGGAACTGCAGCACGGTGTTGAGGAACACGCCGTACTTTATGATCACGCCGCCGCTGATCGCGCCCTTCGCGTCGGCCACCGGATTGCCGAGCCGCAGCACGAGATCGGAGAAGTCGATGCCGCCGATCAGATAGCCGAGCGGCGGCATGATGACGTTGTCGACCAGCGTCGAGACGATCTTGCCGAACGCCGCGCCGATGACCACGCCGACGGCGAGATCGACCACGTTGCCGCGCAGGGCGAACGCCTTGAATTCGTTCCACAGACCCATGGCTGCCTCCTTCTCGTGTGACTGACCTGCGCCGGCCGCACGCCTACGTTCCGTTCGGGTGCTCGGCCAGACCGATGCGGCCGCGCAGCTCGGCGATGTTCTCCAGGCGCGCGTGGAACGCGTCGCCGGGCTTGAGCGCCGCCACCCCGGCCGGCGTGCCGGTGAAGATCAGATCGCCGGCGGCGAGGGTGAACAGCTTGGACAGTTCGTGGATGATCTGCGGCACGCTGAAGATCATCTCGGCGATGTCGGCCTGCTGGCGGACGCGGCCGTTCACCTCGAGGCTGAGCTTGCCGCGCAGCGGATGCCCGGCCTTGGCCGCCGGCGCGATCGCCGATACCGGCGCCGAGCGGTCGAACGCCTTGGCCGTGTCCCAGGGCAGGCCCTTGGTCTTCGCCGCGGCCTGCAGATCGCGCCGGGTCAGGTCGAGGCCGACGCCATAGCCGAACACGTGGCGCAGCGCCTCGTTGGCGGCGATGCGCTGGCCGCCCGAATGCAGCGCCACCACCATTTCCACCTCGTGATGCAGGTCCGCGGTCTGCGGCGGACAGGGAATGGTGGCGCCGTCGGCGACGATGGCATCGGCCGGCTTGCAGAAGAACACCGGCGTGGCGCGGTCGATCGGCATGCCCATCTCCTTGGCGTGCTCGATGTAGTTGCGGCCGATGCAGTAGATGCGGTGCACCGGCAACCGCTCGGCGCGACCGGCGACGGCGAGCGCGGGCGGCGGCGGCGGCGCGAATACGTAGTCCATGCGTCCCATCTTCCGCGCCCGATCCGCGTTTGGCAACGTCCGCTCAATCGAGCAACCCGACCGCCCAACCGGCGAAGTCGAGCCAGAGCTCCGAGCGGGCGAACATCCAGCGCAGTGGTTGCGAGGCGACGATGGCCAGCCCGCCCCACAGCGTGGCGGGATGCAGACGCCCGCGCGAGACGAGGTCGTAGGCCGCCAATAGCACGATGAAGCCGTCGGACAGCCAGCGACCCATCAGCGGCGCGCCGTCGGCGATGAAATCGAACGGGATGCGGATGATCGCCGCTTCGAGCAGGTTCACGGTGGCGAGCAGCATCAGCCGCTTGTGCGCCTCGCTGTGCCTGCGCAAAGCGACCGCCAGGCCGACGAACAGCCCGAATAGAATCATGTCCGGCCAGATCACGCCGAGGAATTGCAGCGGCGGGATCGGCAAGCCGATGAAGCCGCCCGGTCGCCGCGCCCCGACGAGAGCGCCGAGACTGCCGACGACGACGATGGACGCGGCGAGCGCCACGCCGAAGACTCCCAGCCTTCGGTGCAGTCGCACGCGCCCGGTTCGGATCAGCACGGACTGAACGATCAGCAGCGCCATCCATAGCGCATTGAGCGCGCCGTGAACGTAGAAGATGGGCTCCGGCGCGGCGAACGTCGCGGCCTCCGGAAACCAGGGCCGCAGAAAGAAACTCCGCGAGAAACCGGCGAAGACGACCGCCGCCATGCTCACCGGGATCGCTGTGAACAGGGCCCCTTGCCAGCGTCGCGCAATCGCAGTGGTTGTCATATCGTGTGGATTCGTCGGCCAATGAGAATTGGACGTGAATCGGGTCGGCGGCAAGAATCCATCCAGCACGGTCCGCGGTCAAGCTTGGCGGTTCGCAGGCGTTGCGCTTCGATGCGCGCGGCGGCTCTCGCCGCCTGACATCTGTCATGCGCGCGCCGTGACCATCGGCTCTGGCGCGCGCTGCCGCGCGCGCCGACTCTATGGCACACTTGCCAATCCGGTCTGTCGTCATGGGCGTCATGGACAAATCCGATCTGCTGAAGGAACTGCGCATCGACCGCGGCGTCGAGCCACCGCGATCGCGCCGGCCGTGGTGGATCGCGCTCGGCGTGCTCGGTGCGGTCGCGCTCGGCGTCGGCGCATGGCTGGCGCTGGCCGGCGCCGCGGCGGTGCCGGTGCGCACCGCGCCGGCGCAGCCGCTCACCGCGAGCGCGGGCAGCGCCTCGGTGCTGGACGCGACCGGCTACGTCACCGCGCGGCGGTCGGCGACGGTGTCGGCGCAGATCACCGGCACCCTGACCGAGGTGCTGATCGAGGAAGGCGAGCGGGTCACCGCCGGCCAGGTGCTGGCGCGGCTCGACGACACCGCGCAGAAGGCCGCGCTGGCCCAGGCGCAGGCGCAATGGCACGCGGCGCAGGCGTTGCTCGTGCAGTATCAGGCGCAGCTCGAACAGGCCACGCGCGACTGGAAGCGCGCCGACGAGATGGTCGCGCGCAAGCTCGTGTCGCAGCAGGCGGTGGAGCAGGCGCGCACCCAGGTCGAGGCCCTGACTGCGCAGGTCGCCGCGCAGCGCCGCCAGATCGAACTCGCCGAGGCCGCGGTGCGCGCGGCGCAGGTGCAGCTCGACTACTGCACCGTGCGCGCGCCGTTCTCCGGCGTGGTCATCGCCAAGGCCGCGCAGGTCGGCGAGATCGTCTCGCCGTTCTCGGCCGGCGGCGGCTTCACCCGCACCGGGGTCGGCACCATCGTCGACATGGATTCGCTCGAGGTGGAAGTGGACGTCAACGAGGCTTACATCAACCGCGTGGTGCCGGGGCATCCGGTCGAGTCGGTGCTGAATGCCTATCCGGATTGGAAGATTCCCTCGCACGTGATCGCGATCATCCCGACCGCCGACCGCTCCAAGGCCACGGTGAAGGTGCGCATCGGACTCGACGTCAAGGATCCGCGCATCGTGCCCGACATGGGCGTGCGCGTCTCGTTCCTCGAGGACGCCAAACCGGCGGCGCCGTCCGCGCCGCGCGGCGTGCTGGTGCCGGCCGCGGCGGTGCGCCGCGACGGCGACCACGACGTCGTTTTCGTGCTCAAGGATCACCGCGCCGAGCGGCGCGCCGTCACGCTCGGCGGCACCGTCGGCGAGCTGCGCGAGGTGCGCGCCGGCGTCAGCGCCGGCGAGCGCGTGATCGTCGAGGCGCCCGACACGCTCAAGGACGGCGCGCGCGTCGAAGAGAAGTCGTAACGCCGCGGCCCGGCGCACCGGGACAGGCTGTCGAATCCTGGCGCCGCCGTTCGACCAAACAACGCAAGCGATTCCTCCGCGAGGTACTCATGTCCGAAGCCATGGTTCAAGTCCGCAACGTCACCAAGGTCTACGAGCGCGGCAAGCAGCAGATCGAGGTGCTGCACGGGCTCACGCTCGACATCCCGAAAGGCGATTTCGTCGCGCTGATGGGGCCGTCCGGCTCGGGCAAGACCACGCTGCTCAATCTGATCGGCGGTCTCGACCGGCCGACCTCGGGCGAGATCACGGTCGGCGGCCAGCGCATCGATCGGATGTCCGGCGGTGCGCTCGCCCAATGGCGCGCGCGCAACGTCGGCTTCGTGTTCCAGTTCTACAATCTCATGCCGGTGCTGACCGCGGAGGGCAACGTCGAACTGCCGCTGCTGCTCACCAAGCTGTCCGCGGCGCAGCGCAAGAAGAACGTGGCGGTGGCGCTGCAGGTGGTCGGCCTCGCCGATCGCGCCAAGCACAAGCCGAAGGAGCTCTCCGGCGGTCAGGAGCAGCGCGTGGCGATCGCGCGCGCGCTGGTGTCCGATCCGCAGCTCCTGGTCTGCGACGAGCCGACCGGGGATCTCGACCGCAAGACTGCCGACGAGATCCTCGGCCTGCTGCAGGTGCTCAATCGCGAGCACGGCAAGACGATCGTGATGGTCACCCACGATCCGAAGGCCGCCGAGTTCGCGCGCCGCACGCTGCACCTGGAGAAGGGCACCCTGGTCGAGCAAGCCGCGATGGCGTGATGCCTTGAATGGCATCACGCGCGGCTTGCGAGGGTGAGGCAGGATGCCGAGCGGCGGCGCACCATGGATGGTTGCTTGCCCCGAACAATAAATGATTCGCAACGTGTGCCCCCATGACCAAGACCCGATTCGTCCTCGCCAATCTGTTCCGCAAGAAGACGCGCACCTCGCTGACGCTGCTGTCGGTGATCATGGCGTTCCTGCTGTTCGGCCTGTTGCAGTCGGTGAATCACATCTTCAGCGCCGGCGCCGATTTCGTCGGCGCCACCCGGCTGATGGTGCAGGCGCGGGTGTCGTTCACCTCGCCGCTGCCGCTGTCGATGCTGCCGAAGCTCGAGTCGGTGCCGGGCGTGGCGCGCGTGGCCTATTCGCAGTGGTTCGGCGGCGTATGGCAGGAGAACACGCCGCTGTTCGTGTTCGCCATCGATCCGTTGCGCTACCACGACGTCTACCCGGAGTGGGTGATGCCGGACGCGCAGTGGCAGGCGTTCGCCAACACGCGCACGGCGATGATCGCGGGCAAGCAGGTGGCGGAGAAGTACGGCTGGAAGATCGGCCAGAAGATTCCGATTTCCTCCAACATCTATCCGCAGAAGAACGGCAGCAAGGCCTGGGCGTTCGATCTCGTCGGCATCTTCGACGGCCGCGACGAGGACTGGCAGAAGCGCACCAACCTCGTGTTCATCAACCACGACTACTTCGACGAGGCGAACCTGTTCGGCCGGGGCCGCACCAATTTCTTCATCCTCAAGCTCGCCGACGGCGCCGACGCCGAGCAGGTGAGCAAGACCGTCGATGCGATGTTCGAGAACTCGCCGGACGAGACCAAGACGCAGACCGAGAAGGACTTCAACGTCGGCTTCATCAAGCAGGTCGGCGACATCGGCCTGATCGTGCGCTGGATCCTGTTCGCGGTGTTCTTCACCCTGCTGCTGGTGGTCGGCAACACCATGGCGCAGAGCGTGCGCGAGCGCATTCCGGAACTCGCCGTGCTGAAGACGCTCGGCTTCTCCGACGGCAGCGTGCTCGGCTTCGTGCTCGCCGAGGCCGGCCTGCTGTGCGGCATCGGCGGCCTCGTCGGCATGGCCATCGCCACACTGCTCGGCGCCATGGTGGAGAAGGGCACCGGCGGGCAGTTCCAGCTCCACGTCGGCGTCGCGGTGTGGACGATCGGGCTCGTCGCGATCGTGCTGATGAGTCTCGCCGTCGGCCTGCTGCCGGCGCTGCGCGCCAAGCGCCTGAAGATCGTCGATGCCCTGGCCGGACGCTGAGAGGAATTCCGCATGCTGACCCAAACCACCGCGATCACCGGACTCAATCTCAAGAGCATTCCCGAACGCTGGGGCGCTTCGCTCGTCATCGTCGTCGGCCTCGCCGGCGTCGTCGCCGTGTTCACCGCGCTGCTCGCCATGGCCGAGGGCTTCCAGTCCACGCTCAAGGCCACCGGTCGCACCGACGTGGCCATCGTCATGCGCGGCGGCTCGGAGGCGGAATTGAATTCCGGCCTGTCGCGCGAGCAGACCGAGCTGATCGCGCAGGCGCCGGGCGTGCGCAAGGACGACGACGGCCGGCCGCTCGCCTCGGCCGAGGTGATCGTGATCGCCGAGCTGGTGCGCAAGGACGACGTCAAGAACGGCGCCAACATCACCGTGCGCGGCATCGGCCCGAAGGGCATGAAGCTGCGTCCGCAATTGCGCATCGTCGAGGGCCGCATGTTCGAGACCGGCAAGCGCGAGCTGATCGTCGGCCGCGGCGTGACCCGCCAGTTCAGCGGCGCGCGCGTCGGTGAGACGCTGCGCATGCGCGGTTCGGACTGGAGCGTGGTCGGCGTGTTCGAATCCGGCGACGCCAACGAGAGCGAGCTTTGGTGCGACGCCGAGGTGGCGCAGTCCACCTTCAACCGCCAGGGCTTCAGCTCGGTGCGCGCGGCGCTGGAGGCGCCGGAGTCGCTGCAGACGTTCAAGGACGCGCTCACCGCCGATCCGCGCCTGTCGGTGGACGTGCTCTCCGAGCAGGACTACTACAGCGGCCAGACCCGCCAGTTCCGCGCCACCATCGGCTTTCTCGCCGGCGTGGTGACCTTCATCATGGCGCTCGGCGCGATCTTCGCCGCGCTCAACACCATGTACGCGGCGGTGGCCGCGCGCGCGAGAGAGATCGCCACCTTGCGCGCGATCGGCTTCGGCGGCGTGCCGGTGGTGATCTCGGTGATGGTCGAGGCGCTGGTGCTGTCGCTGATCGGCGGCGCGATCGGCGCGGTGATCGCCTATGCGCTGTTCAACAACTTCTCCGTGTCCACCCTCGGCCAGAGCTTCACCCAGGTCGTGTTCGCGTTCAAGGTGACACCGGCGCTGGTGCTGCGCGGCCTCGTCATCGCCGTGATCATCGGCCTGATCGGCGGCTTCCTGCCGGCGCTGCGCGCCGCGCGGCTGCCGGTGACGACCGCGTTGCGCGAGTTGTGAGGCGGAGGGCTGAGGGCCGAGGGCTGAGGGCTGAGGGCTGGGGGCCGTAGCCTTTCCCACTCACCGCTCACCGCTTCGCCTTCGCGAGCGTAATGGCGGCCACGCCGGCGAGGATGACGAGCATGCCGACGAGATCGAGCGGGCGCACCTGTTCGCCGGCGAGGAGCACGCCGACCAGCACCGCCACCGGCGGATTGACGTAGGCGTAGCTCGTCGCCAGCGCCGGCCGCACGTGTTGCAGCAGGTAGATGTAGGCGCTGAAGCCGAGGATGGACCCGGCGACGATCAGGTAGACGAGCGCGGCGGTAGCGGCGAGCGACGGCACGGTCGCGATGCGCTCGCCGGCGATCAGCGCGAACCCGCTGAGCACCGCGCCGCCGCAGAGCATCTGCGCCGCCGTGCTCATCGCCGGCGGCGGCATGTTCTGGCGCCGACTCCAGGCCGAACCGAACGCCCACGACGCCGCGGCGATGGTGAGCGCGAGCGCGCCGACGGGCGAGGCGCGCATCTGGCTGCCCAGGTTCAGGAGCACCACGCCGGCGAAGCCGACCACCAGCCCGATCCATTCGCGTCGATTGGGCCAGTCGCCGTAGAACCCGGCGAACAGCGCGGCGAACAAGGCCACGCTCGCCACGGCGACGGCGGCGATGCCGGACGCCACGCTTTGCTCGGCATAGCACACCATGCCGTTGCCGAACCCGAGCAGCAGACCGCCGGTCACCGCGCAGTTGCGCCACTGCCGGGCCGTCGGCGCCGGCATGCCACGTGCGCGCAGCGCGAAGAACAGCACCGCGCCGGCGATCAGGAAGCGGATCGCCGCCATCAGGAACGGCGGATAACCGGCGAGCGCGATGCGGATGCCGAGGTAGGTCGAACCCCAGATCAGATATACGCCGGCGAGCGCGAGCGGCACCAGCAGGCGCGGCGAGGCGAGCGCCGACGGTTGGCTCGCGGCGGTGGCGTCGGCGGTGGTGGAAGCAGCGGAGTCGTTCATGGCGGCGCGACGGCCGCCGTCGGCGCGGAGCGCACGGCCGCGGCGGTCATCGGTACTCTACCCTCGGGCGGGACGACGCAACAGCGCCACTCGTCACGGCTTCGCAGGAGCCGCTTGGCGCTCGCGCGCCAGCAGCGCGCGCTTGCGCGCGATGCCCCAGCGGTAGCCGCCGAGCGTGCCGTCGCTGCGCACCACGCGGTGGCAGGGGACGATCAACGCCAGGCGGTTGCGACCGCAGGCGTTCGCCACCGCGCGCGTCGCCCGCGGCGCGCCGATCGCCGCGGCGATCTCGGCATAGCTGCGCCGCTCGCCGCACGGGATGCGTTGCAGTTCCTGCCATACGCGCCACTGGAACGCGGTGGCGCGCACGTCGAGCGGCGGCATCGGCGCGGCGCGATCCGGCGGCCGACCGGCGAATTCGGCGCTGATCCGGGCGACCACCGCGGCCAGCCACTCGTCGCGTCCGGCGTCCACGCGGGCGAGGCGCGCGCGCGGAAACTCGCGACCGAGCTCGCTGAGCAGCGTCTGCTCGTCGGCGCCGAGGTTGACCGCACAGATGCCGCGCTCGGTCGCGGCGACGAGCAAGGTGCCGAAGGGAATTTGCAGCGTTGTATACTTGATCGCCGCGCCGGCGCCGCCGCGGCGGTAGCGTGCCGGCGTCATGCCGAGCCATTGGCCGGTCTTCTCGTACACCCGGCTGCCGGAGCCGTAGCCGGCGTCGTAGATGGCGTCGGCCACGCGCGGCGCCGTGCGCAGCGCCGATTTGAGCTGGCGCAGCTTCAGGGCCTGCGCGTATTCGGCCGGGCTGACGCCG
Organism: Rhodanobacteraceae bacterium; assembly: GCA_021325475.1. Taxonomy (GTDB): domain Bacteria; phylum Pseudomonadota; class Gammaproteobacteria; order Xanthomonadales; family Rhodanobacteraceae; genus Rudaea. The sequence continues at coordinate 48,373 of JAJPHA010000094.1, read as the reverse complement.
AAGCGTCGCCGGAACGCGCGCGTCAGGTGGCTGGCGCTCAATCCCACGCGGCGCGCGAGTTCGCCGAGCCGCGGCGGGGCGTCGCGGTGGGCGTGGATCAGCGCGAGCGCGCGTTCGAGTGGATCGTCGGCGGCGAACGTGCGGGTCGTGGCATGCATCGGGGCGACCTCCATGGCGCGCACGATACGACGCCGCCGGCGTCGCGGCCATCCGTTTTTTGCGTCGGGCGATCGCCGCCGGCTCAGGCCTGCCGCGGTCCGTCGTTGCGCAGCACGACGTATTCGCCTTCGATCACGCGGACTTGCGCGCGTGCCGGCACGGCCGCGCCGGCCGAGGCGCGCAGCAAGGCGCGCAGGAGCGCGACGATGGCGCCGATCACGGCGAAGGCGAGCAGGGCGAAGAAACCGAGCACCAGGACGGCCGCGATCGTCAGCGCCGCGAGCAGGGCGAACGCGACGCGCGCGAGCGGATGTCGCGGACGGCGGAACCAGCGCCAGTCGAACATGACGGCTCACTCCCTGTGGCAGAATGGGACGCGAGTCGGGCGGCGACTCGACGATGCGTAGGGATGAGCTAGATACTCCGATGAGCGTTAGCAAAACGTTATGCAAGCTCGAGGAGGTGCCCGACGGCGGCGCGACCGCGGTCCAGGTCGATTCGAGCAGCGGCGGTTTTTCCCTGATCCTGTTGCGCCGGGGCGAGCGCGTGTTCGCCTACCACAACGAGTGTCCGCATGCCGGACGGCGACTGGATTGGGCGCCGGGGCGGTTCCTGATCGAGGCCGGATCGCTGATTTGCGCCGCGCACGGCGCGATGTTCTCCATCGAATCCGGGCGCTGCCACGCCGGGCCGTGCCTGGGCGCGGGCCTGGTCGCGGTGCGCGTGGACGTTGCCGACGGCGAGGTGCGCCTGCCGTAGCGCGTGATTGGAGCGTGACCGCAACCGACGAACTTTCGCCGGCGGTTTCGAATGAAATGCGGCCGCGTGCCGGCCGCGCCGCTCAGCGGAACACCAGGTTTACCGACACCAGCAGCACGACCAGCAGCAGCACGGTCAAGGGCAGGCCGACGCGCAGGAAATCGCGCGCCCGATAGCCGCCGGGACCGGCGATGATGGTCAGCACCGGATTGGCGCTGGCGATGATGAAGCTGTTCGAGGTCGAGATCGCCACGATCAGCGCGTACACCGCCGGATTGCCGTTGGCGGCGAGCGCGATGTTGATCGCCATCGGCACCATGATGACGGCGGCGCCGACGTTGGAGACGACCTGCGAGAAGAACAGCGCGAGCACCGCGATCACCGCCTGCAGCGCCCACTGCGGCCAGGAGCCGAGATGGCGCAGCACCTCCTGCGCGATCCAGGCCGCGGTGCCGGTGGAATCCATCGCCCAGCCGAGCGGGATCAGGCAGGCGAGGGTGAAGATGGTCTTCCAGTTGATCGCCTGGTACGCCTCCTCCATGTCGAGCACGCCGGCGAGCAGCATGCCGACCGCGCCGGTGAGCATCGCCACCGAAAGTTTCATGTCGGTGAACAGGCCGAGCCCCATCGCCAGCGCGAAGAACGCCAGCGCGTGCCAGATCTTGCCCGGGCGGTGCTCCTCCTTCGGATAGTCGGTGACGACGACGAAGTCGCGTTCCTCGGCGGCGAGCGTCAGGTCGCGCCACAGGCCGTGCAGCACCAGCGTGTCGCCGGCGCGCAGCGAGACCTTGCGCACGTCCTCGCGGAACACCTCCTCGCCGCGATAGACCGCGAGCACGCTGATGCCGAAACGCTTGCGCAGGCGCAGGTCGCCCACCGCCTGCTTGATGAAGCGCGAATTCGGCGGCACCACCGCCTCGGCGATGCCGGCGCGGTTGGGGTTGAACATGTCGCGGAAATACGCGAGCCGGTTCTGCGTCTTCAGCAGATTGAGGTTGGCGAACTCGGTCACCGCCTCGCGCTTGCCGAGCGCGCCGAGCACGGTGCCGACCCAGATCATGGTGTCGGCCGGCGGCGCCAGGCGCACTTCGTCGCCGTTCTTGATGGCGAGCAGCAGCGGTGCGCCGCGCAGCGCCTCGGCCTCGGCGATGCTCATGCCGACCAGCGGGCTTTCCGCGGTGACGGTGAGTTCGTACACCTCGCCGTCGATGCCGTAGGTCTCGGCGAAGTAGGTCTCGGTGCGCCCCGGCGTGACCGCGGTGCTTTCCTCGTCGGCCGGCAGCAGGCGCCGGGTGAACAGGGCGAAGTAGGCGAGCCCGGCGACGAGCAGCGGCACGCCGACCGGCGTGATCGCGAACAGCGAGAACGGCTCGATCGTCGGTGCGCCGAGCGGCAGGTGGCGGTTGGCGTTGGCGATCAGGTCGTTGAGCAGGATCAGCGGCGAATTGCTGATCATGGTGGTGTTGGTGCCGGCGAGGATGCAGAACGCCATCGGCAGCAACAGGCGGCTGAGCGGCACGCCGGTGCGCGCGCTGACGCGGCTGGTGATCGGCAGGAACAGCGCCGCCAGCGCCTGGCTCTGGATGATCGACGACAAGCCGCCGGCCATGGCGTTGATCAGGAAACCCAGGCGCGACTCGACGCCGCCGGCCAGGCGCAGGATCAGCGTGGCGGCCTGGTTCAGCACGCCGGTGCGATCGAGCCCGGCGCCCATGATCATCACCGCGAGCAGCGAGATCACCGCGTTGCCGGCGAACCCGTCGAACAATTGCTCCGCCGGGATCAGCCGGGTGACGCCGACCACGACCACGATCAGCAGCGCCACCAGATCGGCGCGGATCCACTCGAGCACGAGCATGAGCACGGTGAACGCGAGCAGCGCGAGCACCAGCAGCATGTCGTGGGTGAGGGTCAGGCCGGCGTTCATGTCGGGGCAGGCTTATGCGCCGGGCGGGCTAGGTATCAGATGCGTTCATAGAGCAGATCCCTGACTTCGTGACCGAGCCGCACGCCGCGCTGCTCGAAATGCGTCTCGATGCGCGTCGGCGGACGCGACGCATAGCGACCGCGGCCGGCCAGATTGCGCCATTCCGGCGCCGCGTCCAGCACCGCCAGCATGTGCTCGGCATAGTCCGCCCAGTCGGTGGCCAGATGCAAGCGTCCGCCGGGCGCGACGCGACTCGCCAGCAGCGCGGCGAAGGCCGGCTGGATCAGGCGGCGCTTGTGCTGGCGCTTCTTCGGCCAGGGGTCGGGGAAGAAGATGCGCACCTCGGCGAGCGTGGCCGGCGCGAGCGCGCGTTCCAGCACCTCCACCGCGTCGTGATTATACAAACGCACATTGTGGACATTGTGCTTCGCCAGCGCGTTCAGCAGCCGGCCGACGCCGGGGCGGTGCACCTCGACGCCGAGGAAATCGCGCTCCGGTTCGTGCCGCGCCGACCACAGCAGTTGCTCGCCGTTGCCGAAGCCGATCTCCAGCACCAGCGGCGCGACCCGGCCGAACACCGCGTGCCAGTCCGGCGCGCCGGCGTCGAGCGCGAGCCCGTAGCGCGGCCAGTGCTCGTGGAACGCGCGCTGCTGCGCGGGCGTGAAGCGCCCCTGGCGCAGCACGAAACTGCGGATGCGGCGCGCGTGGACCTCGGGGCTTTCCATGCGAGGGTCCGACCTTCCCTAGAGCATCCCGTCGATCGGGCTGGAGGCCGAGCCGTAGCGCTTGCGCGGGATGCGGCCGGCGAGGAACGCCGCGCGGCCGGCCTCGACCGCGAGCTTCATCGCCTGCGCCATCCGCACCGGATCGCGCGCGCCGGCGATCGCGGTGTTCATCAGCACGCCGTCGCAGCCGAGCTCCATCGCGATGGCGGCGTCGGAGGCGGTGCCGACGCCGGCATCGACCAGCACCGGCACCTTCGCGTTTTCGACGATTTCCAGAATGTTCCAGCGATTCTGGATGCCGAGCCCGGAGCCGATCGGCGCGGCGAGCGGCATCACCGCCACGCAGCCGATTTCCTCGAGGCGCTTGGCCACGATCGGATCGTCGCTGGTGTAGACCATCACCTCGAATTTTTCGGCGACCAGCATCTCCGCCGCCTTCAGCGTCTGCGCGACGTCCGGGAACAGGGTCTTGGCGTCGCCCAGCACTTCGAGCTTGACCAGGGCGTGGCCGGCGAGCAGTTCGCGCGCCAGCCGACAGGTGCGCACGGCGTCCTCGGCGGTGTAGCAGCCGGCGGTGTTGGGCAGGATCGTGTAGCGGCTCGGCGGCAGCACGTCGAGCAGGTTCGGCGCGTTCCGGTCCTGACCGATGTTGCTGCGGCGAATCGCGACGGTGACGATTTCCGCGCCGGCGGCCTCGGTGGCGCGGCGGGTCTCGTCGAGGTCGCGGAATTTGCCGGTGCCGGTCAGCAGGCGCGAGCGGTAGGCGCGACCGGCGATGATCAGCGGGTCGTCGAAGGTGGCCGGTTGCGGCTGCGCGTTCATGCTTCAGCCTCCGCCGACGGCGTGCACGATCTCGACGCGATCGCCGTCGCGGACGAGGTGGGCGTCGTGCCGGCTGCGCGGCACGATCTCGCGATTGATCTCGACCGCCACCGCGCGTCCGGCATAGCCGCTTTCCGCCAGCAGCGCGGCGATGCTGAGCGGGGCCGGCAGTTCGCGCTCGACGCCGTTCAATACGATTCTGAGCATGCGCGTAGTGTAGCGCCGCCGTGCCGGCCGCGGAACGCGCTCCCGAAAAAAACGGCGCCCGGACGAGCCGGGCGCCGCGCATAGCATGACGATCGCGTCAGTGACCGCCGCCGTGCTTCTTGTCGTCGTCCTTGTTCTTGTCGTTGCCGTGCGGTGGCGGTGGCGGCGGCGTGCGACCCGCCGGAGCCATCTGCTGGGGCGGCGGCGTGTGCACCGCCGGTGCCGCCTGCTGCGGCGGCGTGTGCGGCGTCTGTACCGGTGCGTGATACTCCGGCTTCGGCTGCGACGTCGGCGCGGGATGGTACTCGTTGCGCGGCACGTTCGTCGGCGCGCGATATTCCTGCTGCGGCGGACTCGGCTTGTGGTACTGCGGTTGATTGGTGGTCGTGCCGTAGTTGTGGCTGCCGTAGCCGGACGATGGCGTATTGACGCGTTCCTCGCTGCGCACGGCGTTGGTCGACTTCGGCGGCGTGTAGCTGCTGCCGCGCGTGGACTCGATCGGCGTGTGCGACTTCGCCGCGCCCTCATTGCCGGCCGGATGGGCGAAGCGTGCCGAGTCCACGTGTTGGGTCTGGGTCTGGGTCGCGTTCACCGCAGGACGACCGCCGACGTGCGTCGCTTCACCACCGGAGGTGCGGGCGGGCAGGGCCTCGGTCTTGGGCTTGCCTTCGTTGCCGCCACCCGGATGGGCGAAGCGCGCAGAGTCGACGTGCTGCGTCTGGGTGGCATTCACCGACCCACGACCGCCGACGTGCGTCGCTTCACCGCCGGTGGTGCGCGCGGGCAGGGCTTCGGTCTTCGACTTGCCCTCGTTGCCGCCACCCGGATGGGCGAAGCGCGCCGACTCGACGTGCTGCGTCTGGGTGGCGTTCACTCCCGGACGCCCACCCACCGCACCGACCTTGCCGTTGGCAGGCGTGGCGTTGTTCTGCACCGCCGGCAGCGCGCCGCGGCCGTTCTTCGCCTCCGGCGTGGTCGCGGCCGCAGCCGCCGGACGTGCCGGCAGCGCCGGCGCATTGCCGTGCAGCGGCGTCCCGGTTTGCGTCACGACGCGGACCTTCGCCGCACCGGCCGCCGCGGCGTTGCCGGCCGCCGGCGTGGCCGCACGGAGCTGATGGATCGGCAGCGGCTGGCCCGGATTCTTGGCGAGCAGCGGTGCGCGCTGCGCAAACGGCGCGATCGGCGCCGGCGGCTTGGTCGCCGCCACGATCGGCCGGTTCAGCACGGCCGCCGGCGGCGCCGCCTTGGCGGCCACCGCGGGCGCGAGACTGGCGCGCGTCGGCGCGACCGCCGCCACCGGCATGATGCGCGCGTTCTGGAACGTGTTGGGCGCAACCGCCACGGCCGCCTGCTGCACCGGACGCGCGCTGACGAAGGCACTGGCCGGCACCGCGGTGACCGCGCCGGCGACGCCGCGGTTGACGAAATTGACCTGGCTATAGTTGATGTTGCCGCTCGAGAAATTGCCGTAGTAGTTGTTGATCACGGTGTTGTTGATCACCGTGTTGCTGACGTTGACGTTGCGGAAGTAGTTGTAGCTGACGTGATAGGCGGGGAAGTATGGATCGCCCCAGCCGAGCGGGAACCAGCCGATCGGACCACCGACCGAAACGCCCACGCTCACGCCGCCGCCGCCGATGAAGGCGACCAGCGCCGGCGCATAGACCGGGCGCACGTCGACCACCAGCGGCCCCGGACACCAGCCCCAGCGGTTGCCGACGAAGACCCAGCGGCCGTAATGGAACGGCGCGAAGCCCCAGGGCGCGTCATCCACCCAGGTCCAGCCGTAGGCGCCGATCCAGGACCAATGACCGTAGTGGTACGGCGCCCAGCCCACCGCGACCGTGGTCGGATACCAGACGTGGCCGTACTGCGGCACGTCGTCCCACGAGCCGTAGTCGTCGAGATCCTCGTAGCCGATCACTTCCTCGTGCACATAGTGGCGCGCGGGCGCCTCGTCCCAGCGGTGGTCGCGCTGCAGGCAGAACTCGTCGAACGCGTCGGGCGGCGGCAGATCGCTGGTCTGATAATCCTGCAACTGCGGATCGTGGAAGGTGATGCTCTGGCCTTCCTCGACGCGGAAGCGCGCGCCGCCTTCACCATAGACCTCGCCGGCGCCGTGCAGCACCGAGACGATGGTCGAGCGGCCGTCGGCGTCCACATCGACGCGGTACTCGCCGACGCGGTTGACGATGAACGCCAGCGTCGGCGTGTCGATCTCGTAGCTCTGGCCGTCGTACAGCCGGCGCACGCGCAGGTTGAGCGCGCCCTGCGTCAGCTCCATCTGCGCGGTGTTGTCGTCGAGATTGAGAAAGTCGAAGCTGGTTTGCTGATCCATGCGTATCGCCGCGGCGCCGATCTCGAGTTCGGTGCGGGAGTTGCGATCCGTCCACAGCTTGTCGCCGCTGACGATCGGGCGGTTGAGGCGCGCTTCGACCCAGTCGTTTTCTCCGGCCGGGACGAAGCTGACGTCGCCGTGGATGTAGGACAGCCGGGCGACGCGCGTTGGCGGGTCGGCGGCCGAGCGGTCCTCGGGTTGCGCGAACGCCGAGAACGCCAGCAGCACGCCGGCGAACAGCACAGCGAAACGGGATGGGGTGGACATGGCGAACGCTCCTTTTGCGTCACGCGAACGGTGAGGAATCGCACACGGCGCGGGGATGAGAAAGATGAAGCGCCGTCGCCGTACTTTACGCCGGTTATGTAAGCGCAGCGAAGCTGAATGGCGACTGGCCACTTCCGCCGCGCAAGGCTGCGGCAAAACCGCCGTTCAGGAGGCAGTCGGCGATGGCGCCGCGACGTTGCCGTCGTCCGGCCAAGCCCGTAGAGTATTCGCCCGGTGCGGGTGTAGCTCAATGGTAGAGCTGTGGCTTCCCAAGCCACTGACGTGGGTTCGATTCCCATCACCCGCTCCATTCCCTTTTTCTCGCAGACGGAGGGCGGAGCACCGCGAGACGACGGCGCCAATGCCGTAGCCGTGCCGTTGCGGCACGAGATGCGGCGGCCGTCCTGCGTATCTTCGCATCCGCCCGGACCGCTCCTTGCCCATTCATGTCCGTACCCCCCGTCATCGGTTGGCGCGAGTGGCTGGCCCTGCCGCAACTCGGCGTGACCGCCATCAAGGCCAAGATCGACACCGGTGCGCGTTCCTCGGCGCTGCACGTCGATGCGCTCGAGGAATTCCTGCGCGACGGTCGCTGGTGGCTGCGGTTTCGCGTCGATACCGGGCGCCGCGGCGCGGAGCCGGTCTGCTGCGTGGCGCCGGTGCGGGATCGCCGCGTCGTCACCGACTCCGGCGGGCATCGCAGCGAGCGCTGGTTCATCCGCAGCCGGATCGAGCTCGCCGGCATCGCCTTCGCCGCGGAAATCAATCTGACCGATCGCCGCAATATGCTGTTTCCGCTGCTGCTCGGCCGCACGGCGCTGCGCGGAAGGTTTCGCGTCGATCCGGCGCGGTCGTATCTGTGCGGGCGTCCGCGTCGGTCGGTGTCGGCGGCCGGAGGGCGCGCATGAAAATTGTCATTTTGTCGCGAAATACAAAATTATACTCGACCCAGCGGCTGGTCGAGGCGGCGCGCGCCCGCGGCCATCGGGTGCGCGTGCTCGACCCGCTGCGGTGTTACATGCGCATCGCGCCGAGCGACTTCTCCGTGCACTACAAGGGCCGCGCGCTGGCCGATTACGATGCGGTCATCCCGCGCATCGGCGCCTCGATCACGTTCTACGGCACGGCGGTGCTGCGCCAGTTCGAGATGATGGGCGTGTACACGCCGAACTCGTCCGACGCGATCCTGCGCGCGCGCGACAAGCTGCGCTGCCTGCAACTGCTCGCGCGCGAAGGCATCGGCCTGCCGGCGACGGTGTTCGGCGACAACCCGGACGACACCGCGGATCTTTTGGCCATGCTCGGCGATCCGCCGCACGTGATCAAGCTCAACGAGGGTGCGCAGGGCCAGGGCGTGCTGCTTGCCGAGAAACGTTCGGCGTCGCAGAGCGTGATCGAGGCGTTCCGCGGCCTGTACGCGAATTTTCTCGTCCAGGAATTCATCGCCGAAGCCCGCGGCGCCGACATCCGCTGCTTCGTGGTCGGCGGGCGCGTGGTCGCGGCGATGCGCCGACAGGCGCGGCCGGGCGAATTCCGCTCGAACCTGCACCGCGGCGGTTCGGCGACGCCGGCGGAGCTCTCCGCCGCCGAGATCGACACGGCGCTGCGCGCCGCGCGCACGATCGGCCTCAACATCGCCGGCGTGGACCTCTTGCGCTCGCGCCGCGGCCCGCTGGTGCTCGAGGTCAATTCCTCGCCGGGCCTGGAAGGCATCGAGACGACCACCGGGGTCGACATCGCCGGCGAGATCGTCGAGTACCTGGCGCGGCGCGTGCGCCGGCGCCGGGCGGCGCAGCAGGCGTGAACCGCTTGCATCCTGCGCGCCGGGAGCGCAATATACGAAGCAATTCGTTGTGAGGTCACGAGAGCCAGCATGAGCCCGCGCCGCCATCCCGATTCGCCCTGGCCCACCGAGGCCGAACTCGACATCCTGCGCGTCCTGTGGGACCGCGGCGCGTGCACCGTGCGCGAGGTCCACGAAGCGCTGTACGCGCACGAGGGCGCCGGCTACACCACGGCGTTGAAGATGCTGCAGATCATGCACGCCAAGGGGCTGGTGGAGCGCGACGATTCGCAGCGCGCGCACGTGTATCGCGCCGCGGTGACCCGGCAGCGCGCGCAGAAGCGCTATCTCGCCGACATGGTGCAGCGCCTGTTCAACGGCTCGGCCTCGCAGATGGTGCTGCATGCGCTCGGCAGCCATCCGCCGGCCTCGCGCGAGGAACTGAAGGAGATCCGCGCGCTGCTCAACAAGATCGAAGCGGGGAGCTGAGCATGCATCTGTCCACGGGGGTCGTCGCCGTCGTCGAGGCGCTGGGGTCCATGCTGCTGCATTTTCTCTGGCAGGGCGCGCTGGTCGGTCTGCTCTATGCGCTGCTGCGTCCGGCCTGCGCCAGCGTCACCGCGCGCTATCGTCTCGGTCTCCTTGCGTTGCTTGCGCTCGCGGCCTGTCCGCCGCTGACGCTCGCCTGGCTGTGGCCGGCCGCAGATGCGGCGTCGGCCGCCGCGGCGGCACCGAGCCTCGGCGAAACCGTCATGGCGGTGGCGGATCGCGCCGTCGCGCAGTGGCCGTTGCGCGAGGCGCTGCCGTGGCTGGTGGCGGCGTGGCTGTTCGGTGTGACCGTGCTCGCCGCGCGTTCGCTCTGGCAATGGCGGCGTCTGCGGCGCCTGGTGCGCACGGCGACTCCGGTCGGACCGGAGTGGGACGCGCGTCTGGATCGCCTGTGCCGCCGCTTCGCGTTGCGGCGGCCGGTGCGGCTGCTCGCCTCCGCGGCGGCGCTGACGCCGATGCTGATCGGCTGGCTCAAGCCGGTCGTGCTGCTGCCGGCCAGCCTGCTCAGCGGATTCACGCCGCAGCAGGTGGAACTCATCGTCGCCCACGAACTCGGCCACATCCGGCGCGCCGACTATCTCGCCAACCTGTTCCAGGTGGTGATCGAGACCGTGCTGTTCTACCACCCGGTGGTGCACTGGATCTCGCGCGAGGTGCGCAATGCGCGCGAAAGCTGCTGCGACGAGCTGGTGTTGTCGCTGGCACGCGGCGACCGGCTCGCGTATGCGCGCACGCTCGCCGATCTCGAGGAATTGCGCCACGCGGACGGCGTTGCCGCGCCGGCGCTCGGCGCCAGCGGCGGCGTGCTGCTGGCGCGCATCCGCCACATCGTCGGCGTGGCCGAGGAGCCGTTGCCGCGCACCCAGGGTTGGCCGCTGCTGCTGCTCGTCGCGGCGCTGGCGATGCTGGCCTGGCGCCAGCACGCCGCCGCGCCGAACACGGCGCCTGCCGCGCCCGCGCAAGCGCTGGCGCTCATCAGCGGCAATCCGCGCCTGGCCGCGCTGCCGTCGGCGCCGTCGCGCGCCGTGCCGGAAGCCCGGCGCGAAGCCGCGCCGCAGACGACGACCGATGTCGAACGCGAGCCGGTGCGGATCGCCACACCGCGCATCGTGGTTGCCAGGACGCCGCGGCTCGAACCGCTGCGCGAGGTTGCCACGCGCCTGCCGCCGCCGTCCGGCGATCTGCGCCTGGCCGAGCCCGTTGCCGAGACGGCGCCGGCCGAAGTCGCGCCGGTGGAGAAGCTCGCACCGCTGCATCGCGTGCCGCCGGTCTATCCGCCGCGCGCGATGGCGGCCGGTGTCGAAGGCACGGTCGAGCTCGAATTCGGCATCGCCGCCGATGGCTCGGTGCGCGACGTCCGCGTTCTGCACGCCCAGCCCGCGGGGGTGTTCGACGCCGCGGCCAGGGAAGCGCTGGCGCAATGGCGGTTCGCGCCTGGGGCGGCGACGGCCGTGCGGCACACCCAGAGCTTCGCCTTCGCCCTGCGCGCGCGCGGCGAGGAGGCGAACGCCAAGTGTGAGTCGGTCACCGGCTCGATGATCTGCCGGCGTCTGGGCGAGTGAGCGGCGCGGCGCGCGATCGGCTTAACAACGGCGCACGACGGCTTAACGTCCATTTAATCGCTGGCGTCCTAGGATCGCAGCCACTGTAAAGCTGCTCGACACTCCTAAGGTCAGGTCAGGTGACAGGCAGATTACGGTAATCGGGGCAGTAGCTTTGGGCCCAAGCGAGGTGTGTTCCCCCAATGACACCTCCTTGGGCCTTTTTATTTGCCCGGCCCGGCGCTAGGCTGTCCGGGAACTCGGCGGCTCGGCGGGCGATCTCGCATTTCCCGGGCGCCTTCAAAACTCCGCCGTCCGCCCCATTCAGCAGGGTGCGGCCGCAGGGCGGTCCCGACGCGAACATGCACAGCCTATGCGTATCCTGGTGATCGAAGACAATAGCGACATCGCCGCCAACATCGGCGATTATCTCGAAGAGAAGGGCCACGTCGTGGATTTCGCCGGCGATGGCGTCACCGGCCTGCATCTGGCCGTGGTGCACGATTTCGACGCGATCGTGCTCGACCTCACCCTACCCGGCATGGATGGCCTGGAACTGTGCCGCAAGCTGCGCCAGGAAGCGCGTCGGCAGACGCCGGTGCTGATGCTGACCGCGCGCGACGCGCTCGATCAGAAGCTGACCGGTTTCGACTCCGGCGCCGACGACTACATGGTCAAACCGTTCGCGCTGCAGGAGCTCGAAGCGCGCCTGACCGTGCTCGCGCGCCGCGGCAAGGGCCTGCGCAGCCGCATCCTGCAGGTGGCCGATCTCACCTACAATCTCGACACGCTGGTCGTCACCCGCGCCGGCAAGTCGATCCAGCTCAACCCGATCGGCCTGAAGCTGCTCCAGCACCTGATGGAGGCGAGCCCCTCGGTGGTCACGCGCCAGGATCTCGAGACGCGGGTGTGGGGCGAGGAACTGCCCGACAGCGACTCGCTGCGCGTCCACATCCACGGCCTGCGCGCGGCGATCGACAAGCCGTTCGACAAGCCGCTGATCCAGACCCGCCACGGCATCGGCTATCGTCTGGTCGATCCGGACGCGGCGCCGGCCTGACCCCGCCCGATGGCGCGGATCCAGTACCGGCGCCGGCTGCGCAGCCGCATCATCATTTCCTTCGCGCTGTTCGGCTTCGCGCTGACGGCGCTGTTCGCGCTGAGCGCGATCTATCTGCGCAGCTATCTCGAGGACAAGCTGATCGGCGAGGCGCTGCAGCAGAACCTGCAGGGCTACGCCGACGCCTACTACCGCGATCCGACCACGCCGGGCGTGCCGTTCGACAAGATCGTCGGCTACACCATCGGTCCGGAGAAGTTCTCGAACGTGCCGTTCGCCTGGCGCGATCTGCCGGACGGCGTGCACGATCTGACCGAGCCCGACGGTCGCGGCGGCCGCGTCATCTACAAGCTCGCGGTGCGCAAGGATCCGCAGCGCTGGTTCTTCCTCAAGTACGACACCACCGAGGAACGGCGCAGTCAGCGGCTGCTCGAGGGTGCGCTGATCCTGGCGGTGCTCGGCTTCGCGCTGCTCTCGCTGGTGATCGGCCGCTGGCTGTCGAGCCGGGTGATGAGCCCGGTGATCGATCTCGCCGCGCGGGTGCAGGCGATCGCCAAGAGCGGCCGGCCGGAACCGCTGGCGCCGCATTTCGCCAACGACGAGGTCGGCCAGCTCGCCGCGGCGCTCGACGAATACGCGCGCAAGCTCACCGCGCTGGTCGAGCGCGACCGCGAATTCAACGCCGACGTCAGCCACGAGCTGCGCACGCCGCTGGCGGTGATCGCCACCACCACCGAACTGCTGCTCAACGCCGAACACCTCTCCGACAAGGTGCGCGAGCGCCTCAAGCGCATCGAGCGCGCCTCGCGCCAGTCGACGGAATTGACCAACGCCCTGCTGCTGTTGTCGCGCAGCGAGCGCAGCGCGCCGCTGGACGGCGAGACCACCGATGTCGGCAAGGTCGTCGAGCAGGTCATCGACGTCTATCAGGCGCACCTCGGCCGCAAGCCGGTGGAGGTGAAACTCCACGTCGCGCAGAGCGTGGAAGTGGCGGCGCCGGCGTCGGTGGTCGCGGTCGCGCTCGGCAATCTGATCGGCAACGCCTTCAAGTACACCCAGCGTGGCGAAGTCGTCGTCACCGTCGGCGCCGAGCGCGGCAAGGTCACGGTCGAGGACACCGGTCCCGGCATCAAGGCCGAGGACGCCGAACGGCTGTTCGAGCGCGGCGTGCGCGGCGAAGGCGCCACCGGCAAGGGCGCCGGACTCGGCCTCGCCATCGTGCGCCGGCTGTGCGAACTCTACGACTGGCGCGTGACGCTCGCGCCGCGGCCGCAGGGCGGCGCGGTGGCGACGCTGGATTTCCGGCTGCGCGCCTGATCAGACGGGTTCGAGCCAGCCGTATTTGTCCGGCGTCGAGCCGTCGAACAAACCGAAAAACAGCTTCTGCAGCTTGCCGGTGAGCGGGCCCGGCTTGCCGCTGCCGACCGGCTTGCCGTCGACCGCGCGGATCGGCGTGATTTCCGCCGCCGTGCCGCACATGAACAGCTCGTCGCACAGGTACAGGTATTCGCGCGGAATGTCGCGCTCGACGACCTCGATGCCGGCGTCGCGGGCGAGGCGGAGGATGCTGTCGCGGGTGATGCCGTTGAGCAGCGCCGCGCTCACCGGGGTGGTGTGCAGGGCGCCGTCGAACACCAGGAACAGGTTCTCGCCGGCGCCTTCGCTGAGCAGGCCGCTGGCGGCGAGCGCGATGCCCTCGCCGAAGCCGAGCCGCCGCGCCTCGCGCGCGATCAACTGGCCGGAAAGATAGTTGCCGCCGGCCTTGGCGCCCGCCGGAATCGTGTTCGGCGCGAAGCGCTGCCAGCTCGACACGCAGGCGTCGATGCCCTCCTCGAGCACGCCGGCGCCGAGGTACGAGCCCATCTCCCAGGCCGCGACGGCGACGTCGATCGGGCCTTCGGCGTGCAGGCCGAAGCCGCCGAGGCCGCGGAACGCGATCGGCCGCAGATACGCCTTGCCGAGGCCGTTGGCGCGGATCACCTCGCGGCAGGCCTGCGCCAGCTCCGCCAAGGTGTAGGGCATCGGCATGTCGTATATTTTTGCAGAATTATACAGACGCTTCAGGTGATCGGTCAGGCGGAAGATCGCCTGGCCGCGCGGCGTGGCGTAGCTGCGGATGCCCTCGAACACCGACGAGCCGTAGTGCAGCGCGTGTGCCATCACGTGCACGGTGGCCTCGGCCCACGGCTTGATCCGGCCGTTGTGCCAGATGTAGTCGGGATAGGTTTGCGCCATGACGGTCTCCGGTGGGGCAGGCGCGCAGGGTAGCGGGCCGCTGTCCGCTTGGGAAGACTGTGGCATGCTCCGCGCTCGCGGGGAGGCCGGGATGAACGCACACGATCTGGCGCTGGGTCTGCTGTTGCTGCTGGTGGCGCTGCTCTATTCCAGCGTCGGCCACGCCGGTGCCTCGGGCTATCTCGCGGCGATGGCGCTGTTCGATCTCGCCCCGGCGCAGATGAAGCCCACCGCGCTGGTGTTGAACGCCGCGGTGGCCGCGATCGGCACGTTCAATTTCTGGCGCGCCGGCTGGTTCCGCTGGCGCCTGTTCTGGCCGTTCGCGCTGACCTCGATCCCCGCCGCGTTCGTCGGCGGCGCGATCACCCTGCCGGATTTCTACTATCGCCCGCTGGTCGGCGCGGTGCTGGTCTATTCCGCGGTGCGTCTGCTGCTGCCGGTGCCGGCGACGGAATCCGAACCCGCGCCGCCGGCGCTGCCGCTCGCCCTCGTCGCCGGCGTGTTGCTCGGCCTGCTGTCCGGATTGACCGGCGTGGGCGGCGGCATTTTCCTCAGTCCGCTCGTCGTGCTCGCCGGCTGGGGGCGCGTGCGCGAGGCCTCGGGCGTGGCCGCGCCGTTCATCCTGGTCAACTCGCTCGCCGGTCTCGCCGGTCGCGGCCTGGCGACCGGTGCGCTGCCGGCGGCGACGCCGTTGTGGCTGGGCACGGTGCTGGCCGGCGGCGCGCTCGGCTCCTGGCTCGGCAGCCGACGTCTGCCGGTGCGCTCGATCCGCCGCCTGCTGGCGGTGGTGTTGTTCCTGGCCGGCGGCAAGATGCTGCTCGCGGCCGGGTAGCCGCTAGCCGGCGAGGCGTTCGCACACGGCGAGCGTGGCGCGCGCCCGGTTCAGAGTATAAAAGTGGATTCCGGGCGCGCCGCCGGCGATCAGCTTGCGGCACAACTCGGCGACCACGTCCGCGCCGAAGCTGCGGATCGATTCGAGATCGTCGCGGTACGCCTCCAGGCGCTTGGCGATCCAGCGCGGAATCTCGGCGCCGCACAGGTCGGAAAACCGGCGCAACTGCGCGTATTGCGAAATCGGCATGACGCCCGGCACGATCGGGACCGTCACGCCGCGCGCGCGCGCCTCGTCGACGAAGCGGAAATAGGCGTCGGCGTTGTAGAAATACTGCGTGATCGCGCCGTTCGCGCCGGCGCGTACCTTGGCGACGAAGTGGTCCAGGTCGGCGTGTGCGTCGCTTGCCTGCGGGTGCATCTCCGGATAGCAGGCGACCTCGATGTGGAAGAAGCCGTCGCACTCGGTGCGGATGAACTCGACCAGTTCGCTGGCATAGCGGAAATCGCCATAGCTCGCCATGCCGGAAGGCAGATCGCCGCGCAGCGCGACGATGCGCCGGCAACCCATCGCCTGGTACAGCTCGAGCAGGCGGCGGATCTCGGCGCGGGTGCCGCCCATGCACGACAGATGCGGTGCTGCGTCCAGCGCATGCTCCTCGCGCAGCCGGCGCACCGTTTCCGGCGTGTACGACAGTGTCGATCCGCCGGCGCCGAATGTGACGCTGACGTATTCCGGCGCCCACGCCTTCAGCTTCGCCGCGGTGCGGTCGAGCTGGGCCCGCTGCTCGTCGGTCTTGGGGGGGAAGAACTCAAACGAAACGGGAGTGGGGAGTGGGGAGTGGGGAGTGGAATTCACGCGCGCTTGTTCCCGTTTTGCTTTGAGCGGATGAGACCGTTGAGCTTGACGAGAACGGACACCATCGCGGACTTGAGGTCCTCGTCATAGCTTAGATAACCCAAGTCCCGGCAGAGCCAGAGTTGCGTATCCAGTTCCATTAGCGAACCCCGGGCGATCTGCAGGAAGCGCACATACTCCGTCTTGCTGCCTCGCGCAGCTCCTTCGGCGATATTGGAAGGGATACTGATCACCGCGCGCCGGATCTGGCTTTGCAGCCCGTACCGCTCCTTTTCCGGCAATCCGTCAGTGGCAACGTAGACCTGTCGGACGAGCCGCATGGCTTCCTGCCAGACCGTCAGCCGATAGTGTCCCGGCTTCAGCGCCACGTGGCTCCCCCACTTCCGATTTCCGACTCCCCACTTCCGCTCAGTAGCGGTAATGCTCGGCCTTGTACGGTCCCTCCACCGGCACGCCGAGATAGGCGGCCTGTTCCGCGGTGAGCCGGGTGAGCTTCACGCCGATCTTCTCCAGATGCAGGCGCGCGACTTCCTCGTCGAGCCGCTTCGGCAGACGGTAGACCTTCTTCTCGTAGACGTCGCGGTTGTTCCACAGGTCGATCTGCGCCAGCGTCTGGTTCGAGAACGAGTTCGACATGACGAAGCTCGGGTGGCCGGTGGCGCAGCCGAGATTGACCAGGCGTCCTTCGGCGAGCAGGAAGATCGCGCGGCCGTCGGGGAAAGTATACTTATCCACCTGCGGTTTGATGTTGGTCTGGACCACGCCCGGCATCGCCTTCAGCGCATCGACCTGGATCTCGTTGTCGAAGTGGCCGATGTTGCAGACGATGGCCTGATCCTTCATGCGCCGCATGTGCTCGAGCGTGATCACGTCGCGATTGCCGGTCGCGGTGACGTAGATGTCGGCGCGGCCGAGCGTTTCCTCGATCGTGGTCACCTCGAAGCCCTCCATCGCCGCCTGCAGCGCGTTGATCGGGTCGATCTCGGTGACGACCACGCGGCAGCCGTAGGCGCGCAAGCTGTGCGCCGAGCCCTTGCCGACGTCGCCGTAGCCGCACACGCAGGCGACCTTGCCGGCGAGCATCACGTCCATCGCGCGCTTCAGGCCGTCGGCCAGCGATTCGCGGCAGCCGTACAGGTTGTCGAACTTCGACTTGGTCACCGAGTCGTTGACGTTGATCGCCGGTACCAGCAGCTTGCCGGCCTCGGCGAGCTGGTACAGACGATGCACGCCGGTGGTGGTCTCCTCGGACACGCCGCGCCAGCCCTTGACCACGCCGGTCCAGAAGCCCGGACGCTCCTTGGCCACGCGCTTGAGCAGGTTCTTGATGACCTCTTCCTCGTGCGAACTCGACGGCGTGTCCACCCAACGATCGCCCTGCTCGAGTTCGTAGCCCCGGTGGATCAGCAGGGTCACGTCGCCGCCGTCGTCGACGACGAGTTCGGGGCCCTGGTTGCCGGGATGGGTGACCGCCGCGAGCGTGCAGTCCCAGTACTCCTCGAGGGTCTCGCCTTTCCACGCAAACACCGGCACGCCGGCCTGCGCGATCGCGGCGGCGGCGTGGTCCTGGGTCGAGAAGATGTTGCACGAGGCCCAGCGCACCGAGGCGCCGAGGTCCTTCAGCGTCTCGATCAGCACCGCGGTCTGGATCGTCATGTGCAGCGAGCCGGTGATGCGCACGCCCTTGAGCGGCTTCGCCGCGGCGTACTTGCGGCGGATCGCCATCAGGCCGGGCATCTCGTGCTCGGCGATCTCGATTTCCTTGCGCCCCCAGTCGGCGAGCGACAGGTCGGCGACCTTGAAATCCCGGGTGTTGGCTTGTTTCACGACAGCGTTCATAGGCTGGTTCTCCAGTTTGCACTGGGCGCCGTTTCGGTGATGGGACCCGAAATCCCGCCGAGCCTGATTCCGCCAACGCGGACTTGCAGCGCCCCTCGGCGGGCGAGGGAGGCGCATTATATCGCTTGTTCGCGATGAAAGGATATATACCGGATCAGGCCCGCTCGAACCGCTCGATCTCGTCGAGCATCCTGCGCGCGTCGGCGAGGCTGCGGAAGGATCGATCCTCGAACTCGCGCACCGCGTCGGGACGTGCCCGGCGCCAGCGCCGATAGATCCCGACGCTGGCGCAGATGCCGATCGCGCCCAACGCAACGTTCGCCCAGACGAAGCCCGGCGCCGTGATGAACAGATCGGCGCCCAGCATGGTCTTGACCTCCAGCACGAAGATCGCGATCCACAGCAACCACCAGGGCAGGCCGGCGCAGCGGCTGCCGATGATCTGCAGGCGGTGCAGGGCACCGACGCGCTTCTGGATCTCCAGCACGGGCGCCGCGTAGTCGATGCTGCTCACCTTGCCGATGGTCACGCCACCGAGAATCACGATCAGCAGTCCGTAGGCCAGCGTGAAGATGCCGCAGGCCAGCAGGTGCGGCGTGTCGCGATAACGAATCGCGGCCATGATGCCGAAATAGATCAGCGCGTCGCCGAACAGGATTTGCACGATCTTGCCCCAGTACAGCCGGCGCAGGTTGGCGCGTACCTGGTCGAGCCTGCGTTCGAGCAGGAGATGGCGGTGGAGCGCCGTCTGCTGCTGCAAGTGCCGGTCGAGCGCCTGCCAGGCGGATTTCAATTCGTCGAGTTCCATCGTGGTCTCCATTGACTCATGCCTCGCTCATGTCGTTGCGCAGGCGCTCTTTCAGACGCCCGATCTTGGTTGCCACATTGGTTTCGCTGATGCCCAGAATCTCGGCGATCTCGCGCTGGCTGCGCTCGTCCAGATACAGGATGAGCAGCGCACGGTTGAGCGGATCGAGCCGATCGATGCAGCGGTACAGTTCGCGTACACGCGCGTCGGCGTCGGGTGCCTGCGTGTCGTCGGCGCGGTCGTGCAGCGCTTCGTCCAGCGCCACCGCGTGCCGGTCGCGCAGCGTGCCGCTGCGCCGGAACGAGATCGCCACGTTCAGCGCGATCCGGTACATCCAGGTGGAAAAACTGCGCCGCTCGTCGTAGTTCGGGTAGGCGCGCCACAGTTGCGCCGCGATCTCCTGGGCGAGGTCGGCGCGGTCGTGCGGATCGCGGCAGTAGCTGGCCGCCACCTTGAGCACGATGCCGCGGTGGCGGTCGAGCAAGGCGGCGAATTGCCGACTCGGGTCGGCGGCGTCCACGCTCATCGTGTATTGGTCCACGGGGAAAGTGCCATTGTGCCGCAGCGCCGGCGTCTCCCACGTGATTCGCGCCAGCGGGCGGAAAATCACACGGGACTGAATCCTTTCTGAACACGCGCCGTTGCGCGCTTGAAAACGCCGCCGTCGTCCCTACCCAAAACACGCAACCGCAGACCCGGACGCGAGGCGCAGGTTCGCGGTCGCAGGTCTGTCGCCCGTCGCCGCGGCGACCGGGCCGACACCTCGCCGCTCGGGGTGCGTACTCCCTTCCGTTCCGATGCGTCCGGGAAGGCGGTGTGCAGCGAAGGAGGTGATTGCATGATGACCATCGGTAAGTTGATCCCGTGGAACCGCAACCGTTCGACGGCGTTGGCGCCGCGACTGGCGCGCGATCCGATCCTGAGCTTGCAGCGGCAGGTCAATCGCCTGTTCGACGAACTGTGGAGCGACTTCGACATGCCCGCGCTCGCGACCGGTGTCGGCTTCGGCACGGAGTGGCCGGCCGTCGATCTCAACGAGACCGACAAGGAACTCGTCCTCACCATCGAGGTGCCGGGCATGGAGGAGAAGGATGTCGAGGTGCAGTACGTCGACGGCGCGCTGGTTCTGCGCGGCGAGCGCCGCGGCGAGCGCGGCGATGGCCAGCGCTTCAGTGAGCGCTATTACGGACGGTTCGAGCGGCGCATCCCGCTGGACGTCGAGATCGACGCCGACAAGGCCAAGGCCACGCTCAAGAACGGCGTGCTGACGGTGACCCTGCCGAAGACGCCGCAGGCGCAGGCCGAGGTGCATCGCATCCCGGTCGCCAAGGCGGCCTGAGCGCGGCACCGCTCGCTCTCTCTCCCGCCGGGCCTCGCGCCCGGCTGCTTTTTTGCGCGGCGGTTGCGCTAGGGTTCGAAGAAATATCGCGTCAGGTGAAAGAACACCGGCGCGGCGAAGCTCACCGAATCGAGCCGGTCGAGCATGCCGCCGTGGCCCTCGATCATCGAACCCCAGTCCTTGGCGCCGAGGCCGCGCTTGACCGCCGAAAGCGCCAGCCCGCCCAGAAAACCCGCGAGCACGATCACCGCGGACATCGCCCCGGCCTGCCACGGCGAGAACGGCGTGATCCACCACAAGGCGGCGCCGATCGCGGTGGCGCACGCGCCGCCGCCGACGAAGCCTGCCACGGTCTTGGACGGGCTCACGTTGGGTGCGATCCGGCGCCGGCCGAACAGCTTGCCGAACACGTACTGCAACACGTCGCTCAACTGCACGACCAGCAGCAGATAGATCATCAGCAGCAGATTCTGCTCGCGGAATCCGGGCACGCGCAGCAGCAGCAGTGCCGGCGCGTAACTGATGCAGTACACCGTCACCATCATGCCCCACTGCACCTTGGTGACGCGCTCGAGGAACTGCTCGGTGTCGCCGGCGAGCGCGGTGAGCACCGGTAGCAGCAGGAAGCCGTACACCGGCAGGAACACCGCGAACAGGTTGTACCAGTCGTCGGCGATCAGCCAGTACTGCGCCGGCAGCAGCAGGTAGAAGCACACCACCAGCGGCAGGTGATCGCCGCGCCGGGTCGGCGTCAGGGTGATGAATTCGCGCAGCGCGAACACCGAGGCGACCGCGAACAGCACGATGGTCGCGGTGCGGCCGAGCAGGAAGCACGCCGCGATCACCGCCACCATCACCCACCAGGCGCGGATGCGCGCGTTGAGATTGTCGATCGTGGCGCTGCCGCCGCGCCGCGCCGCGCGCCGCCCCAGCATCCAGCCGATCAGCGAGGCGACGACGAGCAACGCGGCGATGCCGCCCATCAGCCAACGGAACTTTTCCTGCACGTTCATGCGAGCGCCACTACCGCCTGCCGCGCGCGTTCGAGGAAGGCGTCCTTCGCTTCGTCCGCGCATCGCGCGAGCGGCGTGCCGAAGCGCACCGAGCAGGTGAGCGGCACCGGCAGGAACGTGCCTTTCGGCATGCTGCGATGGAGATTGTCGAGATACACCGGAATCAGCTCCGCCTCGGGGAAGCGCATGGCGAGATGGAACAATCCGCTCTTGAACGGACCCGGCAACGCCTGCGCGCGGCGCGTGCCTTCGGGGAACAGGATCAGCGATTCGCCGCGCGCGAGCGCCGCGGCGAGCGGCGCCAGCGGGTCGCCGTCACGGCGGCCGGCGTCGCGCTCGATGAACAGCGCGTTGAAGCCGCGACGGGCGAGCAGCGCGCGCACGCCGTGGCCCCAGTAGTCCTTGGCCGCGACCGGACGGGTGCGCGCGCGCAGCGCCGCCGGCAGCGCGCACCACAGCGCCAGCGTGTCCATGTGGCTGGTGTGGTTGGCGTAGTAGATGCGCAGCGTCGGCGCCGGCCGGCAGCCGATCCAGCGCGGCTGCGCGCCGACCAGCACGCGCACCAGCAGGGCGAGCGGATACGACAGCCACATGCTTTAGGCCCGCGCGCGCAGGCGCGCCGCGAGCGCGCGGGTGCGCGTGGCGCAGGTGAGCAGCGAGCCGGCGGCGATGACGACGGCGCCGGCGAGCAGGGCGTAGCGCTCGGCGTGCCAGAACGTCTCCGCGGCGCCGAGCAGGCAGGCCGCGGTGAGCACCGCCATGCGCTGCGACTTGCCGAGCGGGCCGCGGAAATCCTGGGCGAAGCCGAGCGCGCCGCCGAACACGCGCACGTAGGCGGTGGCGAGCGCGAGCAGCGCCGCGAGCCAGCCGAGCCAGGCCGTGCCGCAGGCGAAGCCGAGCGCGACCAGCAGCAGCGCATCGGTCAGGCGATCCGGAAATTCGTTGTACAGGACGCCGAGTGCCGAGCCCTTGCCGCCCTCGACCGCGACCATGCCGTCGAGCAGATTGCACAGGAGGCGCAATTGTATACAAAGCGCGCACGCGACCAGGCCCGCCGCGGTCGGCCAGCCGGCGAGCAGGGCGGCGCCGGCGCCGGCGAAGACGATGCTGGCGAGCGAGATCTGATCCGGCGTCACGCGCGTGCGCGCCAGGCCCGCGGCGAGCGCGCGCGCCCAGGCGTGGTCGCGGCTGGCGATCGGACGCCGGTTGCTCGGCGGCGCGGTCATCGTCTGCTTTCCCCTTTGCCGGCGGCGCCGGCGCGCGTGGTCGCCGCCGCAGCCTAGAACCTATCTCAAAATCGTCGCGAGCGAGGACGGATTGCGCGCCGCCGGAGCGCAGGAACCGGAGTTTACTAGTAGTAAATGAGGATTCCGAGCACCGCCGGCGCGTGAGCCGTCGAGCGCAGCAGATTTTGAGATAGGTTCTAGCCGATTTCCTTCGCCGCCGACAAATTGCCCGGCCACCCGATTCGCCGGTAGGCTTGCGGCGTGAATCCGTCGTCCCGCAATCCGAATGCTCCCTTGCGAGCGGGCGCGCGCCGGCTCGTCGGCGCGATCTTCGCCGTCTGGACGACGCTGGCCGGCGCGACCGGGTACGAGCTCGTCCGCGGACCGGGACCGACGCCGGACACCGATCTGCGCTGGGTGTCCTTCCGCCGCTTCGCCAGCGCCGAGGGGCTGCCGCAGAACACCGTGTACGCGCTCGCGCAGGATCGCGCGGGCTTCGTCTACGCCGGCACCGAAGAGGGCCTGGCGCGCTACGACGGCCAGCGCTGGCGGCGCATCGCGTTCGCCGACGACGTCGCCGCGCAGCGTCCCTACGTCACCCAACTCGCCGCGGCGCCGGACGGGGCGCTGTGGATCGGCACCGATCGGGACGGCTTGTTCGTGTATCGCGACGAGGCACTGCACGCCGTGGCGCTGGCGGGGCCGGCCGCCGCGCCCGACATCGAGGCGATCCGCGCCGACGGCGAGCATGGCGTGTGGGTCGGCACCTCGCGCGGCTTGTTCCTGTGCGATGCGCGGCGCTGTGCGGAGATCGAGGCGGCGCGCGGGTTGCAGGTCGCCGTGCTCGAGCCGGTAGAGACGGCGGCGGGCACGAGCCTGTACGTCGGCACCAATCTCGACGGCTTGTATCGGATCGACGATGCGTATGCGCACGCGCATCGCGCGGACTGGCACCTCGGGCGTGCCGACGGCCTGCCGAACGATGCCGTGCGCGCGCTCGCGTCCTTCGGCGGCGACGGCGGAGGCGATCTCTGGATCGGCACCGGCCGTGGGCTCGCGCGCCGGACGCGCGATCGTCTGGTCGTGTACGGCGAGGCCGAGGGGCTGCCGGCGGGCGGCGTGTCGGCGCTGCTGCCGACGCGCGCCGCCGACGGCACGCCGGTGCTGATCGCCTCGCTGTACTTCGGCGGTCTCGCGGAATTCCGCGAGGACGGCCGCTGGCGCCTGACCAACAGCGCCAACGGTCTGCCGGACAATTCGGTCTACGCCCTGCTCGAAACCGATCGCGACCGTCATCCGCCGGTGCTGTGGGCCGCCACCGGCCACAGCGGCGTGGCGCGTCGCGAGTTCGGTTCCTGGTCGGCGTTCGACGAACGCAACGGCTTGCCGCATCGGGTCGTGCTCGGCATCGGCGAGGCACGTTTCCTCGACGGCCACGACTCGATCTGGATCGGCTCGCTCGCCGGCAGCGTGCGCTGGAACGGCGAGAGCTGGCAGATCTGGCTGCCGGAGCGCTACGCGCGACGGGTGGTGTTCCGCGTCGTGCGCGATGGCGATCACCTGTGGGTCGCCACCCGCGGCGGGCTGCTGCGCGTCGGCGCGAACGAGGTGCGCGAGTACACCGTGGACAATTCCGCGCTGCCGGGCGAGACCGTCATCGCGCTGCATCTGCAGACCGCGGGCGATGCGGCCGGCACGCTCTGGGTCGGCACGCACCACGGCATCGCGCGGGTGCGCGGCGATCGACTCGAACGCGAGGCGGTGCCGGGCACGGATGCGGATTTGTTCGTGCGTGTGATCCTCGATACGCGCGAAGGCGACGACGCCGGCGTGCTGTGGGCCGGCACCGACAACGGTCTGTGGTACCGCCGTGCCGGCCGCTGGCATCGCAGCGACGACGCCTGCATCGGCGATGCCTCGATCATGGACCTGCGCGAAAGCGGCGCGCCCGGCCGCAGGCACGCGTTGTGGGTCGCCGCGCGCGACGGTCTGCGGCGCATCGATCTCGACGCCGGCTTCGCCTGCACGCGCCTGGATGCGCGCGTGCTGCCGCCGGCAATGGTGTACCAGATCCAGTTCGACCGCCGCGGCCGGCTCTATGCGTTCGGCGTCGATGGCGTGACCCGGCTGACGCCGGATGCGCGCGCCACCGGCGGCTACGCGGTGGAGCGCTTCGGCATCGCCGACGGTCTGCCGGGGCTGGAATTCAACCGCGCTTCGCTGGTCGACAGCCACGGTCGGGTGTGGGGCGGCGGCACCGAAGGCGTGGCGCTGTACGATCCGGAACAGGAAATGCCGCCGGCGCCGCCGCGGCCGCTGCGCCTGCTCGGCGCGCGCGAAGAGACCAGCGGACGCGCGCTGCACGATGGCGACGATCTGCCGTGGCAGGAGAGCAGCGTTTCGTTCGACGTCAGTCTGCTCTCGTATCAGCGCGACCAGCGCACGCGCTACCGTGCCGAGCTCGTCGGGCTCGACGCGCCGGCAGAGGACTGGAGCGAAAGCGGCCATCGCAGCTACAGCCGCCTGCCGCCGGGCGACTACGAATTCCGTGCGGTGGCGCGCGACGGCGACGGCGTGGTCGCGGCGCCGATCACGTTCCGCTTTCATGTGCACGCGCCGTGGTGGCGGCGCGGCTGGGCGCTGGCGCTGTATGCGGCGGCGCTGGTCGCCTTCGGTCTCGGCGTCGGCCGGCTGCGCGCGCGTGCGCTGGCGGCGCGTGCGCGGGACCTCGCGCGGCAGGTCGAGCAACGCACGCGCGATCTCGCCGAAGCGAACCGCCGGCTCGAACGCGCCTCGCTCACCGATCCGCTCACCGGCTTGTGGAACCGGCGCTACTTCGCGCTCGAGATGCCGCCGGAATGCGAGCGCGCGCGCCGCCGTCACGCGCTCGGCGAACCGGCGTCCGACCTCGTGCTGCTGCTCGTCGACATCGACCATTTCAAGCGCGTCAACGACCGCTGTGGCCACGCCGTCGGCGATGCGGTGCTGACCGAGTTCGCGCGGCGTCTGCAACGGCTGATGCGCGGTGGTGATTTCGCCGTGCGCTGGGGCGGTGAGGAATTCCTGCTGGTGCTGCGCGACGCCGAGCGCGCGGCCGCCGCCGCGTTCGCCGCACGCGTGCGCGGCGCGATCGGCACCGAACCGTTCTCGATCGATGCCCGAACCATTGCCCTCACCTGCTCGGTGGGCTGGGCGGCGTTTCCGCCACGCGGCGACGCGGCCGCGACCGGCAGCATCGAACGGACGATCGCGCTCGCCGATCAGGCGCTGTACCGGGCGAAGCAGGCCGGCCGCGACCGCTGCTGCGGCGCGCTCGACGACGCCGCGCCGCCGGACGGCGTGCGCTGGGTCGAGAGCTGAGGCGCGGCTCGGCCGCGCTCAGATCCGTTTCGCGTCGCGGCCATCTCCTGGGTTATACGCAATGTGTTATTGATTGCGTATAACGCACGCCTTACCATCGCCGTGGCGCCGCCAGCGAGATCGGCCATGCTGCGATTTGCCCCGTTGTCCGCCTCTGCCCAGACCGCCTACGCGCAACTGTTGGATGCCGCGCATGGGGCAGAGCTGGCGCGCACGGTGGCCGATCTGCCCGGAACGTTTGCCCGCAAACAGGTCAAGGGCCGTACCTACTGGTACTACCAGTTTCTGGACGTGTCCGGCCGCAAGCGTCAGATCTATGTCGGCCCGGACGGCGCGCGGGTGCAGGCGTTGGTGGCGGCGCGGGCGCGCGGAGGAGCGAAACCTGCGTTGCAGGCGCTGGCGCGGTCGGCGGTGGCATTGGGCAATGCGCCGATACCGGCGCGGCACTTCAAGGTGATCCAACGTCTGGCGGACTACGGCTTCTTCCGCGCCGGCGGCCTGCTGATCGGTACGCACGCGTTCCTTGCGTTCGGCAACATGCTTGGCGTGCGGTGGCGGGATGCGCAGCGCACGCAAGATGTGGATTTTGCACACGCGGGCAAGGCGCTTGCGATTGCGTTGCCGGCAGACATCGAGATCGACGTGCCTGCGGCGCTGGAGTCGCTGCAGATGGGCTTGCTGCCGATCGAGCACGGCGACTGGGGAACCGGAGGCACCTATCTCGATCCGCGCGATCCGGAATTCCAGATCGACTTTCTGACGCCGCTGCACCGCGGCGGCACCCGACCGTTTCGGCATCCGCAGCTCGGCATCACCCTGCAACCGCTCAAGTTCCTGGAGTACCTGCTGCAGGACGTGAATCAGGCGGTGGTCTTCACCGGCGGTGGCGCCGCGATGGTGAATGTCCCGGACCCCGCGCGCTATGCGCTGCACAAGCTGGTCGTCGCTGGCGAGCGCCCGGCCTCGCGCATCGTCAAGTCGAACAAGGACGTGCAGCAAGCCGCCGCGTTGCTGGCCGTGCTGCAGGAACAGGCGCCGACGCAGGTCGAATCCGCGTGGTCGGGTCTGCGCGGCCGCGGCCGAGGCTGGAGCGCTCGACTGAAACGAGGGCGCGCCGCACTCGCTCGCGCGGCGCCGGAACTCGAGCCGGAGCGGTGGTTGCGACTTCCCGGCGAACGGTGAGCACCAACGGACCGGCCCGCGCGAGGCGATCCGCTTTCTCCACAACGGAACTGCGATGGCTTACTTCAGACCGGCGTCGCTGCGCAGCGCCTCGGCGCGGTCGGTCTGTTCCCAACTGAACGCGGTGAAGGTTTCGCCGTTGGCGAGCTTGACCTTGTGCGGCGTGCGGCCGAAGTGGCCGTAGCTCGCGGTCTGCTGGTACATCGGGTGGATCAGGTCCAGCATCCGGATGATGCCGTAGGGCCGCAGATCGAAGTGGCGGCGGATCAGTTTCTCGATCTTGTGGTCCGCGATCTTGCCGGTGCCGAAGGTGGTCACCGAGATCGAGGTCGGCTCGGCCACGCCGATCGCGTAGGACACCTGGATCTCGCAGCGGTCGGCCAGACCGGCCGCGACCACGTTCTTCGCCACGTAGCGCGCGGCATAGGCGGCCGAACGATCGACCTTGGACGGATCCTTGCCGGAGAACGCGCCGCCGCCGTGGCGTGCCCAGCCGCCGTAGGTGTCGACGATGATCTTGCGTCCGGTCAGGCCGCAGTCGCCGACCGGGCCGCCGATCACGAACTTGCCGGTCGGGTTGATGTGGTACTTGGTGCCCTTGTGCAGCCACTTGGCGGGCAGCACCGGCTGGATGATCTCCTCCATCACGCCGGCGACCAGGTCCTTGTGCTTGACCGAGGGATCGTGCTGGGTGGACAAGACCACGGCGTCGATCGCGACCGCCTTGCCGTCCTCGTAGCGCAGCGTCACCTGGCTCTTGGCGTCGGGCCGCAGCCACGCGAGCCGGCCCTTCTTGCGCACCTTGGCCTGCCGTTCGACCAAGCGATGGGCGTAGTAGATCGCCGCCGGCATGTAGTCCCTGGTCTCGTTGGTGGCGTAGCCGAACATCAGGCCCTGGTCGCCGGCGCCCTGTTCCTCGGGGTTCTTGCGGTCCACACCCTGGTTGATGTCCGGCGACTGCTTGCCGATCAGGTTGAGCACGCCGCAGGTGTCGCCGTCGAAGCCGACGGTGGAGCTGTTGTAGCCGATGTCGAGGATCACCTTGCGCGTGAGCGCCTCGAGATCGACCCAGGCGCTGGTCGTGACTTCGCCGGCGACGATCGCCACGCCGGTCTTGACCATCGTCTCGCACGCCACGCGCGCGCGCTTGTCCTGCGCCAGGATCGCGTCCAGCACGGCATCGGAGATCTGGTCGGCGACCTTGTCCGGATGGCCTTCGGACACGGATTCGGAGGTGAAGAGATAGCTGCTCATCGCGGGAACCTGGCGCTCACAATCGAGAAAAGGCGGCGGATGATACACCGGATGCCGCGGCTTTGCAGCCGGCGCGCGGCGCGCGCCGGTTTGGACGGCTAGACGGCTAGGCGGCGCGCGCCAGTCCGGCCGCCAGCGCGGCGAAGTGCGCGCGCGTCAGGCGCAGTTGCTCGGCGGCCGATTCCGCGCGATTGACCAGGGCGCGGAACGCCGTGGGTTCCGGCCGGTCGCCGTGCGATGCGCCGGCCGCCGCGCGCGCCTCGCCGCCGTCCGCGTCGCCGGTTTCGACGCCGCGCAGGTACCAGCCGAGGTGCTTGCGCGCGATGCGCACGCCCTGCACCTCGCCGTGGAACGCATACAGCGCCTCGAGGTGGCCGCAGAGAATCTCGCACACCTCGGCCGGAGCGGGCTCGGGCAGGGATTCGCCGGTCGCGAGGTAGTGCGCGATCTCGCGGAAGATCCACGGCCGTCCCTGCGCCGCGCGGCCGATCAGCAGGCCGTCGGCGCGCGTGTAGTCGAGCACGAATTTCGCCTTGCGCGGCGAGTCGATGTCGCCGTTGGCGAACACCGGGATGCGCACCGCCGCCTTGATCGCGGCGATGGTGTCGTATTCGGCCGCGCCTTCGTACAGGTCGGCGCGGGTGCGGCCGTGCACGGCGAGCGCGGCGATGCCGCTGTCCTCGGCGAGGCGCGCGATGCGCACGCCGTTGCGGTGGGCGCGGTCCCAGCCGGTGCGGATCTTGAGCGTCACCGGCACGTCCACCGCGGCGACCACCGCGGCGAGGATGCGCGCCACCAGCGGCTCGTCGCGGAGCAGCGCGCTGCCGGCGTATACATTGCACACTTTTTTCGCCGGGCAGCCCATGTTGATGTCGATGATCTGCGCACCCTGCGCCGCGTTGTGGCGCGCCGCCTCGGCGAGCATCGCCGGATCGTGGCCGGCGATCTGCACGCTGACCGGCGCCGGCTCGCCGGCGTGATCCATGCGCTGGCGCGACTTGCGCGTGTGCCACAGGCGCGGATCGGCGGTGGTCATCTC
Source organism: Rhodanobacteraceae bacterium (assembly GCA_021325475.1). Classification (GTDB taxonomy): domain Bacteria; phylum Pseudomonadota; class Gammaproteobacteria; order Xanthomonadales; family Rhodanobacteraceae; genus Rudaea. The sequence goes on along the minus strand of JAJPHA010000094.1, from coordinate 19,251 downwards.
CGACACCGCCAGGCCGGCGCCGAGCCGCTTGCACAACTGGCGGAACGGCTTGTCGGTGACCCCGGCCATCGGCGCGAGCGCCACCGGCGGGTCGATCCGGTAGGGGCCGATCTGCACGGCGGGAAGGGGAGGACCCACGCGCGCGTCGTCAGGTCGCGCCGAAGCGCGCAATCACCGCCTCGAACGTCGGCATCGCCGGCGCGGTGCCGACGGTCTCGGTCGAGATCGCCGCGGCGCGATTGGCGTGAACCACGGCGCGGCGGAACGGCGCGTCGGCGAAGCGCACCAGCCCCGCGACCAACGCGCCGCTGAAGGCGTCGCCGGCGCCGGTGGTGTCGATCGGCTTGACCGGCTCCGGCGGCAGCCGATAGCACGGCTCGGCGTCGCCGCGGCGCTCGCTGCCGTGCGACACGAAACAGCCGCGCGAGCCGAGGGTGACGACGACGGTGCCCGCGGTGAGCTTGCGCGAGAGCGCGTGCAGCGCGGCGTCGTCGCACTGCGCGAGCGCGGCCGGATCCACCTGCGCATCGGCGAAGCGTTCGAGCAGCAGCGAGAACTCGGTTTCGTTCGGCGTGAGGATGTCGGCGCTGCGCAGCAGGTCGGCGCCGAGATCGGCGTGCACCGGCGCCGGGTTGAGGATGCGCGTGAGCCGGTGCCGCGTGCCCAGCGCGAGCGCCGCGTGCAGCGCGTCGAGGTTGTTCTCGAGCTGGATCAGCAGCGCCCGCGCGCCGGTGAACAGATCGTCCTGCGCGCGCACGAACTCCGCGTCGAGCTGCTCGTTCGCGCCGAAGATCATCGCGATCTGGTTTTCCGCCCTGGCGTTGACCGTGATGCTGGACGTCGCCGTCGGCACGTCGTCGCGGATCTGCCAGCGGCACGGCATGCCCTCCGCGCGGGCGAAGTCCTGGGCGAACTGCGCGAACGTGTCGCGGCCGAGCGCGCCGACGAACGCGGTGGCCACACCCTGGCGCGCGCACGCGACGGCCTGATTGAAACCCTTGCCGCCCGGACCGGTGTTGTAGCGATGCGCGCGCACGGTCTCGCCGGGGCGCGGAAACCGTTCGACGAACCAGGCCTGGTCCTGGACGTAACTGCCGACGACGATGACGGAGGGTCGAGGGCCGAGGGCCGAGGGCGGAGGGCTGGGGGCAGAGGGCATGCAGGAACTCGCGTGGTGGCAACCGGTGCGGGATTCTACTCCGGGCTTTCGTGCGTGAGCGGTGAGCGGTGAGCGGGAAGAGCCACTCAGCCCTCAGCCCTCAGCCCTCAGCTCTCGGCCCTCAGCCCTCGCCTACGCCCCCACCTGCGGCTCGACGTGCGGCCGCCCGCGTGGGCGGATCGTGCCGGTGCTTGAACAACGGCACGAACAGGATCGCGGTGGCGAGCGCGTACAGCGCGAAGCTCAGCCAGATGCCGCGCCAGTCCTTGGCACCGTCGGCGGCGGTGAAGAAGCGATCGATCAGCACGCCGCTGGTCGCCGAGCCGAGCACCGCGCCGACGCCGTTGGTCATCAGCATGAACAGGCCCTGCGCGCTGGCGCGGATCCGCGCATCGACCTGCTGTTCCATGAACAGCGAGCCGGAGATGTTGAAGAAATCGAACGCCATGCCGTAGACCACGCAGGACAGCACGATCATCCACAGCCGTCCGGCCGGATCGCCATAGGCGAACAGGCCGAAGCGCAGGAACCAGGCGAGCATGCTCATCGTCATCACCGCCTTGATGCCGAAGCGGCGCAGGAAGAACGGAATGGTGAGGATGAACACGGTTTCGGAGATCTGCGAGATCGAGATGATGATCGCCGGATAGCGCACGGCGAGGAGATTTTTATACATTTCCACTTTGCCGAAATCGTGCAGGAACGTGTCGCCGTAGGCGTTGGTGAGCTGCAACGCCGCGCCGAGCAGCATGGCGAAGAACAGGAACACCGCGAGCGCACGGTCGCGGAACAGGCCGAAGGCGGTGAGCCCGAGCGCGTCGAGCAGCGAGCGGCGTTCGCCGCCGCGCAGCCCCGGCGGGCACGGCGGCAGGGTGAAGGCGTACAGGCCGAGCGCGAGCGCCGCGGCGGCGGCGACGCGGAACTGGCCGGGCGAGGTCTCGAGGTGCAGCAGGCTCGTGGTCCAGGTCGCGGCGATGAAGCCGATCGTGCCCCACACCCGGATCGGCGGATAGTCGCGCACCACGTCGAGGTCCGCGCGCTTGAGCGCGTGGTAGCTGACCGCGATCGCCAGCGCGATGGTCGGCATGTAGCACAGCATGTTGACCAGCATCAGCCAGAACAGCGTCGCCGGATCGTCGATCAGCGGCACGCAGAACAGCGCCACGGCGCCGGCGATGTGCAGCAGGCCGTAGAGGATCTGCGCCGGGACGAAGCGATCGGCGACGACGCCGGCCAGCGCCGGCATCACCAGCGAGGCCAGTCCCATGGTCGAGAAGATTGCGCCGAAACCGGTGCCGGACCAGTGGCGGTTCTGGAACCAGTACGCGCCGATCGTCAGCAGCCACGCGCCCCAGACGAAGAACTGGAGAAAGTTCATCACGATCAGGCGCAGCTTCAGGCTCATGCGAGCGTTCCCCGGATCGGTCGGCGCGGACCGGCGGCGAGCGTAGTGCAGCCGCGCCCGCGCGCGCAAGCCGCGGGGCTGTTAGACTCTGGTGAGCTGCGTGTGGGGGAAGCCGTGGCGCTAGGGATCCGGCAGCGCCTGTTGATCAGTCATCTGTTCGCGGTGGTCGTGCTGGCCGGCGCGTTCGGCGCGTTCGTCTATGCGAGCGCCGAACGGCAGTTGATCGAGCGCCTGCGCATCCAGCTCGCCGAGACCGCCGGCGGCGTCGCCCGCGCGCTCGATCCGCACCTGGTGGCGGCGGCCGACGGCGATGCCACGGCACGCGCCGCGCTCGCCGCGGCGCTCGCCAACGAGGCACGCAACCACGCCGACATCGACCACATCGACGTGGTGCGCGAACGCGACGGCGCGCGCGTCGTCGTCGCGAGCTCCGCCACGGACGCCGCGCCGGCCGCGCGGGCCGGCGATCTCGGCGCGCTGGCGCCGCTGCCGGGCGGCGCGGGCTACGCCGTCGATCTCGCCATGCGGCGCGGCGAGGTCGGCGAGAAATTGTATATTTTGCGACTGAGCGCCGCGCTCGCCTTCCTGGTCTGCGTGCTCGTGGCGCTGCTGCTGAGCCGCCATCTCGCCGGGCGCATCATCGCCCGCATCACCGATCTCACCGCGCGCTGTCGCGCGCTGGCGAACGGCGAGCCGCTGCCGCCGCGCCGGCCCGGCCCGCACGACGAACTCGACGATCTCGCCCGCGAGTTCGACGCCATGGCCGGGCGCCTGCGCCACGCCGCGGCCAGTCGCGAGCAGGCCGCAGCGGCGCTGCGCGAAGCCAACGCCAGCCTGGAATCGCGCGTGCGCGAACGCACCGCCGAACTGGAGGCCGCCAACGCCAAGCTGAAGGCGGAAATCGAGCAGCGCCTGCACGTCGAAGCCTTGCTCGCCGAGGCGGCGATGACCGATCCGCTCACCGGCCTGCTCAACCGCCGCGCGCAGATGGAGATGCTCGAGCAGGCCGCGCAGCGCCTGAAACCCGGCGAGCCGGGGCTCTCGATCATCCTGGTCGATCTCGATCACTTCAAGCAGCTCAACGACCGCTACGGCCACTCCGCCGGCGACCGCGTGTTGACGACCGTGGCGGCGCGTCTGCGCGATCTGTGCGGCGGCGCGCAGGCGCACTGCGTGGCGCGTTGGGGCGGCGAGGAATTTCTCGTGCTGCTGCCGGGCGTGCGGCTGGCCGCGGCGTGCAAGCGCGCCGAGGAATTGCGCCGCGAGGTGGCGGCGTTGCGCATCGACCGCATCGCTCAAGTGACGGCGAGCTTCGGCGTGGCCGAACTCGTCGGCGGCGAGAGTCTCGATGCCTGCCTCAAGCGCTGCGACCAGGCCCTGTACCGCGCGAAGGAGGCCGGTCGCGATGCGGTCGTCGCGGCGCAGGGCGCGCTGTTCGCGACGATGTCGTGAGTGGGGAGTGGGATGAGCTTCCGGGAATCGGAAACAAGGGCTGAGGGCCGAGGGCTGAGGGCTGTAAAGCTCTGTCCACTTCCCACTCCCTACTCCCGCTTTCCTCACCCCACCAAAATCCACAACCCCAGCGCGGCGAACAGCAGCGCGGCGACGAGGCGCGTGGCGGCGAGCGGCAGGCGCTGGGCGAAACGCGCGCCAAGCCAGACCATCGGCACGTCGGCGAGCAGCATGCCGAGCGTGGTGCCGGCGACGACCTGCCACAGCGGCGAATACTCGGCCGCGATCACGGCGGTGGCGATCTGGGTCTTGTCGCCCATCTCGGCGAGAAAGAAGCTGATGACGGTGGCCACGAACACGCCGTGGCCGGCGCCGCGCGCAGCGTCACCCTGATCGACGCGATCGGGAATCAGGGTCCACGCGGCGATGGCGAGAAAACCGAGCGCGACGAGCACGCGCAGCGTCTGCGGCGCCAGCCACTGTGCGACCAGCGCGCCGACCGCGCCGGCCAGGGTGTGATTGACCAGGGTGGCGACGAGGATGCCGAGCGCGATCGGCCACGGGCGCCGGTACTTGGCGGCGAGAATCAGCGCCAGCAGTTGCGTCTTGTCGCCGAGTTCGGCGAGCGTGACGGTGGCGGTGGCCAGCAGGAACGTGCTCATGCGGCGCCGTCGGCGCCGGCGAATCGATACCGCATCGACGGAATTCCTTGCGCGGGATGCGGCAAGTGTAACGCCGCGCGTGGCGGTTGCACCGGGGACCCGGCGTTTGCCCCGAGCCCTTCGATGTGCGCCAATGCGAACCGCTTGCGAACGTGAGACGGGTGCTAGGTTTCGTCGCCGGAGTCGTGCGGCGGCGTGGGGGGTGCCGGTGGCGCAGGCGGCGCGGCGGGCGTCGGTGGAACGGGTGGCGCGGGCGGCGCGGGTGGCACGGGCGGTGGCGGCACGAATATACCTTTATACTCCGGCGCGCGGAGGCTCAGGTGCAGCGGCTGGTGCCGGCGCAGCACCTCGACCTTGACCTCGCGCCCGCCGGGTTCCGCACCGAGCAGGCGCAGTGCGTCTTCCGGCCGTTCCACCTTCTCGCCGCCGACGGCGGTGATGACGTCGCCGGGTTTGAGGTCCTTGAACCCCTCGGCGTCGGCGGAAATCACCAGCACGCCCTTGTCGGTGCCGAAGTAGACGCCGAGATCGGGATTGAGCTCGACCAGGCTGAGCCCCGACCACGGCATCCGCACGTGCAGCGCATGCGACGCGTGTTCGCCGGTCCTGATCGCCGCGAGCGCGGCGCGCGTCGCCTCGCGCACCCGCTCGCCGACGCGCCGGTCGAAATCCGGCGGCAGCCAGCCGCGCTCGCCGTCGTCGCCGAAGGCGAACGCGAAGTTGTACGGCTCGCGGCGTTCGGCCTTGAGCGTGAGGTCGCGGGTCGTGCCGTCGCGCCGCACGCGCAGGTTCAGGCTCTGCCCGACCTTGAGATCGCCGAGCCCGCCGGATTCGCGCGGCTCGCGCGCGGGCGGCTTGCCGTCGACGGCGACGATCACGTCGCCGTTGCGGATGCCGGCCTTGTCGGCCGGACCGCCCGGCGTCACCGCCTTGACCCGCAGGCCGTCCTTGTCCGGCGCGAGGACGACGCCGATCATGCCGCGCTCGGGATCGCCGAGATAGCGGAAGGCATAGGCGCGTGGGCCGACGTCGCCGAGCTGGAGCGAGAGCTCGGCCATCTTGCGCGACAGGTCGCGCATCTGCTCGCGCAACTGCTCGAGTTCGCGGCGCGCATGCTCGAGATCGGGCGGCGCGGCGGTGTTCTGGTCGGCGACCGGCGCCGGCGATTCGGCGGCGGCCGTGCTGCCCGCGGCGGCGCACAGCAGGGCGCCGGCGGCGACGATGACGATGGTTCGGTTCATAGGTACACCTCAGGAAGGTCTGATCGAGTTCCCATGTTCGTGTCTTCGACGGCCGCGCCGCACCTCCACAACCCCCATCAAGCCCTTGCGCAGCAAGGGTTTGATCGCCCCCTTGACTCCAGGGGGCTCAAGCAGCCAAGGCCACGTCCTTTTCGTTTGTTCGGAGATGCCCTCAGTCGATGAAATGGTCGTTGGCGGCGCCGGCGGCCGACGTTGCCGCGAGGCGGTAGCTCGAGTAACGCAGTGCGGTGAGGTCCTCGAGCAGATCCACGCGCCGCCGCCACAGCGCCTCGGTCTGCTGCGCCTGCGGCGCAGCCAGGGCGACATCGACGACGCCGATGAGATTCTCGATCTCCGCGGCGGCGGCGAGGTCTTGCCCGGACAGCGGCGCGGCGGCGCCGGTTTCTTGCAGCCAGCGCTCGAGCGCATCCGACCGCTGCTCGAGCGCGGCGATCCGTGCCGCAGTATCGTTTGGCTGATTTGTGGCATTTGTTGCATTTGCTGCATTGTTCGCATCGTGCGCCGCCATCGCGCCGCCCGTAGAAGGAGATGCTGCGGGGGCGGCGACGGTCGCAGGCGCGGTCGGCGGCGCCGGTGCGCGGTGCGCCTCGAACGCGACCAGCGCGACACCGGCGGCCAGCGCGGCCGGCACGACGTAGCGCAACCGGCGCCGACGCGCGATGCGTGCGGCCGGCGGCGCAGACCGCGCCTCGGCTTGCAGCCGCGCGGCGAGCTCGTTCCAGACCTCGCGCTCGGGCCGGACGAGCGGCAACGCGCGCAGTGCCTCCGGCAAGGTCAGCCGGGTTGCGGGTTGGCTTGCAGACATGGCATGGACTCCACGGTCGGATCGAGCAGCGCGCGCAGACGGGCGGTGCCGCGCGCGAGCTGCGATTTGGAGAAACTCACGCTCTTGCCCATCCGTTCGGCGATCTCGGGATGCGAATAGCCCTCGACGTGATACAGCCACAGCACGCTGCGCGTCGTCGCCGGCAGCGTGGCGAGCGCGCGCTCGAGGCCCGCGGCGTCGGCGATCACCCAAGGCGCCGGCGCCTCGTCGCGGAGCGCATCGAGCGCCACCTCGGCGGCATCGTCGCGGCGGCTGCGCAGGCGCATCAGCGTTTCGTTCAGCGCGATCTGGCGCAGCCACGCCCAGAACGGGGCGTCGCCGCGGTACTGGGCGATGCGCTGGAACGCCTTCAGCATCGCGTCGTGCAGCACGTCGCGCGCGGCTTCGGCGTCGCCGAGCATGCGCAGGGCGAGCGTGTACACCGGCCGCTCGAAGCACCGGTAGAGCTGCTCGAACGCGGCGAGTTCGCCCGTCTGGGCGCGGGCGATCAGGCTCTGCGGCACTTCGAGGTCGAATGGCGAGCGGGTCACGCCCCGTTAGATGCACCCGAACGGGCAACGGTCGCAAGTGTCGGACGGCGCGGTGTCCGGTCCTGTCCGCGCGTTCGTCCGGACACCGGAGCGGGTCGCGTCGGCGCGCACGCACGACGGAAATTCCGCATGACTGCGCGGATTTCCGCCGCTCGTCGCCGCTGGCATGGACGTTGCCTGATGCCGCCGGCCAGCGACCCGAGCGAATTGCCGACGATGATCCGCGACACCTCCGCCCAAGACCGCCGCATCGAACCCACACCGGCGCGTCGGCGCTGGCTGGTGCCCGGCGCCGCGGGCGCGGTCGTGCTGCTCGCGCTGGTCTCCGGCCTGCCGACGCTGGCGCGGCTGCTGTCCGCCGGCGCTTCGGCGAGCGCCGCGGGCCTGCGCATCGCCGAGGTCCGACGCGGCACGCTCACGCGCGACATTTCCGCGCAAGGCAAGGTCGTCGCGGCGGCGAGCCCGACGCTGTACACCACCGCCGCCGGTACCGTCACCTTCCTGGTGCACGCCGGCGACAAGGTCGAGCAGGACGAGGTGCTCGCCGAAGTGGACAGCCCGGAGCTCACCAACAAGCTGGCGCAGGAACGCTCCACCCTCGACAGCCTGGAACTCGAAGTCGAGCGCGCCGACATCGACAACCGGCAGAAGCTGCTGGCGGCGAGGAAACTGCTCGACCAGGCCGGCATCGACCGCCAGACCGCGGTGCGCGATCTCGAGCGCAACACGCGCGGCTACGCCCTCGGCGCGATCGCCGAGATCAACGTGCTGCGCGCCAAGGATGCGCTGGCCAAGGCGGAGCTCGACGTCGCCCACGCCGAGCAGGACGCCAAGCTGCTCGGCGAACGGCTGGCGTTCGAGCTCAAGACCAAACGCCTGGCGCGCGAGCGGCAGCGGCTGCTGGTGGCCGAGCTGCAACGCCAGGTCGATCGGCTCAAGGTGCGCGCGCCGGTGGCGGGGCAGGTGGGGCAACTGCTCGTGCCGCAGCGCGCCAACGTCGCGGCGAACACCGGTTTGCTCACCGTCGTCGATCTGTCGGCGCTCGAGGTCGAATTGCCGGTGCCGGAAGTGTTCGCGCACGATCTCGCCATCGGCATGCCAGCGGAGATTCTCGATCACGGCCAGACCTATCGCGGCGAGGTCTCGGCGGTGTCGCCGGAAGTGGTCAACGGCCAGGTCGTCGCGCGCGTGCGCTTCGGCGCGGACAAGCCGGCCGGCCTGCGCCAGAGCCAGCAGCTCACCACCCGGATTTTGATCGACGAGCGCCCGAACGTGCTGCTGGTCGAGCGCGGTTCGTTCGTCGATGCCGGCGGCGGCCGCGTCGCCTACGTGGTGCGCAATGGCGTCGCCGAGCGCACCGCGATCCGGCTCGGCGCGACCAGCCTGAACGCGGTCGAGATCGTGGCCGGGGTGAAGGAAGGCGACCGCATCGTGATCTCGGGCACCGACGCCTTCAACGGCGCGCAACGCATCGTGCTCAATTGAAAAAGTATACTTCGACGGGAGAATCCGCATGTTGCAGATGAAGCACTTGTCCAAGGTCTACCGCACGCACATGGTCGAGACGCATGCGCTGCGCGATTTCTCCATCCACGTGCACGACGGCGAGTTCGTCGCGGTGACCGGCCCCTCGGGCTCGGGCAAGACCACGTTTCTCAACATCGCCGGCCTGCTCGAGGAATTCTCCGGCGGCGAGTACTGGCTCGACGGCGTCGACGTGCGCGGCATGGGCGACGATGCACGCTCGCGGCTGCGCAACGAGAAGATCGGCTTCATCTTCCAGAGCTTCAACCTGATTCCCGACCTCAACCTGTTCGACAACGTCGACGTGCCGCTGCGCTATCGCGGCTTTGCCGCCGCCGAACGTCGCAAGCGCATCGAGGAGGCGCTGGCCCGGGTCGGCCTGGCCTCGCGCATGAAGCACTATCCGTCCGAGCTCTCCGGCGGCCAGCAGCAGCGCGCGGCGATCGCGCGCGCGCTCGCCGGCTCGCCGCGCCTGCTGCTCGCCGACGAACCCACCGGCAATCTCGACTCGCTGATGGCGCGCGGCGTGATGGAGCTGCTCGAGGACATCAACCGCCAGGGCACCACGATCATCATGGTCACGCACGATCCGGAACTGGCGGCGCGCGCGCAGCGCAACGTGCACATCATCGACGGCCAGGTCACGGACTTCGACGCCGAGCCGCGCCTGCGCGTGCCGACGCGCGACGACCGCGCCGCGCTGGCGGCGGTCTGAGGCACGGCCATGTTCGCCTACTACGTCGAACTCGGCCTGCGCAGCCTCAAGCGCAACCCGGTGCTCACCGCGCTGATGGTGTTCGGCATCGCGCTCGGCATCGCCGCGAGCATGACCACGCTCACCGTGATGCACCTGATGGGCAGCGATCCGATCCCGTGGAAGAGCGACAAATTGCACTACGTCCAGCTCGACAACTGGAGCGCCGAGCAGCCGTATTCCGACGACGGCCGCCCGCCGGACCAGATCACCTACCGCGACGCCGTCGCATTGATGCAGGCGGCGAAGGCGGACCGGCAGGCGGCGATGTTCAAGCTGTCGCTGCCGGTGCAGCCGGAGAATCCCGAGCTCAAGCCGTTCCAGGCGCTCGGCCGCGTGACCCATGCGGATTTCTTCGCCATGTTCGAGCCGCCGTTCGCCCACGGCGGGCCGTGGAATCGCGATCAGGACGCGGGCCACGCGCGCGTGGTCGTGCTCGGCAAGGACATCAACGAGAAACTGTTCGGCGGCCAGAACAGCGTCGGCAGGACGGTGCGCATGGACGGCGTCGACTACACCGTGGTCGGCGTGCTGAAGGATTGGAAGCTGCGCACGCGCTACTACGACCTGACCAACGGCGCGTTCGCCGAACCGGACGAGTTCTACCTGCCGTTCACCACCGCGATCGATCTGAAGCAGCGCTCGAGCGGCAACAACAGCTGCTGGAAGTCGTCGGACGACGGTTGGGACGCCTACCTCGAATCCGACTGCGTCTGGATCCAGATGTGGGTGGAGCTCGACTCGCCCGCGCGTCTGGCCGAGTACAAGAGTTTCCTCGACGACTACGTCAGCGAGCAGAAGAAGCTCGGTCGCTTCCCGCGGCCGTTGAACAACCGGCTGCTCGACGTGACCGAGTGGATGCGCGATCAGAAGGTCGTCTCGCGCGATGTCGAGGTGCAGACCGGTCTCGGCTTCGCCTTCCTCGCCGTGTGCCTGGTCAACACGATCGGCCTGCTGCTGGCCAAGTTCACGCGCAAGTCCGGCGAGATCGGCCTGCGCCGCGCGCTCGGCGCGAGCCGGCGCAACGTATTCACGCAGTTCCTGATCGAATCCGGCGTGGTCGGCCTGAGCGGCGGCCTGCTCGGCCTGCTGCTGACCGTGCTCGGCCTGATCGCGGTGCGCGCGTTGTATGCCGATTACAAATCCGTGGCGCAACTCGACTGGTCGATGGTGGCGACGACGATCGCGCTGGCCATCGTGTCGGCCCTGCTCGCCGGCTTGTATCCCACCTGGCGCGCGTGCCAGGTCGCACCCGCGGCGCAGTTGAAGACGCAATAGTCGTTCCTTCTCCCACCGGGAGAAGGTGGCGCGCAGCGCCGGATGAGGGTCCGGCGTTGGCGTGAAGTTGGACCGAATCCGAACCCTCATCCGCCCCTTCGGGGCACCTTCTCCCGAGGGGAGAAGGGAAAAACAGGAGCAATCATGGAAATCCGTCCCATCCTGTCCGCGCTGATGCGCAGCAAAGTCGCGATGATCCTGATCGGCTTGCAGGTGGCGTTGACGCTCGCCATCGTCTGCAACGCGCTGTTCATCATCGGCGAACGTCTGGAACGCATGCAGCGGCCGAGCGGCATGAACGAGGCCGACACGTTCTGGTTCGGCAGCAACGGCTTCGGTCAGGGCTACGATCCGTTCACCGTGCTGCGCGCGGACCTCGCGTTGCTGCGCCAGTTGCCCGGCGTGGCCGCCGCCAGCACGACCAACTCCGTGCCGATGATCGGCGGCGGCTGGGGCACCGGCATCACTCTGCAACCGAAACAGAAGACCGCGACCGCGGACACCGCGATCTACTTCGTCGACGACAAGGGGCTCGATGCGTTCGGCACGCACCTCGTCGCGGGCCGCAACTTCAAGCCAGAGGAAATCGCCGACCTGACTATGGGCAACCGCCTGGCGCCGGTCTCGATCATCGTCACCCAGGCGCTGGCCGACAAGCTGTTTCCGGATGGCGATGCGCTCGGCAAGCAGGTCCATCTCGACGAGGACACACCGGCGAGCACCATCGTCGGCATCGTCGATCGTCTACAGCAGCCGTGGATGGACAGCCGCACCGTCGAGTACTCGACGCTGGTGCCGGCGCACATGCCCTACGGCAATTCGACGCGCTATCTGGTGCGCACCGAGCCGGGCCGCCGCGACGAGGTGATGAAGACCGTCGAGCAGAAGCTCGCCGAATCCAACCGCAGCCGCATCATCGGCCGGATCCGCACGGTCGAGCAGACGCGCCGCGAAGCCTACGCCAACGACCGCGCCATGATGATCATCCTCGGCGTGGTGATCGTCGCGCTGCTCGCGATCACCGCGCTCGGCATCGTCGGCATGGCGAGTTTCTGGGTCACCCAGCGCACCAAGCAGATCGGCACGCGGCGCGCGCTCGGCGCGACGCGCGGCGCGATCCTGCGCTACTTCCTCACCGAGAATTTCCTGATCACCAGCGGCGGCCTCGTGTTCGGCACGCTGCTCGCCTACGGTTTCAGCCTGTGGCTGCTGACCCACTACCAGGCCCGGCTGCTGCCGTGGTACTACGTGCCGGTCGGCTGCCTGTGCCTGTGGGCGCTCGGCCAGCTCGCCGTGCTCGGACCGGCCACGCGCGCCGCGCGCGTGCCGCCGGCGGTCGTCACGCGCAGCGTGTGACGTGGTGCGCAGGCTCGGCGTGCTCGTGTTGTCCAGCCGGCTCGCGCTGACCGCCGGCCGCGCGCGACGATGCCGCAACCAAATCGCGCCGGGCGGCATCCACTTCGCCCATGCGCGGTCGAATCCGTCACAATGCGCGCATGCGCACCGTACTCGTCGTCGACGATAACCCGGCGGTGGTGACCGCGCTGGAGATCCTGTTCAGCCTGCGCGAGATCCGCACGCTGCACGCCGCTGCGCCCGACGAGGGCCTGGCCGCGCTCGAGCGCGAGCGCGTGGATCTGGTGGTGCAGGACATGAATTTCCGCGCCGACACCACCTCCGGCGAGGAGGGCGTGGCCCTGTTCCGCGCGATCCGCGAACGCCACCCCGACTTGCCGGTGATCCTGCTCACGGCCTGGACGCACCTGCCGACCGCGGTCGAGCTGGTCAAGGCGGGCGCCGCCGATTACCTGTCGAAACCATGGGACGACACCAAGCTGCTCGCCGCGGTGGAGAATCTGCTGGAGCTGGCCGAGAGCACCCGCGAGGTCGCGCGCCTGCGCGGCGAACGGCGCGCGCAGCGTCACGCGCTGGAAAGCCGCTACGACCTGCGCGGCGTGGTGTTCGCCTCGAGCGCGATGGAGCGCCTGATCGAGCTCGCCTGCCAGGTCGCGCGGGCCGACGTGCCGGTGCTGATCACCGGCCCGAACGGCGCCGGCAAGGAGCGCATCGCCGAGATCGTGCACTACAACTCGGCGGTGAAATCCGGCCCGTTCCTGATCGTCAACTGCGGCGCGCTGCCGTCCGAGCTGATCGAGGCCGAGCTGTTCGGCGCCGAGGCGGGCGCGTTCACCGGCGCGATCAAGGCGCGCGAGGGCCGTTTCGAGCTCGCCGACGGCGGCACGCTGTTGCTGGACGAGATCGGCAACCTGCCGCTGTCCGGACAGATGAAGCTGTTGCGCATCCTCGAGACCGGCCAGTTCGAGCGCCTGGGTTCGAGCAAGACGCGCAAGGTCAAGGTGCGCGTGATCTCAGCGACCAACGCCGATCTGCCCGGCATGATCCGCGACGGCCGCTTCCGCGAGGACCTCTACTACCGGCTCAACGTCATCGAACTGCGGTTGCCGCCGCTCTCCGAGCGCAGCGACGACGTGATCCCGCTGGCGGAACATTTCCTCGGCGGCCAGGCCACGCTGGCGCCGGATGCGCGCGCCGCCTTGCTCGACTACCACTGGCCGGGCAACGTGCGCGAGCTCAAGAACGCGATCCAGCGCGCGCGCCTGCTGTGCCGCGACGGCGTGATCCAGGCCGCCGATCTCGGCCTGGTCGCGCGCGCGCCGGCGCCGCGACCCGCGCCGCCGGAGCCCGATCGCGCCGCGATCGAGTCGGCGCTGGCGCGTGCCAATGGCGTGATCAGCCAGGCCGCGGCCGATCTCGGGCTGTCGCGCCAGGCGCTGTACCGGCGCATCGAGAAGTTCGGCATCGGCGGCGCGGCCTGATCGCCTCGGGTAGGATGGGCGCCTCCCGTCGCGGGCCCCGCACGATGCGCCTGACCTCGCTCGAAGGCAAACTCGCCGCCCTGCTCGGCGGCGCGCTGGTCGGCGGCGCCGCGGCCGCGGCCGCGCTGGCGATCCGGCTGGAATCGGCGTGGCTCGGCGCGGCACTCGCCCTGCTCGTGCTGCTGCCGGCGGCGTTGGCGGTCGCGCGCGCGGTGTGCGCGCCGCTCGCCGCGTTGCTGCGCGCACTGGCGGGCAGCGTGGCGAGTTTCCGCGACGGCGACTTCAGCGTCTCGCTCGTCACCAACCGGCGCGACGAATTCGGCGATCTGGTGCGCGTGCACAACGAGCTCGGCCGAGTCCTGCGCGGCGAGCGCCAGAACCTGTTCCAGCGCGAACTGCTGCTCGACACGGTGGTGCAGAACTCGCCCACGGCGCTGCTGCTGGTCGATGCGCACGAGCGCCTCGTGCTCGCGAACCTCGCCGCGCGCAGCCTGCTCAACGACGGCCGCGCCATGGTCGGCCTGCCCTTCGCCGAGGTCGCCGCCGGCTGTCCGCCGTCGCTGCGGCAATTGCTGGAGGCGCGCCGCGACGGCCTGTTCTCGGTGCGGATCGGCCAGGAGGAGGAGACGTTCCATCTGTCGCAGCGCGATTTCCGCCTGCACGGCCGGCCGCACCGCATGCTGCTGATCAAGCGCCTGACCCGCGAGCTCAACCGCCAGGAAGTGCAGACCTGGAAGAAGGTGATCCGCGTCATCAGCCACGAACTCAACAATTCGCTGGCGCCGATCTCCTCGCTCGCCCACTCCGGCCGCGAGCTGGCCCGGCAGGGCGACACCGCGCGCCTGCTGCCGGTGTTCGACACCATCGCCGAACGCGCGCGCCATCTCGACGCCTTCATCCGCGGCTACGCGCGCTTCGCGCGGCTGCCGCAGCCGCGACCGGAAGCGGTGGCGTGGGACGAGTTCCTCGCGCAGCTGGCGCGGCAGCAAGCGTTCGTGCTGACGACACCGCCGCCGGCGACCGGTCGATTCGATCGCGCCCAGATCGAGCAGGCGCTGATCAATCTGCTCAAGAACGCGCACGAGTCCGGCAGTCCGGCCGCGGCGGTCGAACTGCAAGTGATCGAGCGCGGCGCCGAGGTGCGCATCGAGGTGCGCGACCGCGGCAGCGGCATGAGCGAAACCGTACTGGCCAACGCGCTGTTGCCGTTCTATTCGACCAAGCGCAGCGGCACCGGTCTCGGCCTGGCGCTGGCGCGCGAAATCGCCGAGGCGCACGGCGGACGCATCGCCATCGCCAACCGCGAGGGCGGCGGGCTGACCGTGAGCCTGACCCTGCCGCGCGCCTGAATCGGCGACGCCCGCCGATGTTATGATGCCGCCACGGGGGCGAGCGCCGATGGCCAACGGCTTCATCCAGATTCCCGGGTACGAGATCCTCCGCCAGTTGGGCGCCGGCGGCATGTCGACGGTGTATCTGGCGCTGCAGCGCTCGCTCGACCGCAAGGTGGCGATCAAGGTCATGCGCCGCAGCGGCGATTCGGCGTCGGCCGACGTGCTGCAGGCCGAACGGCGCTTCCTGCTCGAAGGCCGCATGATGGCCAAGCTGCCGCACCGCAATATCGTGGCGGTGTACGACATCGTCAGCAACGAGTCGATCGCCTACATCAGCATGGAGTATCTCGAGGGCGGCACGCTCTCCGACCGCATGCGCAGCGGCCTGTCGTTGGCGGATGCGGTGTCGGTGATCGTGCAGATCGCCTCCGCGCTGGATTTCGCCCACGCCCACGGCGTGGTGCACCGCGATCTGAAACCGGCCAACATCATGTTCCGCGACCCGGCCACGCCGGTGCTCACCGACTTCGGCATCGCCCGCTACCAGGACGGCTCGGCCACGCGCCTGACCCAGACCGGCATGCTCGTCGGCACGCCCACCTACATGAGCCCGGAGCAGATCAACGGCCAGCCGGTGGACGGACGCGCCGATCTCTACAGCCTCGGGATACTTTTCTACGAATTGCTCGCCGGCGCGCCGCCGTTCCGCGGCGACACGCCGATCTCGGTGCTGATGGCGCACCTGACCCAGCCGCCGCCGCCGCTGCCGCCGGAGTTCGCCGCGTTCCAGCCGGTGCTCGACCGCATGCTGGCGAAGTCGCGCGACGAACGCTACCCCGGCATGAAGGAGTTCTCGCAGGATCTGAAGTCGCGCCTGATCCACAGCGACACGCTGCTGACCCGGCTCAAGCTCGATCCCGGCCTGAGCTCGTCGGAACAACTGCGCGCGCTCGGCTTCGCCACCAGCACACCCACCGGTGGCGGCCTGCGCGATTCGCTGCTCGGCGGTCTGCCGGTCACGCCGCGGTCGACGCCGTCGCCGACGGCGATACCGCCGCCGGCGACGCGGCCGCGCGCGCCGGCGTGGGTGTGGCTCACCACCGCGGCCGGCGTGGTGCTGATCGCGCTCGGGGCCTGGCTCGCGCTGCGCGGCCACGGCGGCTTGAGCAAGGACGAGCAGGATCTGGTGCTGTTCTGGCTCGATCGCGCCGAACAGCGCATCGCCGCCAATCAACTGGTCGCGCCCGCCGAGGACAGCGCGTTCGCGTACCTGCAGAAGGTGCAACAGAAGGATCCCGACAACGCCAAGGCGCAGGCGCTGCTCGAACGCATCGCCGGCACGCTGGCCGACCAGGCGCGCCAGGCGCTGGCCGCAGGCAAGGCGGACGAGGCGGCGGAACTCGACAACCAGGCGTTGTTGATGCGGCCCGACGACGCCGCGCTGCGCAAGCTCGCCGGCGAAATCGCCGAGGCGCGCAAGCTCGCCGCGCTGCGCAGCCAGGCGCGCGATCTCACCCAGCGCGCGGACGCCGCCCGCCAGGCCGGGCGCATCTTCGGCGACAACGGCGCATATCCGCTGCTCCGACAGGTGCATCAGTTGCTGCCCGACGACGCCGAGACGACCAAGCGGCTCGAGGCGCTGGTCGCCGAGCAGCTCGAGGCGCCGCGCAAGGCGCTCGCCGCCGGCGAGCCGGACCGGGCACTCGAGGCGCTCGCCAAACTCACGCCGTACCTCGGCGCCGAGCCGGCGTTCGCCGCGCTGCGCGGCGAGGCCGAGGCGGCGCAGAAGAAGCAGCAGGCGGAGAAGACCATCGCCGCGCTGATCCAGCGTGGCAACCAGCAACTGCGGGCCGGACATCTGGCCGAACCGGGCGGCGACAACGCCTACGAGACGCTCGGCGAACTGCAGGCGCAGGCGGGCGACGATCGCCGCGTCGGCGAATTCGCCGCGGCGCTGGCGCGTGCGCTGCTCGCCGAGGCGCACCGGCTCGACGGCGCCGGCCAGTCGGCGCGTGCGCTCGACCGCGCCAACCTCGCGCTCAAGGTGGCGCCGGATCTGATCGAGGCGCTCGCGTTCCAGACCGAGATCCAGCAGCGCCTGGGCGAACGCGCCAGCCGGATCGCGGAGACGCTGGGCGCGGCGCGCCAGGCGATCGCCGAGCAGCGCTTCGTGCCGCCGGCGAAAGACGACGCTCACGCCGCGCTGCAGGCCGTGCTCGCGCTCGATCCGGGCAACGCCGATGCCAGACAATTGCTCGCCGAATTGCCAGCGCGCATCGCCGAGGCGGCCAGGGCTCGCGCGCAAAGCGATGCCGGCGCGGCGCTGGCGATGGTCGAGGCCTCGCGCAAGGTGTTCGCCCAGGATGCCGCGCTCGCCGCGCTCGCCGCGAAGTTGCAGAGCGAGCTCGCCGCGGAACGGGCGGCGGCCGAGGCCCGCGCCACGCGCGAGCGCATCGCCAAGGTGCTCGCCGGCGCCACGCCGAGCCTCGAGCAGTGGCGCGCCGCGGCGAAGGATCTCGCCGCGCTGCTCGCCGGCGACGCCAAGGACCCCGAGACGCTCGCCTTGCGCTCGCGCCTGATCGAAGCCTTGCGCGCGCAGTTGCAGGCGGCCACCACGACCCGCGATTTCGATGCGCTCGCGGCGTGGCTGCGCGAACCGGCGCAGCCGCTCGCCGCCGACCGCGCCTATGCCGAACTCCTCGCCGCGCTGCCGGGACTGCGCAGCAAGGTCGCCGCCGCCGAACAGGCGCGTCTGGAAGCCGAGCGCGGCGAACTGGTGCTCAACGCCTATCCGTGGGGCAACGTCGAGGCGGTGCAGGACGCCAACCGTCAACCGGTGACCCTGCCCGCCGACACCAGCACGCCGCTGGTGCTGACGCTGCCGGCCGGCAGCTACCGCATCACCTTCCGTCACCCGCAGGCGGCCAAGCCGGTACAGGTGATCGCCAAGGTCGAGGCGCGCAAGCGCGTGGTGGCGAGCGCGTCGTTCCCGACGATCTCGGCCAGGGAGTATTTCGCGCGTGCGGGCTGGTAAGGCATGCCGGTGGGCGACGGCGGCGCTGGCGTCGATCGCCGCGTCGGTGGCGCACGCCGATTACAAGGACACCTACGCGCACGGGCTGCGCGCGTTCGAGGACGGCAACTACGCCGAGGCGCGCACGCTGATGCAGCAGGCGCTCGAGGAACATCCCGAGCCCGCCGCGCGCCTGCGCCTGTACGGCCAGGTCTACAAGCCGTATCTGCCGCAGCACTATCTCGGTCTCGCCGCATTCAAGCTCGGCGACTGCGAAACCGCGCTCAAGCAGTGGAACGATCCGGCCAATCGCGGCGTGCTGCCGATCGTCGAGGAGGCGCGCGCGGCCGAGGACGAAGCGCGGCCGAGCTGCGAGAAGAAACTCGCGACCGCCAAACCAGCCACGCCGCCGCCGGAGTCGCGGCCACCGGAGTCCGCGCCGCCGCCGGCCAAGCCGCCGGAGTCGACGAAGACCGTGGCGAAGAACACCGCGCCGCCGCCGGTGGAGAAACCGGCCGTCGAAAAGCCGCCGGTGGAGAAGCCGCCCGTCGAGAAACCGCCGGTGGCGGCGAAGAACGAGCCGCCGCAACCGCTGGTGCAGGCGTTCGAGGATTATCTCGCCGGCCGCTATGCCGAGGTGGCGCGGATCAATCCGGATGCCTACGCGGATGCGCGTGCGCGCTTCCACGCCTATCTCGTGCGCGCGGCGTCGCGGTACACGCTGTCGCGGCTGGATGGCGATGCGCAACTGCTCAACGGTGCCAGCGCCGACGTGCGCGCCGCACGCGCGCTCGATGCGCGCACGCAACCCGACGCGACCCTGTTCTCGCCCGGATTCCGCGCGTTCTACAGTCAGAACCGTTGAGGCAATCCCTGAACAAACGGAGGATGTAGCCTCGGTTGTTTCGCCCCCCCTGACTCAAGGGGGCTCAACGAACCACCTGATAAGCGTCGAACCTCAGCAGGCGGTTCCCTTCTCCCGCCGCTAGAGCAGAGCTTCCGCTCGGCCCGGCTTGGGTACTGTTGGTTCTGCAAAGCAAGAGCTTCCGCTCCACCTGCGGTGGAGCGGGTAACTTTCGACAGCCAGAGCTTCCGCTGTCCTTCGGACAGCGGGTCACTTCTTTGCTGGCCAGAGCAAAGCTTCCGCTGTCCTTCGGACAGCGGGTCACTTCTTTGCTGGTGCAAAGAAGTAACCAAGAAACACCTCGAAAGCAG